>NZ_JAAAMT010000005.1 GCF_009905435.1 Pseudomonas sp. R5(2019)
CGCGATGGGCTGCGCAGCAGACCCCGGGGCCGCTGCGCAGCCCATCGCGGCCAGGTCCGCTCCTACATTATTAGCTCTGAGCGCGTGTTACCAGCACCAACAGATCCTTGCGCCAAGGCGCCGCCGCCGGCAATGCCAAAAAGAACGGATTGAGCAACGACTCACGCGGCGGATAACTGAGCACTTGCCCGTTCACCTCCACCACTTCACCCCCCGCCCCTTCCAGCACGCCCTGCGCCGCAGCAGTATCCCACTGCGATGTAGGCGCCAGCCGTGGATAGCAATCCGCCGCGCCTTCGGCCAGCAGGCAGAATTTCAGTGAGCTGCCGATATTGGCCAGTTGCAATTCCCCCAGCGCCGCACTCAACCCAGCCAGCAACTTTTCCTGCTCAGGGCTCGAATGCCGACGGCTTGCAACCACGGTAAAAGCCTCGCCAGCGGCAGGCGCCGTGCGTACCGAAATCGGCTGCACCGTTCCATCCGCTTCACTGCGAAATGCGCCCAAGCCAGCACCTCCGAAGTAGCAGCGACCGTTGGTCGGCATCGACACCACACCGAACACCACCCGGCCCTGCTCGATCAAGGCGATATTCACCGTGAACTCTTCGCTGCCGGCAATAAACTCCTTGGTGCCGTCCAGCGGGTCGACCAGCCACCAGCGCTGCCATTGGGCACGTACCTCCAGAGGTATGCCGCAGTCCTCTTCCGACAGAATCGGGATATCCGGCGCCAGCGCCGTGAGGCCCTCGACAATCACTTGATGCGCCGCCAGGTCGGCGGCCGTCACCGGCGAGTCATCGGCCTTGGCGGTGACCGCCACGTTCATGCGCCAGAACGGCAGGATCGCTTCACCGGCGCGGCGCGCCAGGTCAACCACACCGGGAATCAGGGGGTGCAGGGCTGCGCTCATGGAATGAACACCCCGCGCTGGGTCAACAGGTCACGGACCAGGTAGAGCGAGGCCAGCGCCCGGCCTTCGGAGAATTGCGGATGTTGGGCCAGCGCCGACAGCTCGCGCAGGTTGACCTTGTCGACCCGCATCGGTTCAGGCTCATCGCCCGGCAACGACTCTTCATACAGCTCGGACGCCAGCACCACCTGAATCTTCTGGCTCATGTAGCCCGGCGACAGCGACAGCTCAGTCAGATGTTCCAGCTGACGCGCGCCAAAACCGGCCTCTTCCTTGAGTTCCCGGTTGGCCGCGGCCAGCACATCCTCGCCCGGCTCGATCAAGCCCTTGGGCAGGGACAATTCGTATTCGTCAGTACCACCGCAGTATTCTTCGACCAACAGCGCGTGGTCGGCATCGATCATCGCCACAATCATCACCGCGCCATATCCGGTGCCACGCCCGACCAGCCGTTCGTAGGTGCGTTCAGTGCCATTGGAGAAGCGCAACTGCACGGCTTCGACACGAAATAGGCGGCTACTGGCGACAATCTCGCGGGCAAGCACGGTGGGTTTCTGGCGCATGAGGCGGCTCCTTGGCGTGAACGGGTTACTATACCGTGGCTTGCCCCTGCGAAGGCCAGCGTCACACCACCCCTGTTTGAGAATATTTCACATGCTCTCCATTGCCTGGCCCGATATCGACACCGTTCTGCTGGACATGGACGGCACCTTGCTCGATCTGCACTACGACAACCATTTCTGGCTGGAGCACCTGCCCCAGCGCTACGCCGACCTGCATGGCGTCAGCCGGGCCATGGCCGAGCTTGAGCTGCAACCGCTGTTCGAGAACAACGCCGGCAAATTGTGCTGGTACTGCCTGGACTTCTGGACCCGGGAACTGCAGCTGCCGGTCCGTGAATTGAAACTGGAAACCGCCCACCTGATCGCCCTGAAACCGGACGCCGATACCTTTCTGGCCGCAATCCGCAACGCTGGCAAGCGGGTGATCCTGATCACCAACGCGCACCGCGATTCGCTGTCGCTCAAGCTTGAACGAGTGGAACTGGCGCCCTATTTCGAGCGGCTGATCAGCTCCCATGACTACGGCTTTGCCAAGGAAAGCCCGCAGTTCTGGAATGCGCTCAAGAGCGACATCGATTTCGACCCGGCGCGCAGCCTGTTTATCGACGATACCTTGCCGATTCTGCGCAGCGCCCGTGACTTTGGCGTGGCCCACCTGCTCGCCGTACGCGAGCCCGACAGCCGCAAGGGGCCGCGCGATACGGCGGAATTCGAGGCCGTGGAAGACTACCGGGCGCTGATCGAAACGCTGTGACCAGCACCCGCAACGGCGTTAATGCGGAATACGCAACACCTGCCCCGGGTAGATCTTGTCCGGGTGCGAAAGCATCGGTTTGTTGGCCTCGAAGATTTTCTGGTACTGGTTGGCGTCACCGCACGCGGCCTTGGCAATAGCGCTCAAGGTGTCGCCTTTTTTCACAGTGACAAACCGCGCAGCCTGCGCCACGGGGCCGGTGACGGTGATCTGGTCATCCACGGTGGCAACACCGGCCACGTTGCCCAGCGCCAGGAGGATTTTCTCTTTTTCTTCCTGGCTGGCGACTTCGCCTGTGACCGTCACCTTATCGCCCTCGACAGTGGCCTGGATGTTCGGATTACCCAGCCCGACCTTCGCCACATGCTCCTTGAGTTGCTCGCTGGCGTCGGCATTGCCCGGCGTCAGCAGGTCAATCAACTTCTCGCCCGCCTCTTTCACAAAGCTGAAAAGACTCATGACACACTCCTCCTTCAGTGATTGGAGCGCTTAGTCTAGACAAGGCTCGGAAATTGACCGGCTCGGCAGGCTAGAATCTCTGTTCGCCCACAGGCCCGAGACAGACGATGGACATCAAGCAGCTGAAATTCCTCATCGCCCTCGACGAGACTCGCCACTTCGGCCAGGCGGCGGCGCGTTGCCACGTCACCCAACCGACCCTGTCGATGCGCCTGCGCAACCTGGAAGAAGAGCTGGAACTACCGCTGGTCAATCGCGGCCAACGCTTTGAAGGTTTTACCGCGCCCGGCGAGCGGGTATTGGCCTGGGCCCGTTCGGTGCTGGCCGCCTATGACGGGCTCAACGCCGAGGCAGCCGCTTGTCGGGGGCACCTGGTCGGCACCCTGCGCCTGGGCGTGGTGCCGTTGTCGAGTTTCGACCCGCTGCCGCTGCTGCAACAATTGCACCGCGAACACCCGAACCTGCGCTTCGAGCTGAGCTCATTGAGTTCGGAGCAGATTCTCGAGCAGTTGGCCAACAACCGCCTGGACCTGGGCGTGTCTTACCTTGAACGGTTGGATAACGAGCGCTTTGAAGCCTTGGCCTTGAGTGAAACCCGCATGGGCCTGCTCTACGATCAGCGGTTTTTCAGTTTCGATGAGGCGCCCTTGAGCTGGGAAGCACTGATCGAGCTGCCGCTGGGCCTGCTGACCAGCGGCATGCACTTTCGCCAGTCCATCGACCATAACTTCCACAGCCGCAGCCTGACCCCACAACCGCTGCTGCAAACCGATGCCGTGCATCAGCTGGTGCAGGCCGTCCATGGCGGCCTGTGCTGCGCGATCATGCCGCTGGACGGCGGCCTCGAAGCCCTGACCGAGCACCTGCGCCTGCAGCCCATCGAACAGGCACAAACCCTGGCGGCGCTGGGCTTGATCATGCGTCGAGGGGCGCCGCGCTCGGCGCTGGCCGAAGCCTGCTTCAGCATGTACCGGCAATCTCCAAGGCCGTCTTGATCGACGCCATCTATCACGGCATCGGTATTAGCGATTAGACGACACCCCCCGGCAGGCCTAGTCTTAAACCACTAGTCCCTGCCGGTATTGCCCGATGAACGCCAAGCACCCGGCCTGCGCGGTGCCCACGGCGTCCACGCCTGCACCAGCGGCCAGCCAGACCTATCAGTACTGCGAGCTTTCCCATGAGGCCCCGGCCGACGCCGCGCTGGCCGAAGAAGTCGCCCTGGCCATCGCCTTCAATGGCATCAGCCAGGCGGTCATGCTGGTCAGCCCCACCGACCTTGAAGACTTTATTGTCGGCTTCAGCATCGGCAGCGGCATCGTCGCCAGCGCCGATGAGATCTACGACATCCGCCTGTCTGGCAATGGCTCGGCGCAACACGCCGAAGTCGAAATCGCCAGCCGCGCCTTCTGGGACCTGAAAAATCAGCGCCGCCAGCTGGCCGGCACCAGCGGCTGCGGACTGTGCGGTGTCGAGGCGGTCGAGCAGGCCCTGCCGCAGTTGAACGTATTGCCAGGCAGCCCCCTGCCGCCCGCCCAATGGCTTGAAGGCCTGCGCCAGCGCATCGGCGCCTTCCAGCCCTTGGGCCGGCATTGCGGCGCGGTGCATGCCGCCGTCTTCATGGATGCAAACGGCGACCTGCTGCTGGGCCGCGAAGACATCGGCCGTCACAACGCGCTCGACAAGCTGATCGGCGCCCTGGTGCGGCAAAAGATTTCCACCACCGGCGGGCTGGCAATCGTCACCAGCCGCTGCAGCCTGGAACTGATCCAGAAAGTATTGCGCGCCGGCATCCAGACCCTGGTCAGCCTGTCCTCGCCCACCGGCCTGGCGCTGCAATGGGCCCGCCGCCATAACCTCAACCTTATCCACCTGCCGCAGCACAGTGCGCCGCGGGTCTACAGCCCTGCGATGGAGAATTCAGCGTGAGCATGCACCATAAAGCCGACCAGACGCCCACCCCGCGCTACAAGCCGTACCACGGCGCCGCCGGTGGCTGGGGCGCCTTGCAGAGCGTGACCCGCGCATGGCTGGGCAGTGATAACGCCCTGAAGAACATCCGCGCCCTGCTCAAGACCAACCAGCACGGCGGCTTCGATTGCCCGGGCTGCGCCTGGGGCGACTCGCCGGAAAGCGGCATGGTCAAGTTCTGTGAAAACGGTGCCAAGGCGGTCAACTGGGAAGCCACCAAGCGCCGCGTCGATGCGGCCTTCTTCGCCAAGCACAGCGTGACTTCGCTGCTGGCCCAGAGTGATTACTGGCTTGAATACCAGGGCCGGCTGACCGACCCGATGGTCTACGACCCAGCCAGCGACCGCTACCAACCGGTCAGCTGGGACGACGCCTTCAACCTGATCGCCAGGCACCTGCTCAACCTCCAAAGCCCCGACCAGGCCGAGTTCTACACCTCGGGCCGGGCCAGCAACGAAGCGGCCTACCTGTATCAGCTGTTTGTGCGCGCCTACGGCACCAACAACTTCCCGGATTGCTCGAACATGTGCCACGAAGCCAGCGGCGTGGCCTTGTCGCAAAGCGTCGGGGTTGGCAAGGGCACCGTGACCTTTGATGACTTCGAGCACAGCGACGCGATTTTCGTCTGGGGCCAGAACCCCGGCACCAACCACCCGCGCATGCTTGAACCGCTGCGTGAGGCGGTCCAGCGCGGTGCCCAGGTGGTGTGCATCAACCCGCTCAAGGAGCGCGGCCTGGAGCGCTTCCAGCACCCACAACACCCGATCGAGATGCTCACCAACGGTGATCGCCCGACCAACACCGCTTACTTCCGCCCGGCACTGGGCGGCGACATGGCACTGATGCGCGGCATGGCCAAGTTCCTGCTGCAATGGGAGCGCGAGGCGCAAACCAGTGATGCCCCGTCGGTGTTCGACCACGCCTTCCTCAACGAGCACACCCAGGGCGTGCTCGAGTACCTGGCCGCCATCGACGCCACCTCGTGGGAGCAGATCGTCGAGCAGTCCGGACTGAGCCTGGCTGAGGTCGAACAGGCCGCGCAAATGTACCGCAAGGCCGAGCATGTGATCATGTGCTGGGCGATGGGCATTACCCAGCATCGACACTCGGTCGCGACCATCCAGGAAATCTCCAACCTGATGCTGCTGCGCGGCAACCTCGGCAAGCCGGGGGCCGGCCTGTGCCCGGTGCGCGGCCACAGCAACGTGCAGGGCGACCGCACCATGGGCATCAATGAGCGGCCACCGGCAGCCTTGCTGGATGCGCTGGAAAAACGCTTCCAGTTCAAGGTGCCGCGGCACGACGGGCATAACACCGTCGAAGCCATTCGCGCCATGCTCGATGGCAAGGCCAAGGTCTTTATCGGCCTGGGTGGCAACTTCGTTCAGGCCACTCCGGACAGCCACCGTACCGCGCAGGCCCTGCGCAACTGCGAGCTGACCGTGCAGATCAGCACCAAGCTCAACCGCAGCCACCTGATCCATGGCAAGGAGGCCTTGATCCTGCCGTGTCTTGGCCGGACCGATATCGACATGCAGGCCGAAGGCCCGCAAGCGGTCACGGTGGAAGACTCGTTCAGCATGGTGCATGACTCCCACGGCCAGCTGCAGCCGCTATCGGCGCAGATGCGCTCGGAGCCTGCGGTGATCGCCGGCATTGCCGCCGCCACCCTGGGCAATCATCCGGTGGACTGGAACTGGCTGATCGCCGATTACCGGCGCATTCGCGATTTGATCGCCGACACCATCACCGGCTTCAAGGATTTCAACCAGCGCCTGGAACATCCGGGCGGCTTTTACCTGGGCAGCAGCGCCGGATCACGTCGCTGGGCAACCGCCAGCGGCCGCGCCAACTTCAAGGCCAACGCACTGCCGGTTGACCTGTTGCATGCGGACATCCGTGGCAGCGGCCAGGTCCCGGACCTGATCATGCAGTCGATGCGCTCACACGATCAGTACAACACCACCATCTATGGCCTGGACGACCGCTATCGCGGGGTCAAGGGCCAGCGTGACGTATTGTTCGTCAATGAGGCGGACATCATTCGCCTGGGCTTCAAACCCGGCCAGAAGGCCGATATCGTCTCGCTCTGGAGCGATGGGCGCGAACGCCGCGTCAAAGGCTTCACGCTGCTGGCATTCGACATCCCCGCCGGCCAGGCCGCGGCCTATTACCCGGAAGTGAATCCGCTGGTGCCCCTGGAAAGCGTGGGTATAGGCAGCCATACCCCGACATCCAAGTTCGTCGCCATCCGCCTGGAAGCTGCCAGCGACAGCGGGCGCATTGTTTAAACGCCGTAACATTTGGGTTGGCCACTGTGCGCTCAAAGGCGTAAGGTGGTTCCCAGCTTGAAAAACGCCCACAAAAAAGGCCTTTCCATCACTGAAAAGGCCTGTCCGAAGAAACCTAAGACCGGCGAAAACGCATAAAGTTTCAGTGAAAAAACAGTAATTTAGCGTTTTGTATACAAGTCGTGTTATTCGTCGGATTTGCATTGAAAGCCTCCTTCCAGAGCCTCAGGATCGCCCTCGTCATCCCTATGAGGCTCTCTCGATGAAGAAGTACTCCTCGATTCTGTTGTTGTCCCTTGGCTTGCTCAGCGGCGTTGCGTCGGCGGGCGGCAGTACCGAAGCGGGTATTGGCGGCGCACTGGGTGGGGTATTGGGTTCGGTGGTCGGTCAATCGATCGGCGGCAGCACAGGTTCTGCGATTGGCGCAGGCTTGGGCGGCGCGGCCGGTAGTGCGGTAGGTGCCGACAAACGCAGCCGTGGCGAAGCCGCTATCGGCGGTGCACTGGGCGCAGCCGGCGGTAACGTGGTTGGCCGCAGTGTCGGCGGCACCAGCGGTAGCCTGATTGGTGCCGCAGCGGGCGGTGGTGCAGGTGGTGCCCTGGGTAACTACATGGGCAACAAGAGCGACGACGACGATGATCGCCGCCGCTATCGCGATCGCCGCTATGACGACCGTCGCCACTACGACCGCGGCCATCACTATGGCCACCGCAAGCACAAGCACAAACGCTGGCATGACGATGATTGATCCGTGCCCATTGGAAGGGCTGGCCGCACCATTCGCGGCCAGCTAGACCAAGGCCTGCAACGCCCCGCGTAATGGATTTGGAATCGCCACCGGCCGATTCGACGCCCGCTCCACGAACACCTGCACGAAGCGCCCTGCCGCACAGGCATCGGCCTCGCCCGCCTTGAACACCGCCAACTCGTACTGCACTGAACTGTTGCCCAGCTTGCCCACCCGCAGCCCCACTTCAATGCGCTCGGGAAAGGCAATCGAGGCGAAATAGTCGCAGGCCGAGCTGACCACAAAACCCACCACCTCGCCGCTATGGATATCCAGCCCACCCTCCTCGATCAGGTAGGTGTTCACGGCCGTGTCGAAGAAGCTGTAATAGGTGACGTTATTGACGTGGCCATACACGTCATTGTCGTGCCAGCGCGTGAGTATCGGCTGGAAGTGGCGGTAATCACCGCGCTGCGGCATCTGCTCGCTCATAGGTTCCTCATTGGCGGATGATTCCCGGGCGGAACATTGTAGGAGCAGGGCTTGCCCGCGAATAAAGACACCGCCGTTTTTTCAGGTATTGCGCGTCATCGTTCTTCGCGGGCAAGCCCCAATGCCAGTCAGTTAAGGCATAAACTCTGTGGGAGCGGATTTATCCGCGAATGAATGCACCGTGGTTTTTCAGGCATTGCGCGTCGTCTTCATTCGCGGATAAATCCGCTCCCACATGTAATTCGCCTTAACTGACGGGTATTGGGGCAAGCCCGGCTCCTACAGGCCCGGCGATTGTCACGCCTGGGACAGGCGACCGCCTTCGGCAGCCAGGCGGCCGATCAGGCCAGCAGGGTGCCAATGCTCGCCCCGATTCTTCTCAAGCGCCAGCAGGCGTTTCTTGATCTGCGCCATGCCTTGGGCATCGGCCCAGGCCATGGGGCCACCCTGAGCGGCGGGAAAGCCATAGCCGTTGAGATAGACCAGGTCAATATCATGGGCAGATTCGGCGATGCCCTCCTGCAAGATTTTTGCGCCCTCGTTGACCAACGCCAGCAAGCAGCGCTCCAGGATCTCTGGCGCGCCAATCGCGCGGCGTTCGTAACCCAGGCCTCGACTGACTCCGACCACCAGCGCATCGACCTCAGGGTCGTGCTCAGCCTGACGGCTACCCGGTTCGTAATGATAGAAGCCATTGCCTGTCTTCTGGCCATAACGGCCGAGCTCGCAGAGGCGGTTATCCACCTGCACCAGCGGGTCGTCCTGGCCCTTGCCGGCCAACTCACGCGCATGCCAGCCCAGGTCAATGCCGACGACGTCGAACATCCGAAACGGACCCATCGCAAAGCCAAAGCTCTGCATGGCCTCGTCCACTTCCGATGGCAAGGCGCCCTCAAGTAACATCGAACGGGCTTCGCGGACGTAGGTGTCGAGCATCCGGTTGCCGATAAAACCCTGGCAATTGCCGGCTACCACACTGACCTTGCCCATGCGCTCGCCGAGCGCCGTGGCGGCTTGCAGCACGGCAGGCGCGGTCTTGGCGGCGCGCACCACCTCCAGCAGTTTCATAATGTGGGCAGGGCTGAAAAAGTGCAGGCCCAGCACTTGGGCCGGCCGCTGGGTGACGGCAGCGATGGCATCGATGTTCAGTGCCGAGGTATTGCTGGCCAGAATCGCCGAGGGTTTGAGCACTGCATCGAGTTCGCGAAAGATCGTCTGCTTGAGCTCCAGGTTCTCGTACACCGCCTCGATCACCAGGTCCACATCGCGAATCGCCGAATAATTCGCCGCTGACTCAACCCGTCCGCGTCGCTCAGCGGCCTCAGCCTCCCCAATCCGCCCCTGGCGCACGCTATGCGCATAGGTTTGGGCCACGGCGGCCATGCCCTGCTCCAGCATCTGCGGGTTATTGTCCACCCACTGCACCCGCACGCCGGCATTGGCCAGGCACATGACAATGCCCCGCCCCATGGTCCCGGCGCCAATCACGGCGGCCCGCTGAATGTCGTAAGCGTTCTGGCTCATGGTACTTCCTCCATGCGGTGATACTTCGAACCATAGAACAGCGAGGGGTGGTTTTGAACTTTATTAGCGTGATGGGGGGCATTCAGCGGGTGAATGGGCTTATGAGTGCGGACTGTAGGAGCCGAGCTTGCTCGCGATGCAGGCGCTGCGGTGTATCTGGCAAACCGCGGTGATGCAATCGCAGGCAAGCCTGGCTCCTACCAGTTCAAAAGCTTGCGCCCGGGCTCTTGATATCGGCATAAACAAAAAAGCCGCCCCGAAGGGCGGCTTTTTGAGTTCAAGCGGCTGCGATCAGCTTACAGCTGAGGGCCGGCCTGCTTGATGGCGTCGGAAACTTCGAACTTCTTGAAGTTTTCGATGAACAGACCCGCCAGGCCTTTGGCTGCTTCGTCGTAAGCGTCTTTGTCAGCCCAGGTGTTGCGCGGGTTGAGCAGGCCGCCGTCAACGCCTGGTACCGACTTTGGCACGTCCAGGTTGATCACGTCCAGGTGCTCGGTTTCGGCGCCGATCAGAGCACCGCTCTGAATGGCAGCGATCACGCCACGGGTGGTCGGGATGTTGAAGCGCTTGCCAACGCCGTAGCCACCGCCGGTCCAGCCGGTGTTGACCAGGTAGACCTTGGAGCCGAAGCCACGGATACGCTTGATCAGCAGTTCAGCGTATTCGCCAGCCGGACGCGGGAAGAACGGTGCGCCGAAGCAGGTGGAGAAGGTCGACTTGATGCCGCTGCCCGAACCCATTTCGGTGGAACCGACCAGTGCGGTGTAACCCGACAGGAAGTGGTAGGCCGCTTGTTCTTCGCTGAGGATCGACACCGGTGGCAGAACGCCGGTCAGGTCGCAGGTCAGGAAGATCACAGCGTTTGGCTCGCCACCGAGGTTTTTCGGTGCGCGCTTGTCGATCAGCTCGCGCGGGTAAGCGGCGCGGCTGTTCTGGGTCAGGCTGTCGTCGGTGTAGTCCGGCAGGCGGGTTTCCGGGTTCAGCACAACGTTTTCCAGCACGGCGCCGAACTGGATGGCTTTCCAGATCACCGGCTCGTTCTTCTCGGTCAGGTCGATGCACTTGGCATAGCAACCGCCTTCGATGTTGAACACTACACCTTCGCCCCAACCGTGCTCGTCGTCACCGATCAGGTAACGGCTTTCGTCGGCCGACAGGGTGGTTTTACCGGTGCCCGACAGGCCGAAGAACAGGGTGACATCACCCTCTTCGCCCATGTTGGCCGCGCAGTGCATTGGCAGCACGTCGGAAGCAGGCAGCAGGAAGTTCTGCACCGAGAACAGGGCTTTTTTCATCTCGCCGGCGTAACGCATGCCAGCGATCAGCACTTTCTTGGCCGCGAAATTGATGATCACGGTGCCGTCGGAGTTGGTGCCGTCACGCTCAGGATCGCAGACGAACCACGGAGCATTGAGGATCTGCCACTCTTGCTTTTCAGCCGGGTTGTACTGTTCAGGGTTGATGAACAGGCAACGACCGAACAGGTTGTGCCAAGCGGTTTCGGTGGTCATCTTGACCGCCAGGTAGTGCGACTCATCGGAACCGACGTGCACATGGGAAACAAACCGCTCGCGCTCGCCCAGGTAGGCTTCTACGCGGTTCCACAGGGCGTCGAACTTGTCGGCCGGGAATTTGCGGTTGATCGGACCCCAGGCGATTGCGTCCCGAGTGCTCGGCTCTTCGACGATAAAGCGATCGACCGGCGAACGACCGGTACGATGACCTGTTTTCACGACCAGCGAGCCATTAGCGGCAAGCTCGCCTTCACCGCGACGGATGGCTTCTTCAACCAGTTGTGCGGTGCTGATATCGGTATACACGGCGTTGTTGGCTTGCGTCATGAGGTTCCCCATCGGCCGAAGCCGAGTGCTCCAAACGTTTTGTAGTAGAAACGTTTTTACTACTACAGCGAAAAAAGTGGCCCGGATTATGCCAGAAACGCCCAAAAAAAGTAGAGCCCTCCTGTCAGAACAGCGCTATCTCGGGCTTTGACAGGAAATTCTCCTGTGCTGAAGCGTTTTAGTGCCGAGTACCCGAAGGGCTGTCCACACCGCCGCCAGCGAACAGTTGCGCTACATCGGTGGCATCGAAAAGATAGCGTTCATTGCAGAACTGGCAATCGATCTCGACGGTGCCGTTGTGCTCTTTGACCAACTGTTCGGCGTCGTCGGCACCCAGGCTGACCAGCGCACGCGCCGACCGCTCACGCGAGCAGGTGCAACGGAAGTGCAGCGGCTGGATGTCGAACAGGCGCACGTCCTCTTCGTGGTAGAGGCGATGCAGGATGGTTTCGTTGTCCAGGCTCAGCAGCTCTTCAGCGGTGAGGGTGTGGGCCAGGGTGGTGATGTGCTGCCAGCTGGCGGCCCGCTCGTCTTCCTCTTTGAGACGTTCGGCCGGCAGTTGCTGCAGCAGCACGCCGCGCGCACGGGAGCCATCGGCGTAAAGCCAGAAGCGCGTGCCCAGTTGCTCGGATTGCTTGAAGTAGTTGGTGAAGCAGTCCGACAACGATTCGCCGGCAAGCTCGACGATGCCCTGGTAGCGCTTGCCCTGGGTCGGGTCGATGGTCATCACCAATTCGCTCTGGTCCTGCGGCATCAGGTCGCGCAGGGTGGCGCCGTCGGTGATCTGGTCTTCGTGGTAACGCGCCAGACCGCGGATTTCGCGCTCGCTCGAGCACTCGACCATCAGCAGCGGTACCGCGCCGTTGGAGCGGGCCTGAAGCACCAGCAAGCCATCGAACTTCAAGCTGCCAACCAGCAGGGAAGCGGCCGCCATCAACTCGCCTAGCAGCTGCGCGACCGGCCCCGGATAGGGGTGTTTGGCCAGCACTTCAGCGTAACTGCGCTCCAGCGAGACCAGCTCGCCGCGCGTGTCGCTGTCGTCGAAAATGAAGCGCTGGGTGAAATCGGTGTCCGGTAAATCGTGCATAAGTCTATCTATCTGGATGGAGGACAAAAATGTTTCAAACGACCGGTAAAGCCCGGCCTGGGCAGCTGGGGCTGCAGACGGGTATATTGCCGTTGCCCTACTGTGTTTCTGGCTATAGGCGTTTGGCCAGAGCCTTGGCCTGACTTTCGACGAATGGCGGTGCTCAATCGTTGGCGTCATCCTGAAACTGCTGAAGCTGGCGGCGCTGCTTCTTGTTCGGCCGCCCATCGGTGCTGACACTCAGTGCCCCCGCCTTGCGCATCGCTGCGGCTTGTTCGCGGCGAGCGATGCTCTGCTCGGTCTCGGCGTACAACAGCTGCGCTTCCGGCGCGCCGCGACGGGTCACTGACAGCGCCTTGACGACCACGGTGCGTTCATCAAAGCCGGTGCGAATCTGAAACTCATCGCCAATATGGGGTTCTTTTCCCGGTTTGCAACGGTCGCCCCGGTGATGAACCTTGCCGCTTTCGATCGCCGCCTTGGCCAGTGCCCGCGTTTTGTAGAAGCGCGCGGCCCACAGCCATTTATCGAGACGAACCTTGTCGTCCGCATCCGATTTCTGTGTCACTGCAAAACTCCCTTCATCTACATGCCCCAAACTCTACTCCGCTGCGCGCTCAAGCCCAAACCCCACGATCAGCGGCGCCTGCAGGCAGGTATTTCGCAAGTGTCGCACACGATACCTATCGCCATTTTCATCCGTTTCTGCCTGAATACCGCGCAAAGGGTCCAGGCAGTCCCCTGCGTGTGTGTGCGCAAGCGCTATGCTGGGGTGAATTTACCCGCACGCGCCGGGTCCGAACCCGAGTATTTCCTTCGCCGGTTAATCATTTTGAAGACATTCGACCATTTGACAGTTATCGGTTTGCGCGAGTGGGTGGCGCTGCCTGGCCTCGGGGTCGCGGGCCTGCGGGCCAAGATCGATACCGGTGCCAGCACCTCGACCCTGCATGCGACGGAAGTCGAAACCTTTGTGCGCGATGGCGAAAAATGGGTGCGTTTCAATGCGCACCTCGGTTCGGTGGTGCAGTTGCGTCATCGGCGCTGCGAAGCGCCTCTGGTGACGATGAAAAACATCAAAAGCTCCAACGGCCAAGCCCAGACCCGCTACGTGATCCGCACGCCACTGGCACTCGGAGACAGGGTGTGGGAGGTGGAATTCACCCTGGCCTGCCGCAAGGCGATGCGCTATCGCCTGCTGCTCGGTTCCAAAGCCCTGATCCATGGCCAGTTGGTGGTCAACCCAGGGCTTGCTTACGTTCAAGAAAAACCGGCGTTCCCGGTCTCTCCCCCCTCTTCTACAGGTGTTGCATGAAGATCGCTGTCCTGTCGCGCAATCCGCGTCTGTATTCCACCCGTCGTCTGGTTGAGGCGGGCGCCGAACGTGGCCATGAGATGGTGGTGATCGACACCCTGCGCGCGTACATGAACATTGCCAGCCACAAGCCGCAGATTCATTATCGCGGCAAGCCGCTGGAAGGGTTCGATGCGGTGATCCCTCGTATTGGCGCGTCCGTCACCTTCTATGGCTGCGCCGTGCTGCGCCAGTTCGAAATGATGGGCGTGTTCCCGCTCAACGAGTCGGTGGCCATCGCCCGCTCGCGGGACAAACTGCGCTCGCTGCAGTTGTTGTCGCGCCGTGGCGTGGGCCTGCCGGTCACAGGCTTCGCTCACTCGCCGGACGATATTCCCGACCTGATCCGGATGGTCAACGGCGCGCCGCTGGTGATCAAGGTGCTCGAGGGCACCCAGGGCATCGGCGTGGTGCTGTGCGAAACCACCAAGGCGGCCGAATCGGTGATCGAAGCCTTCATGGGCCTGAAGCAGAACATCATGGTGCAGGAGTACATCAAGGAAGCCGGCGGTGCCGATATCCGCTGCTTCGTGGTCGGCGACAAGGTGATTGCCTCGATGAAACGCCAGGCCAAACCGGGCGAATTCCGCTCCAACCTTCACCGTGGCGGCACCGCGAGCCTGATCAAGATCACCCCGGAAGAGCGCATGACCGCCATTCGTGCGGCCAAGGTGATGGGCTTGTCGGTAGCGGGCGTGGATATCCTGCGCTCCAACCACGGGCCGCTGGTGATGGAGGTCAACTCCTCGCCGGGGCTGGAAGGCATCGAAACCACCACCAGCAAGGATGTGGCCGGGATGATCATCGAGCACATCGAGAAAAATGGTGGGCCGAACATGACCCGGACCAAGGGCAAGGGCTGACTCTTTCAAACTCAACACCTAACCCCAACCGTGGGAGCGGATTTATCCGCGAAATAGAGGCGATACGGTCTGCCTGACACACCGCAGCGTTTCTATTCGCGGATAAATCCGCTCCCACATTAGGGGTTCGGCGTTATTGGTTGGCCGGCTCGCGAATCTTGTACCAGGCCACATACAGCGCCGGCAGAAACAGTAGCGTCAGCAAGGTCGCAATGATGATCCCGCCAATCATCGCGTAAGCCATCGGCCCCCAGAACACTTCCCGGGCAATCGGAATCATCCCCAGGCTCGCCGCCGCGGCGGTCAGCAAAATGGGACGACGGCGGTGCTCGGTCGCCTCGATCACCGCGTTCCAGGGTAAATAACCATCACGCTCGAATGATTCGATCTGGGTCACCAGAATCACCGAGTTGCGGATGATGATGCCGATCAGCGCCAGAATCCCGAGAATCGCCACAAAGCCCATCGGCGTCCCGGTCGGGACCAGCGCCAACACCACGCCGATCAAACCCAGCGGCGCCACGCTCGCCACCAGGAACAGCTTCTGCACACTGTGCAGCTGAATCATCAAGAAAGTCGCCATCAGGAACAGCATCAATGGCACCACCTTGGCGATCGGCCCCTGGGCCTTGCCGCTCTCCTCCACCGTACCGCCTGTTGCGACCTGGTAGCCGACCGGCAGCTTGCCGGCGAATTCGTCGATCTGTGGCTTGAGCAGCCTGACCAGGTCAGTGGGCTGGATTTCGTCGCTGACCGCCGCCTTGATGGTAATGGTCGGCTTGCGGTCACGCCGCCATACCAGCGGCTGCTCCAGCTCATAACGCACGGTCGCGAACGACAGCAGCGGGATTGACGTGCCGCTTGGCGTGACGATCTGCAGGTTCTGCAAGGTTTCCGGCGAGCCGCGCTCGCTGTCCACCGCCCGCCCGACCACGTCGATCAGGTAGATATCGTCGTGGACCTGAGTGACCGCCAAGCCGCTGACAATACTGTTCATCAAGCTGGCCACATCCTCGGACGACAACCCCAGCTGCCGGGCCTTGTCCTGAGCGATGTCGATGCGCAGGACTTTGCCGGGCTCGTTCCAGTCGTAGATGATTTCGCCAATGTGCGAGTTGTTGTCCAGCAGGGTCGCCAGGTCAATGGCGTGCTTGCGTACTTGATCGATATCGGGGCCGCTGACCCGGTACTGGATCGGCCGGCCCACCGGTGGACCCATCTCGAGCGCCTGGACAAAGCTGCCGGTGCCGACAAAATCATCACGCAAAATCTTGCTCAGCCTGCCCATCAACGCACCACGCTCTTCCAGGCCCTTGCTGGCAATGACCAACTGCGCGTAGTACGGGTTTTCCAGTTGCTGGTCCAGCGGCAGGTAGAAACGGATCGCGCCCTGGCCGATGTAGGTGCTCCAGCTAACGATGTCCGGGTCATCCTTGATCGCCGCTTCAAGCCGATCCACGGCCTTGCGGGTTTCCTGGATCGAAGCGTTTTGCGGCAGGTTCAGGTCCACCAGAATCTCGGGCCGGTCCGAAGACGGGAAGAATTGGTTCTGCACAAAGCGCATGCAAAACACCGCCAGCACAAACAGCAACACCGTGCCGATGATGGTCAGCCAGCGGTTGCGCATGCTCCAGAGCAACCCGCGATTGAAGGCCCGGCCAATACGCCCGGGCTCCTCGTTGTGGGGCTTCACGTTGGTGCTGAGGATGTGCACGCCGATCACCGGGGCAAACAGCACTGCGACGATCCATGACACCAGCATCGCCACCGCAATCACGGCAAACAGGGTGAAGGTGTACTCACCGGCGGAGCTGGCGTTCAGGCCGATGGGCACGAAGCCCGCCACCGTCACCAGCGTACCGGTCAGCATCGGGAAGGCCGTGGAGGTGTAGGCGAACGTTGCCGCCTGCTCCTTGGTCTCGCCCATCTCCAGGCGCGTGACCATCATCTCCACCGTGATCATGGCGTCGTCCACCAACAGCCCGAGGGCAATGATCAACGCCCCCAGCGAAATGCGCTGCATGGTGATACCGCTGTACTCCATGAACACGAACACCATCGCCAGCACCAGCGGAATCGAGCACGCCACCACCAGCCCTGCGCGCACGCCGAGGCTGACAAAGCTCACCACCAGAACGATGATCACCGCTTCGAACAGCGCGCTGGTAAACCCGCCTACGGCTTTCTCGACCACATCGGCCTGGGACGACACGGTATGCACTTCGATGCCCACCGGCAGGTCAGCCGTCAGGCTTTGCATGCGCTCATGCAGCGCGTTACCGAATGCCTGAATGTTGCCGCCCGCTTTCATCGCGATCGCCAGGCCAATGGCGGGTTGGCCGTTGAAGCGGAACAGCGGCGCCGGCGGGTCGACGTAGCCACGGCTGATGTCGGCGATATCGGCCAGCCGATAGAAGCGATCGTTGAGCCGCAGGTTCACCGCTTCCAGGTCTTTTTCCGAGGCGAACTGCCCGGAGGTGCGCACTGAAATCCGTTCAGGTCCGGCCTCGATCACCCCGGCGGGGGTCACCGCGTTCTGCGATTGCAGGCTTTGCACGACCTGGCGCTGATCCAGCCCCAGCGCCGCCAGTTTGCGGGTGGAAATGTTCAGATACAGGACTTCGTCCTGCTCACCGATCATCTCGACCTTGCCCAACCCCGGCACCTCACGGATCTCGGCGCGCACCTGCTCCACGTAGTCGCGCAGCTGGCGCATGCTCAAGCCGTCAGCGGTAAAGGCGTAGACCGAACCGAACACATCACCGAACTCGTCGTTGAATCCCGGCCCCTGAAGGCCCTGCGGGAAATCGCCGCGGATGTCCTGGATCTTCTTGCGCACCTGATACCAGATCTGCGGAATGTCCTCGGCCTTGGTGGTGTCGCGCAGGTTGACGAACACCGTCGACTCACCGGGCCGGGTGTAGCTTTTCACGAAGTCGAGAGAGTCCAGCTCTTCAAGCTTTTTCTCGATCCGGTCGGTGACCTGGTCCAGCGTTTCGTCCTGGGTCGCGCCCGGCCAGCGGGTCTGAATCACCATGGTCTTGATGGTGAAGGACGGGTCTTCTTCTCGACCCAGATTGAAGTAGGAAAACACCCCCATCAGCAGCGCAACAAACATGAGGTACCAGATAAATGACTGGTGCTTGAGTGCCCATTCGGACAGGTTGAAGCTCCCTTTCATCACTGGCTTTCCTCATCCACTTTGATTTTTTGCCCCGGTTTCAAGCTGTTCACGCCGGCACTGACCACTCGCTCCCCGGGCTTGACCCCCGCGGCCAGCAATACCTTGTCGCCCTCCCGACTCAGCACTTTCACCTCGTGAGGTGAGACCGTGCCGGCCTTCGTGTCGATCACCCACACCTGCGTCTTGCCGTCGACTTCCTGCAACGCGTTGGCCGGCAGTTCGATGCGCGGCGTGATGACCGAACTCAGGGTCACGCTGATCGCGGTCCCCAGACGAAACCCGGCGGGTGTTTGCGCCAGGGTCAGGCGGGCACGGCGGGTGCGCGTCGCACTTTCGGCCTGGGGTTCGATTTCCCGCAGTTTTGCCGTGGTGTGGATACTCGGGTCGAGCTGCGCTGCCACCGTGAACTCAACGCCCACCGGCAATTGATCGGCCAGGCTCGCCGGCAGGTCGATCACCGCTTCCTTGATATCCGGCTGGGCCAGGGTGACCACCTGCTGGCCGACGCTGACCACTTGCCCGGCCTCCGCGTGCCAGGCGGTTACCACGGCCGCGTGGTCGCTGTGCAACTCGCTGTAGCCGAGCTGGTCACGCGACTGGCTGACAGCCGCCCTGGCCTGTTCCAGCTGGGCGCCGGTGGTTTTCAGGTCGGTCTGGGCGATGTCCAGTTGCGCCTGGGCGCCCACCCCTCGATTGAACAGCTCCTGCTGGCGTCGAGCATTGGCCTGGGCGTTGATCCATTGCGCCTGGATCTTCGCCAGATCCCCTTCACTGGCCCGCAGCTGGTTTTGCTGATCGGTCGGGTCCAGCGTCGCCAGCAAGGCGCCTTTGCCGACCTGAGCGCCCACGTCGACATGGCGCCGGGCGATCCGGCCCGACACCCGAAACCCCAAGGTACTCTCGTAACGCGCCTGGATGGTGCCGGCAAAGCGGCCATAGGTTTCCTGATCCTGAGCCTTGACCTCCACAGACAACACCGGCCGGACCGGCTCTGGCGCGGGTTCTTCCTTGGAGCAGGCCGCCAGCAGCAGGCCGCTCAACAGCCACAGCAATACACGCTTCATGGTTTTTTTGCCTCGGCAATTTCCACCTGCATCCCCGGATGCAGCAATTGCCCACCGGCAACGACCACGCGTTGGCCGCTATCAAGCCCTTCGCTGATGATGACTTTACCCGTCAGGTAGCGGGCCACCTTGACGTTTTGGAGGCTGACTTTCTCGTCTTCGCCCACCACCCACACAGCGGGCGAGCTCAGGTTCTTGGTCAGGGCCGACCACGGCAAGGCGATGCTGGCCTTGCCCGGCGGGCTGGCAGTTGCACTGACCACCGAGCCCAGTTCCATGCCGTCAGGCAGGCTTTGCAGCGCCACCTTGACCTGCACCGTGCCGCTGTCGGCCGAGACCGTCGGCGTCACTTCACGCACCTTGCCCTGAGTCTGGATCTTCGGGTTATCGAGCAGGCTGACGGTAATGCTGCGGTCCTTGGGCGGGTCGATCAGCAGCGATTCGTACACGTTGAACACCGCATCCCGCTCCCCGTCACGCGCCAGGCTGTAGATCGGCACCGTGGCCTGCACCACCTGCCCCACTTCGGCCTGGCGAGCGGTAATCACCCCGGCGGCATCGGCGATCAGGGCGGTGTAGCTCAATTGCTCGCGGGCGTTGGCCTGCTGCGCCTGGGCGGCCTTCAAGGCACTTTGGCTGGAACGCAAGGCCGCTTCGGCGGAGTCGTATTCACTGCGGCTGGTGTAGCCCTTGGGCAACAGCTTTTGCTGACGGACGAAAGCCGCGCTGGCTTGCGTCACCCGCGCCTGGGCGGCGAAGACTTCAGCGTTGGCCGATTCCAGCGCGGTCTGCAGATCCTTGGGGTCCAGCCGCGCCAGCACTTGCCTGGCGGTGACCCGATCGCCGACATCGACCTTGCGCTCGATGATCTTGCCGCTGACGCGGAAGGACAGGTCGGTTTGCACCCGAGGCTGGATATCGCCCGTCAAGGTGACGGCCGCTGCGAACTCCGTCGCCGCCGCCTGCTGCACCTGAACGCGCGGGCGCTGCGGCTCGGTGGGCTTTTCTTCCCCACAGCCGCTGAGCACGGCCAGGCAGCCCAGGCCGAGTAAAAACGTCGATCGAAGAGCAGCCATGCAGGCTCCTTGCTTGTGCGCTACGGCTCTGGGACTTGCGAGGGAAAGCGTAGTTCAGGGTAGAGAACCTGCGCTACGGCCGCACTTGATCGATATCAATTTATTGATGTTTACGTAACATCACCAATAGGTAAAAAATATTGTTTAACGTCGGTTGAGCCCATAGAGCATGGACTTCAGCCCACGATTATTGTGATAGCGGCGCTGACCAAAGCTGACACTACCGTCACCACCGATATCATAGTGCGTAATAGCGCCTCGATTAACGGATTCGTACGTGGCGTTTGCTGATCGGTACGACATCACCTGACCAGCGTGACGATGCATCACACCCGGAAACCTACCAAGCGCAACGGACACAGCCAAGTTGAATGGCTTTTCGACTACGCTGAAATACGTGTTCAAGTCCAACGAACTGATACTGGTGATCAAGCGAGCCACTCGTGACAAGGACGATTTCTGTATTCTTTGATCCAACGCCCGTGATACCAAACGAAAATTCTGAAGATCTTCTCCTGACAAGTATTGCATTACCCCATCGAACGGCCGCCCCGTCAAGGTTTCAAGCTTGCTCAAAGGATACGGTTGCGTAGCAGGCTGTTTATCTCGAGTCCTGACAAATCTTCTGGGCACTCGAACCTGGCGGAATTTAACTTGACCAGAGGGATCCACGAAGTTTCTGGGGTCGCCCTGACAGTAAGCATAACTGTTAATGCCCCCTACCCCGAATGGACTTAAACGATCCGGACTGTTAAAACGCTGTAAAATCGGATTAAAACTTCTATGCCCGTTACCCAACCCATAATGGCCAGTCATCGACTCCTGAAACTCGCCATTGAACCCCGCCTGCCCGAATCGACCAAGTCCGAAACCATACGCTGTATACGTAAGTGATATTGAATGCTCCGGCGCCACCACCTGAAACACAGTATTAGCGCCGTCGCAGGCTATTAACTCGGCGTGAATGAAACTGCGCATTGTCAGACCTCTTGGTGAATTGCACTCAGGATAGTCTGATTGACGCATCAGGGTAACTGGTAGAACTGCTAGGTAAAGCAGACTCTTCCGGGTGGGTGATCGAGTATTTACTTTGGCGTGTGGGTGTGGCCGCCCACATCCCTGATATTGACAGTGTGATCGGAAACCGTAAACGTTGCGCGGTGTTTTTTGCCGAGTCGAATTTGATAGAGGCGCTCTTTCTTATCCAATATTTTCAACCTGTCAGTCTCGATTTCGAAAGGTGACTCACCGCGATATATCGCATTCTGAAACGCATCGAATGTTTTTTGAGCATTTTGCTCGATCGGGTCAGTGCTGCCGGGGAGAATTTTGAACCTTGCGTCTTTTTTGTTAAGCCTCCAAGGCCCATTGTCACTTTCACTTCCAGACAATGAAGAACTCGCACTGGAAGTCCCGCTGCGAGAAGAGCGAGACCCGGAAGCTGAAGAGCTCCAGACGCTTGATACGGTCGAAGCTGTCGATGCATTAGAAGGGGTGCGTATCGGCGTTTTAACGTGACCGGTGGGGTCTCGATGATTGACCGGATCGCCAGCACAATAGGCATATGCATTAATGCCCCCCACCCCAAAAGGGCTCTTGCTGTCCGGGCTGTTGAAGCGCCTCAACACTGGATTAAAGGCTCGATACCCATTGCCCAGTAGAAAATGACCTGATCCATCTTCTGCATACTCACCATTAAACCCCAACGAGTTCAAAGCTCCGCCGTACGGGCTGCATCGACCGTAGATCGTATAATATTGCTTAAATATTGAGGCGCGAGACTGCCTGCGCAATACGGATTGGTTTTGGTCACAGGCCAATAATGCTACTGACAGATTTGAACTTTTCATGATTCGGTCTACTTCCATGTAAGGGAAACCGAAAATAACTGCCTATCTTCGTAGGCACAGCTAGTGAATCAGATAGGTTTGGCCAGGACATCTTGTAGCTGGGAAGATCACAGCCATATTGCCGGGCTAAATGCACCCGGCAACCGGCGATGCTTAAACTTCCAATCGCTAACGCGAGCGCACCTCATCAAGCACATCACAACCATCCTGCAACAGCAGGTACGCCACATCGGCCACGGCGGATATATCGCGAGACTCCATAGCGGCGGTATTGAGGCAGGACAAGCTGATCATCAGCTCCTTCGCGCTGCGAAAACGCGTATCGGCGAAGGCCAACAGCTCCGGGACAGAGGCGTCGGGGTTGATGAGCATTATTGAGGGCTTACAGGGTTTTTCGAACGGCGGGATTTGATCGGTCATGGCTAACTCCTTGAGAAAAAGGAACTGCCACAGTCGCTTGCACACGACATAAGGTGGCAGCTGTACGCAGGTGTGCAAGACCGGGCCATGGCCGGCAGACCCGAAGGTCTCCCACGCACAGCCGCCATAACGCAATGCAGCGGGCACAGGCCTGCTGAATAGTTACGGGCTATACGCTCATGGCTCGGGCTTGCACGCCCGGACGCTGATTTGGCAGCGACGGGCGAACTATAGGGGAGTGGGTTTGTGGGAGCAAGGCTTGCCCCAATGCCAGTCAGTTAAGCAATTGAACGACGCAACACCTGTAGGAGCGGACCCGGCCGCGATGGGCCGCGCAGCGGACCCGGCGATTCTGAAACCGCCGGCACTCGCAAGCTGATTCGCCGATGTCACAGGCCCAAGGGGCCGCTGCGCGGCCCATCGCGGCCAGGTCCGCTCCTACATGGACGTCCGCGATGGCATCACCGCGGTCCATCAGATAGACCGCAGCGCCCGGATCGCGAGCAAGCTTTACTCCCACAGGTGCATGACTCAGGTTTGCGAATTGCCCACCTGCGCAATGCATCGTCTGAGCCGTGCTTCCAGATTACGATCCGGCATTTCATGGCTGCGCAGCGCATTGATCGTCTGGGTCACGTATTCATGGGTCGTTCCCGAACGCCCGCAAGCGCTGGCCAGCACATGACTGAGCAGATGGTCCGGCAGGTTGCCGGCGTAGCTGGGCAGGTGCCGCTCCAGCACAAAGCCCAGGGCCTGGACCTTACTGCCATCCTCAAGCCGGCAGGTCAGCCAGTGCGGCCGATAAGACGGGTAAGGCATCTCTCGCTGCCACAAGGCCAACAGCGATTCCTCAAGCTGCTCGTCCGGCAGGCGATAGGCAAAGCCACTGCACGAACCGCCACGGTCGAGCCCGAACACCAGACCCGGACGTTCCGGCGTGCCACGGTGCTCCATGGACCACAGGTACAAGCCACGGTGGTAACCATGAACCCGCGCGCGCCGGCGTTCGGCACTGGAGCATTCGGGGCGCCAGATCAAGGAGCCATAGGCAAACAACCACACCGGCCCGCCCTTATGCAGGCGCATGGTGTTCTGCATTGAATGCACAAGTTGTGCGTGCGTCAGTTGCGGCCCGAAATCCAACACAGGTGGATAGGCCAAATTCAAACAAGCCTGTTCAATCGCCGACATAAGCGTCGCCAGAAATCCCCGTGATTACGCAAGTAAGCACTGTAAGCGAATAAAGGTTCCCCGCAATGACCGTACGGCAATCAGGCCCCACCGATCAAGGGCTTCCGGCCGTATGGTGGCTTCATCCCCGATCATGACGAGTATAGCGATAGTGCTTCATCACGCCGGCAACAATAAAGGGCGCGTTCTTATATAAGCAACCGAAAGTGGGCAGGTTATAACAAACGGCGCACGCTTGAAGTGCACCGTTTGGTTATAGATTAATCGCGCGGTGCATAGGCAAATACATCTGCACGCATTTGATGCGCATCCATGCCCTTCTCGACCAGGGCGTCGAGGGTGGCGTAGATCATGGCCGGCGAGCCGCTGGCGTAGACGTGGACGTTGGAGAGGTCGGCGATGTCTTCGCATACGGCTTCGTGCAGCATGCCGCAGCGCCCTTCCCATCCGCAGAGGTCGCTGACCACCTTGTGCAGATACAGATTGGGTAGCTGCTGCCAGCTGTCCCACTCATCGATGCGGTAGAAGTCTTCAGGACGGCGCACGCCCCAGTACAGGTGCACCGGGTGTTTGAAGCCAGCCGCCCGGCAATGCTCGACCAGGCTGTGCATCTGCGCCATGCCGGTGCCTGCGGCGATCAGCACCAAAGGGCCTTCAGGCAGCTCGGCAAGATGGGTGTCGCCAAAAGGCAGTTGTAGCCGCGCCATGCCGTTGCGCTGCAGCTGCTCGATGAGGCTGCGAGCGCTGGCTTCGCGGGCCAGCACATGCATTTCCAGCTCTCGCCCGGCAGACGGCGCGCTGGCCAGCGAAAACGCCGCTTTCTCACCGTTGTCGCGCTCGATCATCAGGTATTGGCCGGCGTGGTAACGCGGTGGCTTGCCGGCCGGTGCACGCAGGCGCACACGCCAGACATCGCCGCCCAGGTCCACGCACTCGATCAACTGGCAGGCCAGCGAGCGAACCGGCAGCTCGCCCAGGGCCAGCACGCCGTCCCAGAGCACGGTACAATCTTCCAGCGGTTCGGCAATGCAGGTGAACAACTCGCCATGGTCGCGAACTTCACCGGCCTGCTGCACGCGACCATCGACCAGCAAGGCCGCGCAAATATGGCAATTGCCATTGCGGCAGCTTTGCGGGCAGTCGTAGCCCAGACGTCGGGCGGCATCGAGAATCCGTTCTCCGGGCAACATCTGAAGCACGGCGCCGGACGGCTGCAAGGTCACACGCATCAATCTATTCCCAACTGATTCCACATTTCGTCGATTCGGCGCGTCACGGCATCGTCCTTGACGATCACCCTGCCCCACTCGCGACTGGTTTCACCCGGCCACTTGTTGGTGGCATCCAGGCCCATTTTCGACCCCAGGCCCGACACCGGCGACGCAAAGTCCAGGTAGTCGATGGGCGTGTTGTCGATCAGGACCGTGTCGCGCTTGGGGTCCATGCGCGTGGTGATCGCCCAGATCACGTCATTCCAGTCGCGGGCATTGATGTCGTCGTCGGTCACGATAACGAACTTGGTGTACATGAACTGTCGCAGGAACGACCACACCCCCAGCATGACGCGCTTGGCGTGCCCCGGGTACTGCTTCTTCATGGTCACCACCGCCATGCGGTACGAGCAGCCCTCGGGCGGCAGGTAGAAGTCGGTGATCTCCGGGAACTGCTTCTGCAGGATCGGTACGAACACTTCATTGAGCGCCACGCCCAGGATCGCCGGCTCATCCGGCGGCCGGCCGGTGTAGGTGCTGTGGTAGATCGGCTTGCGGCGGTGGGTAATGCGCTCGACGGTGAACACCGGGAAGCTGTCCACTTCGTTGTAGTAACCGGTGTGGTCGCCATACGGGCCTTCGTCGGCCATCTCGCCGGGGTGAATGACCCCTTCCAGAACGATTTCAGCACTGGCCGGCACTTGCAGGTCGTTGCCACGGCACTTGACCAGCTCGGTGCGGTTGTCGCGCAACAGGCCGGCGAAGGCGTATTCGGAGAGGCTGTCGGGCACCGGCGTCACGGCACCGAGAATGGTCGCCGGGTCTGCCCCCAATGCCACCGAAACAGGGAACGGCTGGCCCGGATGCTTCTCGCACCACTCCCGGTAATCCAGCGCGCCGCCACGATGGCTCAGCCAGCGCATGATCACCTTGTTGCGGCCGATGACCTGCTGGCGGTAGATGCCGAGGTTCTGGCGTTCCTTGTTCGGCCCGCGGGTGACGGTCAGGCCCCAGGTAATCAGCGGCGCGACGTCGCCCGGCCAGCAATGCTGGACCGGCAACATGCCCAGGTCGACGTCATCACCTTCGATGACCACCTCCTGGCATGCGGCATCCTTGACCACCTTGGGGGCCATGGCGATGATTTTTTTGAAGATCGGCAGTTTCGACCAGGCGTCCTTCAAGCCCTTGGGCGGCTCAGGCTCCTTGAGGAAGGCCAGCAGCTTGCCGATCTCGCGCAGTTGCTCGGTGGATTCGGCGCCCATGCCCATGGCCACCCGCTCGGGCGTGCCGAACAGGTTGCCCAACACCGGGATATCGAAACCGACGGGGTTTTCGAACAACAGCGCCGGGCCCTTCTTGCGCAGGGTGCGATCGCAGATTTCGGTCATCTCCAGCACAGGAGAAACCGGGACCTGGATGCGTTTCAATTCTCCGCGCTGCTCAAGCTGCTGCACGAAATCCCGAAGATCCTTGAATTTCATTGACCATGCCAATCAGAAAAGAGTGCTACATCCTACCTGCTCCGAGGAGCGCTGGCAGCAGATCTGCACTCAAGGTTGTGGATCGAGCAGCCGCTGGCACAAACAAAAATGGCGCCCATTGAGGGGCGCCATTCATGAGCGTGCCTGGAAGGCTCGCCTTACTTGCGTTTCATCGACAAGAAGAACTCGTCGTTGGTCTTGGTCTGCTTGAGCTTGTCGACCAGGAACTCGATGGCTGCGACCTCATCCATCGGGTGCAGCAGTTTGCGCAGGATCCACATGCGCTGCAGTTCGTCGTCGGCAGTCAGCAGCTCTTCGCGACGGGTACCGGAGCGGTTGATGTTGATGGCCGGGAAGACGCGCTTCTCGGCGATCTTGCGGTCCAGAGGCAGCTCCATGTTGCCGGTGCCCTTGAACTCTTCGTAGATCACTTCGTCCATCTTCGAGCCGGTTTCAACCAGCGCGGTGGCGATAATGGTCAGCGAACCGCCTTCTTCGATGTTACGGGCGGCACCGAAGAAACGCTTCGGTTTTTCCAGCGCGTGGGCGTCGACACCACCGGTCAGTACCTTGCCGGAGCTCGGGATCACGGTGTTGTAGGCACGGGCCAGACGGGTGATGGAGTCCAGCAGGATGACCACGTCCTTCTTGTGCTCGACCAGGCGCTTGGCCTTTTCGATCACCATTTCGGCAACCTGTACGTGACGGGTCGGCGGTTCGTCGAAGGTAGAGGCAACCACTTCGCCGCGCACGGTGCGCTGCATTTCGGTCACTTCTTCCGGACGCTCGTCGATCAGCAGAACGATCAGGTGCACTTCCGGGTTGTTACGCGTGATGTTGGACGCGATGTTCTGCAGCATGATGGTCTTGCCCGCCTTCGGCGGCGCAACGATCAGGCCACGCTGGCCTTTACCGATCGGCGCACACAGGTCGATGACTCGGCCGGTGAGGTCTTCGGTGGAACCGTTACCGGCTTCCATCTTCATGCGCACGGTCGGGAACAGCGGCGTCAGGTTTTCGAACAGGATCTTGTTCTTCGCGTTTTCTGGACGGTCGAAGTTGATCGTGTCGACCTTGAGCAGGGCGAAGTAACGCTCGCCTTCTTTTGGCGGGCGGATCTTGCCGACGATGGTGTCGCCAGTGCGCAGGTTGAAGCGGCGGATCTGGCTTGGGGAGACGTAGATATCGTCCGGGCCGGCCAAGTAGGAAGCATCAGCCGAACGCAGGAAGCCGAAGCCGTCCTGGAGAATCTCCAGCACGCCGTCACCGGAGATTTCCTCGCCGCTTTTCGCATGCTTTTTCAACAGGGAGAAAATCACATCTTGCTTGCGCGAACGGGCCATATTTTCTATGCCCATCTGTTCGGCCATTTCGAGCAGATCGGTAATCGGCTTTTGCTTGAGTTCAGTCAGGTTCATATGGGAATGACGTAATCATGATAGGAGGGGAGGAATTAAGCTTCTGGCTTAATGAGGCCGGGCCGCAGAGAAGGCGACAGGATCGCGTACTAATTCGAGTAGGAGTGCGTCGGCGACGGCTTGCAGGGGGCACTGGAGAAACCGGTGCGAGGCCGAATGTAACACTTGCATTTTCTGGCGTCTAGTCGTACGCCAAAGAAAAGCCCCGCGATGTACGGGGCCATTCAGACTCAGATATTGGCGTCCAGGAAGGCCGCCAGCTGAGACTTGGACAGTGCGCCGACCTTGGTCGCCTCGACGTTGCCGTTCTTGAACAGCATCAGCGTCGGGATACCACGCACGCCGTGCTTGGCCGGTGTTTCCTGGTTTTCGTCGATGTTCAGCTTGGCGACGGTCAGTTTGCCCTTGTAGGTTTCAGCAATCTCGTCCAAGACCGGTGCAATCATCTTGCAAGGGCCGCACCATTCAGCCCAGTAGTCGACCAGTACCGCACCTTCGGCCTTGAGAACATCCGCCTCGAAACTGGCGTCGGATACGTGCTTGATAAGATCGCTGCTCATGGAAATCTCCGGGGTCGTAAGCAAAAACGTCGTTCATCATAACGGCCCCGGCGGCCTACAGGAAGCCGAGGGTGATTGAGTGTAACTATAGGTGTGCGTAGAAATGCTATCAGATGATTCGTCAGCTCAATCTGAACCTTCATTCAAGCGCTATCAGATTTATCTTACTGTTTTGCGATTACCTCGCTTAAGTCACGGCATATGACGCTTCGCGTTGGCGACACCGAAGGATCGTGGCACGATGGCACGGTTATCGACCAGGATCCTGACCATGCCGCAATCCACAGCCAAAGATCTTTCCTTGATCGCTGCCATCGACCTGGGCTCCAACAGCTTCCATATGGTCGTTGCCAAGGCTCACCACAGCGAGATCCGCATTCTTGAACGGCTCGGGGAAAAGGTTCAGCTGGCCGCCGGCATCGATGAAGAGCGCCAGCTCAGCGAAGAGTCCATGCAGCGCGGCCTCGACTGCCTCAAGCGCTTTGCCCAACTGATCAACGGCATGCCCTCGGGCGCTGTGCGGATCGTGGGCACCAACGCCCTGCGTGAAGCGCGCAACCGCGGCGAATTTATCCGCCGCGCCGAAGAAATTCTCGGCCACCCGGTCGAGGTCATCTCCGGCCGTGAAGAAGCGCGCCTGATTTACCTGGGCGTGTCCCACACCCTGGCCGACACCCCGGGCAAACGCCTGGTCGCCGATATTGGCGGCGGCAGCACTGAATTCATCATTGGCCAACGCTTCGAGCCATTGCTGCGTGAAAGCCTGCAGATGGGCTGCGTCAGCTTTACCCAACGCTACTTCCGCGACGGCAAGATCACCCCGGCCCGCTACGCACAGGCCTACACGGCGGCGCGCCTTGAGTTGATGAGCATCGAAAATGCCCTGCACCGGCTGACCTGGGACGAAGCCATTGGCTCCTCGGGCACCATCCGCGCCGTCGGGCTGGCGCTCAAGGCCGGTGGCCAGGGCTCGGGCGAGGTCAATGCCGAAGGCCTGGCCTGGCTCAAGCGCAAACTGTTCAAGCTCGGCGATGTCGAGAAAATCGACTTCGACGGCATCAAGCCTGACCGCCGGCCAATCTTTCCGGCGGGCCTTGCGATCATGGAAGCGATTTTCGATGCCCTGGAACTCCAGCGTATGGACCACTGCGAAGGCGCGCTGCGCGAAGGTGTGCTGTACGACCTGCTCGGCCGCCATCACCATGAAGACGTGCGTGACCGCACCCTGACCTCGCTGATGGAGCGCTACCACGTCGACCTCGGCCAGGCTGCGCGCGTCGAGCGCAAGGCCCTGCATGCGTTCGATCAAGTGGCCAACGCCTGGGACCTGGAAGACGGTATCTGGCGCGAGCTGCTGGGCTGGGCGGCGAAGGTGCATGAAGTCGGGCTGGACATCGCCCACTACCAATACCACAAGCACGGCGCCTACCTGATCGAGCACTCCGACCTGGCAGGCTTCTCCCGCGAAGACCAGCAAATGCTGGCGCTGCTGGTGCGTGGCCACCGGCGCAACATTCCCAAGGACAAATTTGCCGAGTTCGGCGAAGAAGGCCAAAAACTGATTCGCCTGTGCGTGCTGCTGCGCTTTGCGATTCTGTTCCACCACATCCGTGGCACCCAGGAAATGCCGAAAGTGGTGCTGCTCGCCAGCGGCGACAGCCTGGACGTGGAGTTCCCGACCGGCTGGCTGGATGAAAACCAACTGACCCAGGCGGATTTCGCACTGGAAGCGGAGTGGCTGACGCGGGTGGGGTTTGTGCTCAGCGTTCACTGAGGATTTGCAGCGCAGCTATTCGCGGATGAATCCGCTCCCACAACAGCCCTTACACACCAGGTAAGCGGGGAATGTGGGAGCGGATTTATCCGCGAAGCTTTTGAGGGGCTTCAGCGAACGCTGAGCACCGGATTGCTCAAGCGCTCCAGCAGCGTCGCCTGGGCGCTGCGCGGGTTCTGATTGCCGGTTGGCGTGCTGCGGACATAGCGACCATCCGGTTGCAGAATCCAGGCGTGGGTGTTGTCGGCCAGATACCCCTCCAACTCCCTCTTCACCCGCAAGATCAACTTCTTGCCCTCCACCGGGAAACAGGTCTCGACGCGCTTGTCGAGGTTGCGCTCCATCCAGTCGGCACTGGAGAGGTACATCTGCTCTTCGCCGCCATTGAGGAAGTAGAACACCCGCGTGTGCTCCAGGAACCGGCCGATGATCGAACGGACCTGGATGTTATGCGACACCCCCGGAATCCCTGGCCGCAGGCAGCACATGCCGCGCACCACCAAATCGATACGTACACCGGACTGGCTGGCCTTGTACAGCGCGCGGATGATTTTCGGGTCGGTCAGCGAGTTGAACTTGGCGATGATGTGCGCAGGCTTGCCCTCGATCGCGAACTGGGTTTCCCGCGCGATCATGTCGAGCATGCCCTTTTTCAGGGTAAACGGCGCGTGCAGCAGCTTCTTCATGCGCAAGGTCTTGCCCATGCCGATCAGTTGGCTGAACAACTTGCCCACGTCTTCGCACAGGGCGTCATCGGAGGTCAGCAGACTGTAGTCGGTGTACAGGCGGGCGTTACCGGCGTGGTAGTTGCCGGTACCCAGGTGCGCATAGCGGACGATTTCGCCGGCTTCACGACGCAGGATCAGCATCATCTTGGCGTGGGTCTTGAAGCCGACCACGCCATAAATGACCACCGCACCGGCCGCTTGCAGGCGGCTGGCCATCTGCAGGTTGGACTCTTCGTCAAAGCGCGCGCGCAGCTCGATCACCGCCGTCACTTCTTTGCCGTTACGGGCCGCATCCACCAGCGCATCGACGATTTCCGAGTTGGCGCCGCTTCGGTACAGCGTTTGACGCACGGCCAGCACATGCGGGTCTTTCGCTGCCTGACGCAGCAGGTCGATCACCGGGGTAAAGGACTCGAACGGGTGCAGCAGCAGGATGTCCTGCTTGCTGACCACGCTGAAAATGTTTTCGCTGTTGGTCAACAGCTTCGGAATCGCCGGGGTGAACGGCGTGTATTGCAGCTCTGGATGGCTGTCCAGGCCAGTGATGCTGAACAGGCGGGTCAGGTTGACCGGCCCATTGACCTGATACAGCTCGGTTTCGCTGAGGCTGAACTGCTTGAGCAGATAGTCCGAGAGATGCTTGGGGCAGGTGTCGGCCACTTCCAGGCGCACCGCATCGCCATATCGACGCGAGAACAGCTCACCGCGCAGGGCGCGGGCCAAGTCTTCGACGTCTTCGGAGTCCAGCGCCAGGTCGGCGTTACGGGTCAGGCGGAACTGGTAGCAACCCTTTACCTTCATGCCCTGGAACAGGTCGTCCGCATGGGCGTGGATCATCGACGACAGGAACACGTAGTTGTCGCCAGGGCCGCCCACGTCTTCAGGCACCTTGATCACACGCGGCAGCAAGCGCGGCGCCGGAATGATCGCAAGGCCCGAGTCGCGGCCGAAGGCGTCGATGCCTTCCAGCTCGACGATAAAGTTCAGGCTCTTGTTCACCAGCAACGGAAACGGGTGCGTCGGATCGAGGCCGATCGGGGTGATGATCGGTGCGATCTCGTCGCGGAAAAAGCGCCTTACCCAAGTCTTGAGTTTGGCGGTCCAGTACCGGCGACGGATGAAGCGAATCTGGTGCTTCTCCATCTCCGGCAGCAGGATGTCATTGAGGATCGCGTATTGGCGATCCACGTGCCCATGCACCAGCTCGCTGATGCGCGCCAGAGCCTGGTGTGGTTGCAGGCCATCGGCACCGGCCTGTTCACGGGCAAAAGTGATTTGCTTTTTCAGGCCTGCCACACGAATTTCGAAGAACTCATCCAGGTTGCTGGAAAAGATCAGCAAGAACTTCAGTCGCTCCAGCAGCGGGTAGGACTCATCCAGCGCCTGCTCCAGCACACGAATGTTGAACTGCAACTGGGACAGCTCGCGATGGATGTACAGGCTGCTGTCGTCCAGCCCCGGAACAGCGTGCACAGGGGCGGGCACAGGGGGCGGCGCGGCTGCCGTCACCGGCGCTTCGGTGACGGCAGGCAGGACAACCGGCGCTCCGTCGACGGCTGGCGGGGCAACCGGCTCGAGCTGCGGCGGTGTTTCGACAACTTGCTCAAGCACAGGCTGAGCTTCCTTCACGGTAACTTCGGTGAGTGCTTCGTTGTTCATCTGGCGTTCCTGAAGGGCGTTACTGCCCTCTCATCAATTGTGCGGCGCGAATAGCGAAATACGTGAGGATGCCATCGGCACCCGCGCGCTTGAAAGCCGTCAGGGATTCGAGAATAACCCCTTCGCTGAGCCAACCGTTCTGAATCGCGGCCATGTGCATGGCGTACTCGCCGCTGACCTGATACACGAAGGTCGGCACCTTGAACTCATCCTTGACCCGGTAAAGGATATCCAGATACGGCATGCCTGGCTTGACCATGACCATGTCGGCGCCCTCGGACAGGTCGGCACCGACCTCGTGCAGGGCTTCATGGCTGTTGGCCGGGTCCATCTGGTACGAGGCTTTGTTCGCCTTGCCCAGATTCAACGCCGAGCCGACGGCATCGCGGAACGGGCCGTAGTAGGCGCTGGCGTACTTGGCCGAGTAAGCCATGATGCGCACATTGACGTGGCCGGCCAGTTCCAGGGCTTCGCGGATGGCCTGGATGCGGCCGTCCATCATGTCCGAGGGTGCAACCACCTGGGCACCAGCATCGGCATGGGACAGCGCCTGGCGCACCAGTGCGTCGACGGTAATGTCGTTCTGTACGTAGCCTTCCTCGTCGAGGATGCCGTCCTGGCCGTGGGTGGTGAACGGGTCCAGGGCCACGTCGGTGATCACGCCCAGCTCCGGGAAACGCTCGCGCAGCGCCCGGGTAGCGCGCTGGGCAATGCCCTCGGGGTTCCAGGCTTCGCTGCCATCGAGCGACTTTTTCTCCGGCGGCGTGACCGGGAACAATGCCAGCGCCGGAATACCCAGCTCTACCCAGTGTTCGGCTTCCTTGAGCAGCAGGTCAATGCTCAGACGCTCAACCCCCGGCATCGACGGGATGTCTTCACGGCGATTTTCGCCGTCCAGTACGAACACCGGCAGGATCAGGTCATCGACGGTCAGTACGTTTTCACGGACCAGACGACGAGAGAAATCATCACGACGATTACGACGCAGTCGAGTGGCAGGAAACAAACGGTTAGCGGGGGTGAAGCTCACGGCAGACTCCTGAGCCCGCACTTGCGGGCGAGCGCGACAGTTATAAGCGGCCATTATGACGGTTGTATTACAGGTATTGACAAGCCTGCAACTGGTGGCCGCAGCCATTGTCCTTGTAGGAAATGTTCACGTCGAGACGCATTTGGATACTTTCCCGAACGCGCTTGAAGGGTTAGGCTGCGCGTTCATTTCGCCAGCATCCAGAAAATGCTCCAACAATTCCTGCAGGATTTCGGCTACTTAGCCCTTTTTCTTGGTACGTTTTTCGAAGGCGAGACCATTCTGGTTCTGGCCGGCTTCCTTGCGTTCCGAGGGTACATGGACATCAACCTGGTGGTTGTTGTTGCATTCTTCGGCAGCTACGCCGGCGACCAGCTGTGGTACTTCCTGGGACGCAAGCACGGCCGCAAGCTACTGGCGCGCAAGCCGCGCTGGCAGTTGATGGGCGACAAGGCGCTGGAACATATCCGCCGCCACCCGGATATCTGGGTGCTGAGCTTTCGCTTCGTCTATGGCTTGCGCACCGTGATGCCGGTGGCCATCGGTTTGTCGGGCTATCCACCGGGCCGCTATCTTCTGCTCAACGGCATCGGCGCGGCCATCTGGGCGACTGCGCTGGGGGCTGCGGCCTACCACTTCGGCGCGGTGCTCGAAGGCCTGCTGGGCAACGTGAAGAAATACGAGCTGTGGGTGCTGGGGGCCTTGCTGGTGCTGGGGGGTTGCCTGTGGCTGCGTCGCCGGCTCAAGGCCGCGCGCATCGCCCGCAAGACCCAGTAATTACCCTCATCGCGGCGCTCCCGACCCTGTAGGAGCCGGGCTTGCCCGCGTAGCCCCCAGCACAAACAAGCCAAGCGCCATCCAGCTCCAGCCGAACCACAGCGCTGCTGCAGTGCAGGTTCGCTGCCGAACAAACGATCCCGGACAATGAACACCCCGCCGTAATTGCGATCAATGTAGAGAGGATTCTGCGCAGGGTGGACGCGATGATTGGAGGCAAGTCGAACAGCGCCACAAAACCCTATGGCGGGGAGTGACAAATTAGTGGACATTTACGCCAGAAATCGGGAGTAAACAGCATGACTAAAAAAGTTGCAGTGATTCTGTCGGGGTGTGGCGTTTATGACGGCGCAGAAATCCATGAAAGCGTGATTACCTTGCTGCGCCTGGATCAGCGCGGCGCCAAGGTGCAGTGCTTTGCACCCAACGTGCCGCAGATGCATGTGATCAATCACCTGACCGGTGAAGAAATGCCCGAGTCGCGCAATGTGCTGGTGGAGTCGGCACGCATCGCGCGCGGTGAGGTCAAGGATATCCGCGAAGCCGACGCCAATGACTTCGACGCACTGATCGTGCCGGGCGGTTTCGGCTCGGCCAAAAACCTCTCCAACTTCGCCGTCCAAGGCTGCGGTTGCACCGTGCATCCGGACGTACTGGCCCTGGCCGAGGCCTTCGCCGAGGCCGGCAAGCCGGTCGGCCTGATCTGCATCTCGCCGGCACTGGCGGCGAAAATCTATGGTCCGGGCGTGGTCTGCACCATCGGCCATGACGCCGCGACCAGCGCCGCCATCGTCAAGATGGGCGGCACACACGAGGAGTGCGACGTCAGCGAGATTGTCGAAGATACCGCCCGCAAGCTGGTCAGCACCCCCGCCTACATGCTGGCCAAATCCATCGGCGAAGCGGCCTCAGGCATCAACAAGCTGGTTGACCGGGTGCTGGAACTGACCCACGAATAAGCGTCACTTCGGATTCTGACGGGCCAGCCGCGTCAGAATCCGGTCCAGCGAATTGGCGAACGCTTGCTTGTCGCGTTCGCCATACGCCGCCTGCCCTCCTCCCGCCAGCCCCTGCTCGCGCAAATCGGTAAACAGATTGCGCACCGCCAGGCGCTCGCCCATGTTCTGCTGATCAAACTCGCGCCCACGCGGGTCCAGTGCAGCGACGCCCTTTTTCACCAACCGATCGGCCAGCGGCACATCGCTGCAAATCACCAACTCGCCCGGCTGCGCATGCTCGACCAGATAATCATCGGCTGCATCAGGCCCGGCTGGCACCACGATCAGCCGCACGCAGGTGAACGCCGGCTTGATCTGGCCCTGCCCTGCGACCAGCCGGACCTCGAATTTTCGCTTGAGGGCGAACCGGACCACCTGATCCTTGGCGGCCTTGGGGCAGGCATCCGCATCGATCCAGACATGCATGTTCAATTGGCCTGCATGCGGTTCAGACCGGCGCGCGGCGGATGGTTGCCAGCAAGGAGGCTGCGCCCAGGAATAACCCGGCGAAGGTACGGTTCATGCGCCGTTGTTGCTTGGGCGTGCGCAACAGACGCAGCACCCGCGCGGCCAGCCCGGTATAACCGGCCATGACCAGCAGGTCGACGGCAACCATGGTCGCGGCGATGGTCACGTATTGCGACAGCAGTGGCGCGTGCGGGTTGATGAATTGCGGCAGCACAGCCAGCATGAAGATCAGCGCCTTGGGGTTGCTGACGTTGACCAGAAAGCCACGGAACACCAGGCTCAGCGGCTTGCCGATCGGCCGCACCGCCGCTTCGTCACTGATGTCTGCCGGCAGCGCTCGCCATTGCTTGATCGCCAGGAACACCAAATAGAACACGCCAAACCACTTGATCACCTGAAAGGCGGTCGCCGAGGCGGCCAGGATGGCGCCGACGCCGGCTGCGATGATCGCGATCTGCAGGACCAGCCCCAACTGCAGGCCCAGCGCGTTCCAGTACCCGCGCCAGAAACCGTATTGAAGACCGCAGGACATCGACGCAATCGCGCCCGCCCCGGGAGAAAGACTGATTACCCAACAAGCAGCAAAAAATGCCAGCCATGTTTCCAGCGTCATCGCGCACCTCGGAACGAACTTGAATCAAAGCCCTAAACTAGTGCGACCGATGAAAAATCACCACGACTTTTTTGCCGTGCGGCCCGATTACTCCGTGCTGATCTTGCTTTCGCTGACCAATGGCAGGCCATCGGTGCCGCGCCAGCGACGTACCGACTTCTGAAAGAACTGACTATTGGGTACCTGGACCAACGCACCGCTGGCTTCAGGCAACTCGATCAAGGTGGTGAACAGCAGGTTGATGGCAATCACCCGGCCTTTGACGCCCGGCTTGTCGGTGGTGTCCACCAGCTCAACGACATCGCCCAGGCGAAACGGCCCGACGGTGTAGATCAATACCGCGCAGAGCAGGTTGGACAACACACTCCACATGGCAAAGAACGCCACCGCCGCGACGGCGACAAAGCCTGACAATGCCGTCCACAGCACCGTGGCCGAGACGCCAAGGCGCTCGAGCACCGCGATCAGCGCACTGCCCATGATCAGCCAGCGCAGCGCCCCTCGCAGCGGCATCAACAGCTCCTGCGGCAGCGGGTAGCGCTTGCCCAGCCGGCTCATGCAGCGTGAGACCACACGCTGCAACAGAAACGCCACCACCAGGATCAGCAGGATTTGCAGCCCCAGCCACATCGGCGCGATCCACTCGACCGGCAACAACAGTCTCAGCGCTTCCATCAGGACAACGCCTCCAGCTCCGCCTGCATGTTCTCAAGCAGTTCAAGGGCTTCCATCCAGGATTCCTCAAGCTGCGCCTCGAGGACCTTCAGCTTGGCCTGGCGATCGAGCAAATCACGCAATTCATCCTTGCGCGCCGCCTCATAGAGGGCGCTGTCGCCCAGGCTCGCTTCTACCTTGGCCAGTTGCTCATGCAGGGTGCCCAGCTCACGCTCCAGCTTGTCGGCTTCGCGCTTGTGCGGTGCCAGCTGTTGGCGCAAGGCGGCAGCGGCCTGGCGCTGGGCCTTTTTGTCGGTCTTGTCGGCGTTGCCGGCAGAAGTGCTGACCGGTGCATTGCGCTGACGGAACTCGACCAGCCAGCGGGCGTAGTCTTCCAGATCGCCATCGAAGTCCTGCACACGGCCATCGGCGACCAGCAGAAAGTTGTCGGTGGTGCTCTTGAGCAGGCTACGGTCGTGAGAAACCACCACCACCGCGCCACTGAATTCCTGCAAGGCCATGGTCAGCGCCAGGCGCATTTCAAGGTCCAGGTGGTTGGTCGGCTCGTCGAGCAGCAGCAGGTTCGGCCGCTCCCAGGCAATCAATGCCAGGGCCAGGCGGGCCTTTTCGCCACCGGAGAAATTCAGCACCGGCTCGTCGATACGGGCGCCACGGAAGTCAAAGCCGCCGAGGAAATCGCGCAGGGTCTGCTCGCGCTCGGTCGGTGCCAGGCGTTGCAGGTGCAGCAAGGGGCTTGCCTTGCTGTCCAGCGAGTCGAGCTGGTGCTGGGCGAAGTAGCCCACGACCAGGTTCTCACCGCGCACCAGACGCCCGCTGAGGGGCTCCAGTTCACCGGCGAGGTTTTTGATCAGGGTCGATTTACCGGCCCCGTTCGGCCCCAGCAGACCAATCCGCGCACCCGGCGCGAGCTGCAGTTTGACCTTCTCCAGAATGGTTTTTTCGCCATACCCCAAACGCGCCTCGGAGAGATCGAGCAAGGGACTGGAGATTTTCTGCGACTCACGGAAGGTGAAGTCAAATGGCGAATCGACATGGGCCGCCGACAGTTCTTCCATCCGCTCCAGCGCCTTGATCCGGCTCTGGGCCTGGCGGGCCTTGGTCGCTTGCGCCTTGAAGCGGGCGATGTACTTTTCCATGTGCGCGCGCTGGACTTGCTGCTTCTCGTAGGCCTGTTGCTGTTGCGCCAGGCGCTCGGCACGGGCCCGCTCGAAGGCGCTGTAGCCGCCGCGGTACAAGGTCAGCTTGCATTGCTCGACATGGGCGACGTGGTCGACCACCGCGTCGAGGAAGTCACGGTCGTGAGAGATCAGCAGCAATGTGCCGGGGTAGCCCTTGAGCCACTCTTCCAGCCAGAGGATGGCATCGAGGTCCAGGTGGTTGGTCGGCTCATCGAGTAGCAACAAGTCCGATGGGCACATCAGCGCCTGGGCCAGGTTGAGGCGCATCCGCCAGCCACCGGAGAAGTCACCGACGCGCCGGTCCATCTGCTCGTTGCTGAAGCCAAGGCCGGCCAGCAATTTGCGCGCGCGTGCATCGGCAGTGTAACCGTCGGCGCTGTCTAGCTCGATATGCAGACGCGCCAGCGCGGCGTTGTCGTGCGCGGCCTCGGCGGTGGCCAGCGCCTGCTGGACCTCACGCAGGCGAACGTCGCCGTCGAGCACATAGTCCACGGCCAGTCGATCGAGGGTATCGATCTCCTGGCGCATGTGGGCAATGCGCCAATCGGCGGGCAGCTGACAGTCACCGGAATCGGGTGTCAACTCGCCGCGCAGCATGGCAAACAGGCTGGATTTACCGGCGCCGTTGGCACCGATCAAGCCGGCTTTTTGACCGGCGTGCAGGGTCAGCTCGGCGTCTTCTAGCAGGCGCTGCGGACCACGCTGTAAAGTGAGGTTGGATATTCTGATCATAATGGCGGCGGAGTCTACCAGCTTCGCTGGCAACTGGCGCGAGTGGGACCATGAACACCGACCTGTGGAATTTTGCCTTGGCCCTTTACGCCCGACCGGGCGTGGAGGCGACCTGCCTGGCCTTGCAAGAGGAAGGCGCCAATATCTGCCTGCTGTTGTGCGCTGCCTGGCTTGATCAGCGCGCGGTGGAGTACTCGCATGAGCGCCGAGGGCAATTGAGCAGGACTGCATGGTACTGGAATGAAGAGGTGGTCGTACCCTTGCGCCAACTGCGCCAACAATGGCGCGACGAAGCCCAACTGGACAGCGCGTTGGCAGCGTTGCGTACAGAGGTCACGCGACTGGAACTGGAGGCGGAACGAGAGTTGCTGACACGCCTGGAAGCAGTGAGCAGTGGCTGGCCAACTGGCCAGAAACCTTCAGCCACGGGTTGGCTGCCGATTCTACTGCCCTATACCAGCACCAACGACCTCAGTCACCATGCGCTGCGAACGCTGCGCACGGCGACTGAGGCGATGACTCAAGAGGCCGAGGACGGGCTCTGAGCACCTGCGCTGGTGACGGACGCTGGCGTGGATGCCGACGGCGTCGCTGCTGAGGCTGACGTTGCTGTGCTGGCGGGCGCTGCAGTGGCTGGGGTGGCCGCTGGGGTTGTGGGCTTCGCCGCGGCAGGCTTGGCGGCCGCAGATTTTGCAGCAGGCCTGGTCGCAGGTTTTGCTGCGGGTTTTGCCGCCGACGTTCTGGCTGCTGGCTTCGCCGCGGGTTTGGCTGCTGCGGTTTTGGCAGCTGGCTTGGCCGCTGCAGGTTTGGCTGCTGGCTTGGCCGTAGCGGGTTTGGCCGCCGCCGTCCTGGCAGCTGGTTTTGCCGCTGGTTTGGCTGCCGCGGTTTTGGCTGGCTTGGCTGCTGCCGGTTTCGCTGCAGATTTAGCCATGGCGGGTTTCGCCGCCGCCGTTTTAGCGGCTGGCTTCGCTGCGGGCTTGGCCGCTGTGGTTTTGGCGGCTGGCTTGGTCGCCGCCATTTTGGCTGCAGGTTTTGCAGCGGGCTTCACTGCGGACTTGGCTGCGACAGGTTTGGCTGCTGCCACTTTGGCGGCTGGCTTGGCGGCAGGTTTTGCCACTGCGGTTTTGGCCGCAGGTTTTGCCGAACGCTGGGTCAACGCCTTGCTGGCTGCTTCCTTTACACGGCCCACGCCCTGGGCGAGTTTCAAGCTCTCTTGTGCATCCTTTTTAAGCTCGGCAATGTAGGCGCGGGTTTCCGATTGACGCGCTTTCAATGCGTCGAGCAACTCTTCCAGTTCAGAGGCAACACTCTTGGCTTTGGCTTGTGCCTTGGCCTTGCCAGCGGCCGCGGCGTCTTGCAGTTTGATGCGCGACTTGTGCAGTTTTTCTTGAGCCTTTCCGCGTTGCTTTTCCAATTTGGCGAGCAGTTTTTCAGCATCAGCCAACGCCGTGGAGCAGGCGTTTTCGAGATGCTCGAGCAGGCTGCTTGAAAGCTGTTGGAGCAAATGCAACGGAGTGTTTACGGGCTTCTTGTTGGCCGACATGGTTTACCTCCTGGCTGACGTGAGTGCGGCCCATGTTAGACCTCTGTCGCGCCCGCTGCCTAGGGCATCTTGAAGGTACCGAATGTGCCGCGTCGCAGCACCGGGCAACAACTGTCCGCACTGCAACTGCGCACAAGTGTAGATCCACTCGCGGCCGCTGTCGGCCCGGGCGTGCAACGAGTCTGCGCGCAGCGCTTCGAGCGCTGGCATAATTGCCCGATCTGAACACGGAGTGCGTCCATGTCGCGCCACTTGTTGTTGTCGTTTTGCCTGCTGCTGCCGCAGGCGTATGCCGAAGAAAAAGCAGCCGCGCCCAGCCCTCACGATCTGGCTTACAGCCTGGGCGCCAGCCTTGGTGAACGCCTGCGCCAGGAGGTGCCTGACCTGCAGTTGAAGGCGCTGATCGAAGGCTTGCAACAGGCCTACAAGAACAAGCCCCTGAGCTTGAGCGATGAGCGCATCGGGCAAATTCTCAGCCAGCATGAAGCGCAAGTGAATCAGGTGGCGGTCGACGCGCAGACCGAAAAGTGGCTGGGTGAAGAACGTCGCTTCATGACCACCGAACGTGCTCATGCCGGTGTGCGCGAATTGGCCAACGGCATCCTCATGACCGAGTTGAATCCGGGTCAGGGGACGCTGCCCCACGTAGAAGGACGGGTCCAGGTTCGCTATATCGGCAAGCGACCCGATGGCAGCGTTTTTGATCAAAGCAGCCAGCCACAATGGTTCCGCCTGGACAGCGTCATCGACGGTTGGCAGACCGCCCTGGTGCACATGCCAGTGGGGGCGAAATGGCGGCTGGTAATTCCTTCGGCGCAAGCCTACGGCGCGGAAGGTGCGGGCGATCTGATCGCACCGTTTACGCCACTGGTGTTCGAGATTGAGTTGCTTGGGGTCGCCGACTGAGGCGAAGGGGGAGCGCTACGGTCAGCCAGACCGTAGCGCAAAAACTCAGGCCTGTTCGGTGGCCTCTTCCTTGTGTGCGTTGTGCAACTCATCTATCAGGCGATCTTCCTGTAAGAAGCGTTCCTGCAGCAGCGCACCCAACTTGCTGAGCTCGGTAGCAAAACGCTCGGTGTCCTTGCATTTGCCATCGGCGCATTCGTCGTTGAAAGCCAGGGCACTCTCGGTGATTGCATCAATGAGAGGATAGGTATCTTCTGCCACCTTCAGAGCCTTCTTGTCATCGAAGGCCTTGGCCTCGTTGATCAATTGCTCATACACCTCAAAATGCCAGGCCGACACGTAATCAACCAGGATTTCGCAGAAGTGTTGGTGCTTGGCTTTATCCGCAAAGGCATGTTGTGCCTTGCGCAATTCCTGGAATGCCATCACCAGCTCTCCGCGCTCAACCAGCCAGCGGTCAATCAGCTTATGAACTCCGCCCCAGCGTTCCTGAGCATTCTGACAACTTTCTAGCATGATCTTCTCTTCCCTTCTGGGTCATGCCGCTGACTAGCCGCTCCCGATTACCCGGGTACGAAGGCCCACCAGCAAGACGGCATTGAGCAGCCTGTTTTCATGAGTGCGTGCAGGGAGATTATGCCCCCACGCTGATGGCTTCAAGGTACTCAGACGACAAAGTTCATACAAGTGTTTAATCCCTCTCCCGTAGGAACCGGGCTTGCCCGCGATGAACGGTGACGCGCAATGCCTGAAAAACCGCGGCGTCCTTATCGCGGGCGAGCCCGGCTCCTCCCAGAGCGGTGTTTTGGGGTCAGCCTCGCCCGGTTTCCGGCAATGGCAATGCCAGCAAGCGGGCATCGAGCATGCCTAGGCCCTCCTGGAACAGGTGATTGCTGCGCTCGGTGTCACCCAAGCGCGCCAGCAATCTTGCCAATTCCGCACAGGCTTCCGGGTTTCGCTCAAACCGCAAGCTGCTTTCCAGATAATCTCGCGCCTTGCCCCACAAGCGGTTTTGCAGGCTCAGGCGGCCCAGCGTCAGCAACAGGCTCGGGTCTTCGGGATGCTGCTTGAGCCAGCCCTCGGCCGTGTGCAGTTGACGGGCCGGATCACTGCCGCGCACCAGGCCATAGAGCCGCGCCAGATGGCTGTCGTAGTGGCGCTTGAGGGCGGTGCGCAGGGCTTCTTCGGCTTGCTCTTGCGCACCCAGCTGGCGCAGTTGATCGGCATAGGCTGCGACCAGTGCCGACTCCTGGCGTTGCGCCGAGGTCAACTGCTGCCAGGCACGCTCCAGCGACTGTCGCCCAGCTTCGCCCTCGGTTTCACGCTGCGCGGCCAGTGCGAGGTTCTCTCCCCAGGCGCGGCGCTCCAGCTCTGCCAGTTGTGCAGGTGGCAATACCTTGTCCTTGCGCAGCTCAGGCATCAACCGGATCAAGGCCGGCCAGTCGTCGCGTTGCACATGTACCCGGTGCAATAGTCGAAGCACCTGGACGTTGTGCGGGTGGCGCTCATGCATGGCCTGCAGGGGCACCAGCGCACCGTCAGTATCACCACGATCCATCTGCAGTTGCGCGTGGCTCAAGGCAATCGCCAGTTCCGCCTGTGGCTGACGCTCAAGCGCCCGCTCCAGCAAGGCGTCGGACTCTTCGACCTTGCCTTGCTCGTTCGCCGCACGTGCCGCACCGAGGTAGTAGAGCAAAGGCTGGCGCTCGGCTTCAGCGGCGCGGTGCAGGTGGCGCTGGGCGCTGGCCCAGCGGCCTTCGGCAAGGTCCAGCTGGCCCTGCTCGATGGCCAGCTGGACGCGACGGCTGCGATTGCGTCGTGACCAAGGGTTGACCACCCCACCGGAGGTTGTCACCAGGCTGATCAGCGCCCGCACCGCATAGACCACCAGCCAGAGCACCACCAGCAACGCCAGGGTCGTCCACAGGCTGGCCTCGTAGCGGAAGCTGTCGTAGGCGATCAGCACGTAGCCGGAATGTTTGGCGATGGCGATGCCGATTGCGGCGGCGACCGCAATGGCGATCACCATGAGCAGATAGGCCCGCTTCATGGCCGCGCCTCCTCGCCCGTCTTGACCGGTGCGTCTTCAGCCGGCAAATGACGGCGCTCCAGGTAGGCCTGGACCGCACCGAGGCTGGACGCAAGATCTGGGGTAACCACCGACACCGGCTGTTGCTTGAGTGCGTTCAGACGCTCGAACATGGTCTTGCTCTGAGCGTCGTCCGGGTTGAAGTTACCCAGCAGGACACCGCGCGCCTCGTCCAGTGCTTGACCATAGACTTTCGCTTCGCCATTGAGCGCGGCCCACTGCGCCTGCTCCAGGGTCAGGTTCAACGCCAGTCGAACCTGATTCAATGCCTGGCCGGCCAGCAGCGGCCGAACATTTTTGTCGGCATTGAAATCGATGCGGATGTAACGGGAAATCTGCTCCCACCACTCGGCCCAGCGGCTGGCGCCATCACCGTCGGCGGTCAAGCCGAACAGCGATTCGCCCTTGTCCTTGTATTCCGGTGTCGTGGCGTTGAGCTGAACCACCTGCTCACGCAGGGCGGCCAGTTGCAAATAGAGACCGGTGCGGTCCGGCTGCTCGACGCTGTGCAACGCGGCCATGCTCTTGGCCAGTTGTTCGCGCGCCGCAAACGCGCCCGGATCATTCTGCTCACGCAGGATTTCATCGGCGCCCTGGACCAGCGCCCGGGCGCTGTCGATGTCCTGCAACGCCGACAGGCGCAGGCTGGCAAGGCGCAGCAAATGCTCGGCCTCAGCCAGGCGCCAGTCCTTGCGGCTGGCGCCCAGTACGGTTTCAAGGCGCTGGCTCAGGCGTTGTTGATCGCCTTGCAACTGCGCCACCAGACGACGGCGCTCCTCCAGTTCATCCGCCGCAGGCAGGCGCGACAGGCTGGCGGTCAGCTGCTGTTCGCCCTGCTTGATGATCTGGGTCTGTGCAGCGAGGGCCTCGAGCTGGTTGGACTGGGCCTGATACCCGGCTTGCAGGTGACGCACCTGCCACACGCCCCAGCCACCGGCGGCAATACCGACCACACCCACCAACAGGGCAACCATTGCGAGCCCGTTACCGCCCTTTCGTTCGACCGGGGCGGGCGGGGTTTCAGCGGGCGCATCGAGCGCCGGCGCAAGATCATCTTTGGGCAAGGCTGTTTCGCTCACGTATCCATCCTTTGCAGTGCGACGCTTCAACCCACGCAGGGGCCGCGTCTTAGAGGGCAGGCACGGGGGTTTCCCGCAAAGCTGCCAGCAAGGTCGCGGCGCTGGCACCACGACAATCCACAACATTCAATGCACCGGCCTGGCGAGCCATTTCGGCCACGCGCGGGCTCGGTACAAACAACGGCAGCCGCGCCAAGCGCGGCCAGTCGGTCGCGGCCAGCTGGTGCAGGTGCTCAAAACCCTGCCCACTGCTGACCACCAGCCCGTTCAAGCGTTCCGCTTCAACGCGCCGCATCAGCGCCCCGGCAGGATATTCCGGCAGGCAGCGCCGATACAATTCCAGATACTCGACACTAGCACCTCGCTCTCGCAGGCGCTCGGCCAGCAGCTCACGCCCGCCCTGCCCGCGCAGGATCAGCACCTTCGCCTGAGGCCATTCAATGGCTTTTTCCAGGGCCTCCAGTCGCAACAAGGCCTCGCTGTCATCACCCTCGCCGGAGGTGTGAACAGTGAGGCCGTAGTCACTCAGAACACTGGCGGTGGCCGCGCCCACGGTGAACCAGTCCTGCATCGGTGGCTGCGGCCAATAGGTGTCGATCAGGTCGACCCCCAGGCGGGCAGCCGGCTTGCTGACGCAGATCACCGCGCTGTAATGGGCCAGGTCAAGCACCTGGGCAATCATGGCAGCATCGACCGGCAACGGCTCGATCTCCAGCAGCGGCATGACGCTGCTGAACACATCAACGTCGCTCAGGCTATCGGCCAGTGCCTGGCATTCGTCCTGCGGCCGGGTCAGCAGCAGACGCCAGCCGTTCACGGATGGCCGTCCTCGCCATACACCGCCTTGAGGATGTCACCCGCGCCCTGGGCCAGCAGGTCTTCGGCGACTTGCACACCCAAGCTTTCGGCATCGGCTCGCAGGCTGCGGCCTTCAGCGCTCAGCAGAGTGCCGCCATCCGGGTCGCCGACCAGCCCGCGCAACCAGACCTGATCGCCTTCCAGCACGGCGTAACAGGCAATCGGCACCTGGCAGCCACCATTGAGGTGCTTGTTCATCGCCCGCTCGGCAATGACCCGCACGGCGGTATCGGCGTGGTGCAGCGGTGCAAGCAAGGCATGGATATCGCTGTCGGCGCTGCGGCATTCGATGCCGACCGCGCCCTGGCCACCCGCCGGCAGGCTGTCTTCAACGCTGATGGCGGAGCGAATGCGATCCTCGAAGCCCAGGCGGATCAAGCCGGCGGCTGCCAGGATAATGGCGTCATATTCGCCGGCATCGAGCTTGGCCAGGCGGGTGTTGACGTTGCCACGCAGAAAGCGGATTTGCAGATCCGGGCGACGGGCCAGCAGCTGGGTCTGGCGACGCAGGCTGGAGGTGCCGACGATGGCGCCTTTGGGCAAGGTTTCCAGGCTTTCATAAGTGTTGGAGACGAAGGCGTCGCGCGGGTCTTCGCGCTCGCAGATGCAGTACAGGCCGAGCCCTTGAGGAAAGTCCATCGGCACATCCTTCATCGAATGCACGGCGATGTCAGCCTCGTTATCCAGCAGGGCCGTCTCCAGCTCCTTCACGAACAAGCCTTTGCCGCCGATTTTCGACAGCGGCGAGTCGAGCAGCTTGTCGCCGCGACTGACCATTGGAACCAGGGTCACCAGGATACCGGGGTGGGCGTGCTCCAGGCGGGCCTTGACGTATTCGGCCTGCCAAAGGGCCAGGGCGCTTTTTCGGGTGGCAATGCGGATTTCGCGGGAGGACATGGATCAATCCGTACTCAAATGATTGGACGGATAATAACAGCTCAGCCAGCGCTACTCGCACTTCTGTATGAGTGAGTGGGCCGACCCTGGCCCGATATCGTTCCTTCTCCCCGCCCTAAAGCTGTTGCATCATCTTGCGAACACCCGCGACATGGCGCCGGCTGACGATCAGAGCGTCGCCATTGAGGCCTTTGAGGTAAAGCTGAAAATGGCCCAGCGGGGTGCGCTGCAGGCGTTCGATGCGGTCGCGCGCCACGAGCGCATTGCGGTGAATGCGCACAAAGCGTTCGCCAAATTCGTCTTCCAGGGCTTTCAGCGGTTCATCGAGCAAAACCTCGCCGGCTTCATGGCGAAGCGTCACGTATTTATGGTCGGCAATGAAGTACACCACCTGGTCGAGCGGGATCAGTTCGATGCCCTTGCGGGTGCGTGCACTGATGTGGCTGCGCGGCCCGTTGCCGCTTTCGGCGGCAGGCCGGGTCAAGGCAGCCAGCTGCACGCGGTTCGGGCGCTCGGCCTTTCTCAGCGCAGCGAGCAAATCTTCGGAATGTACCGGCTTGACCAGGTAGCCAACGGTGCTGACCTGAAAGGCTTCCAGAGCGAATTCGTCTTGGGCGGTACAAAACACCACGGCCGGCGGCGCTTCACGCTCGCACAGGCGGCCGGCGACCTGAAGGCCGTCCAGCCCAGGCATGCGGATATCGAGTAGAACGATGTCCGGCTTGAGGCTGTCTATCAGGGCCAGGGCTTCCTCGCCATTGGTGGCGCTGGGCTCCAGGACAGTGTATCCCTCGAGTTCGCTGACCAATCGGCTCAAGCGCTCGCGGGCTAGGGGTTCGTCATCAACGATCAGGACATTCATATTGCGCTGGATTCCTGCGTGAGTCTCGCACAAGGATAGCGTAGACAGGTGAAGTGACGACCGTCACGGCGATCCACGCTCAGACTCGCACGAGGGCCAAAAAGTGCCGCAAGTCGGGCGCCGATATTTCGCAGTGCCTGCTGATTACCGATCGAAGCCCATTTAACCAATGCTTCGTCATAGGGATTGCTGACACACAATATGAACGCTCCCCTTTTATAGTCGGCTTCGACCTTGACCACTCCAGCCTCTACGCGCGGCGCGATGCCGTGGATAAGGGCGTATTTCAACAACGGTTGTAAGGTTAGCTGCGGAATCGGCACGTCATCAGGAATTGTGTCGGTCCTCCAGTCCAACTGTAGACGCTCGCCGCGAGCCTATGACTCAATTGATAAATATCATTTGGCCAGCGCCCCCTCATCGCTCCAAAGTAGCAGCATCCAGCTGATACCGCGCCCCGCTCGAAAAAATCCGCCGACCACTGTGCTCCGACGCTCCGGGCAACCCTGTTATCATCTGTGCACTTTCCCGTAACCGTCTTCTACGAGCGATTCCATGAGCACTGACAAGACCAACCAGTCCTGGGGCGGCCGTTTCAGTGAGCCTGTCGACGCCTTCGTCGCCCGCTTCACTGCCTCCGTCACTTTCGACCAGCGCCTGTACCGCCACGACATCATGGGCTCGATCGCCCACGCCACGATGCTGGCCAAGGTCGGCGTGCTGACCGATGCCGAGCGCGACACGATCGTCGATGGCCTGAGCAGCATTCAGGCAGAGATCGAAGCCGGCAACTTTGACTGGCGCGTCGACCTCGAAGACGTGCACATGAACATCGAAGCCCGCCTGACCGACCGCATCGGCATCACCGGCAAAAAGCTGCACACCGGCCGTAGCCGTAACGATCAGGTGGCCACCGACATCCGCCTGTGGCTGCGCGATGAAATCGACCTGATCCTGGCCGAAATCACTCGCCTGCAAAAAGGCCTGCTGGAACAAGCCGAGCGCGAAGCCGCCACTATCATGCCGGGCTTCACCCATCTGCAAACCGCGCAGCCAGTGACCTTCGGGCATCACCTGCTCGCCTGGTTCGAAATGCTCAGCCGCGACTACGAGCGCCTGGTCGACTGCCGCAAGCGCACCAACCGCATGCCTCTGGGCAGCGCCGCACTGGCGGGCACCACCTACCCGATCGACCGTGAGCTGACCTGCCAGCTGCTGGGCTTCGAGGCTGTCGGTGGCAACTCGCTGGACAGCGTTTCGGACCGTGACTTCGCCATCGAGTTCTGCGCTGCAGCGAGCGTTGCAATGATGCACTTGTCGCGCTTCTCTGAAGAGCTGGTGCTGTGGACCAGCGCCCAGTTCCAGTTCATCGACCTGCCCGACCGTTTCTGCACCGGCAGCTCGATCATGCCGCAGAAGAAAAACCCCGACGTCCCTGAGCTGGTACGTGGCAAGACCGGTCGCGTATATGGCGCGCTGATGGGCCTGCTGACCCTGATGAAAGGCCAGCCGCTGGCTTATAACAAGGACAACCAGGAAGACAAGGAGCCGCTGTTCGACGCTGCCGACACCCTGCGCGACTCGCTGCGGGCGTTTGCCGACATGATCCCGGCCATCAAGCCGCGTCATGAAGTGATGCGCGAAGCGGCCCTGCGCGGCTTCTCCACCGCCACTGACCTGGCCGACTACCTGGTACGCCGTGGCCTGCCGTTCCGTGATTGCCACGAAATCGTCGGCCATGCCGTGAAATACGGCGTCGACACCGGCAAGGATCTGGCTGAAATGAGCCTGGACGAGCTGCGTAAATTCAGCGACCAGATCGAGCAGGACGTGTTTGCAGTGTTGACCCTGGAAGGTTCGGTCAACGCGCGCAATCACATTGGCGGCACCGCCCCGGCGCAGGTCAAGGCGGCGGTTGCACGCGGCGAGGCGTTGCTGGCCGCTCGCTGAAACCGCTTTTGATCTAAATAATGTAGGAGCCAGGCTTGCCTGCGATGGCCTCACCACGGTGTATCCGATTCACCGTGGCGCCTTCATCGCGAGCAAGCTCTGCTCCTACAGGGAATCAGCGTTTACCGCTGCGCACCATCGCTAGAAACGCCGGCATCTGCGCCTCTTTGTCTGCCGCGATCTTTTGTGCATGCGGAGTTTGCTGCAAGCGCTCCAGCAGAGCCTTGGCTTGCGGGAACTCTTCAAGCAGGTCCAGGCCAAAGACTTTCTTGCCGACCGCCGAGGCCAGATCGACGCTATAGACGAAGAACAGGTCCGCAATGGTCAGGCTGTCACCGGCCAGATAGGGCGCGAATTTGCCGTGGCGTTTGAGGGTATCGATACCGGCCTGCAGTTCGATCAGCGACTTGTCACGAATCGCCTGCGGCACCTCGGCGCCGAAGAAGGCTTGCGGGTAGCAGGCACGCGCCGGCAGCTCGATATACAGCTCCATTCCCTTGACCAGTTCGCGGATTCTTGCCCGCGCAAAAGGCTCTTCGGGCAGCAATGCCGGACCTGGCTGGGACTGCTCGATATAGTCGAGAATCACCTCCGTTTCGCTCAGGAAGCCGTGCTCGGTCTCCAGCACCGGGACCTTGCCCCGCGGGCTGACAGCCAGCACTTCAGGGCTCTGGCCACCGAAAAAGAGTTTTTCTTCGAAGGGCAAACCCTTCTCCAGCAACGCCAGCTTGACCATGTTGTAGTAATTGCTGACCGCGAATCCGTGAAGTTTGAGCATCAGGCAGCCTCCAGGCCGAAAGGGGTTGGCTGGCCAGTTATAGTCCTAACCCCGGCGCCTGACCAGCAGTATGCAGCGGCTGAATACCAGCGCAGTGCCCGCGTCGGCGTGGCAAACTGAGCGCCTATTAAAAGGAGCCTGTCATGAGCGAACCCACCCCAATCGAAAACGACGAAGAAGATTTCGCCGAGGCCACCCTGACCCAGGCCATCGAGAATCAGATCGAAAGCGACAATCCGCCTGCCGCCAAGGCCACCTTCAACAAGCTGACCCTGGTGGGCTACGAGCGCGAAGACATTCTCAACCTGATGGCCCATGTGCTGGCGATCGAGATCGACGCCATGCTCGACGAAGACCGGGCCTTCAACACCGAGTGGTATGAGGCCGCATTACGTGCCCTGCCCGAACTGCCACCCGAGCAAAAGTAACTTCGGCAAAGCGCGCGGAGCATGACTACACTGCAAGAGCCCCGCTGCCGGAACATCCTCGGGGCCGCTACGCCATGCGCCTGTCGTGGGTGTGTTGCCGTCCATTTCAAGAAAGTCCGGAGTACCTATGTCGTATACCCCTGAGCTGGTTGCCGAACTGGAAATCCTTGCACTCTTCAACCTGGACAGTTCCCAGGAGGGCTTGAAGGTTCATCAGACCGCGGCGCCTCAGGCGATCGCCGCCGCCAAGCGTCTGTATGAAAAAGAACTGACCACCCAACCCGACGGTGGTTACCTCACCAGCCTGGGCCGTGACGCAGCACAAAATGCACAAACGCTTTTGACCATCCTCGGCGCCAAAGAAACCGCCTGACCCGCCCTTGCTTGGGGCTGCTGCACGGCGGCCTCAAGCTGCGCCACACAGGCGCGAACTTTTTTTGACGTCAAAAATCAAATAGCACTTAAGCCTGCCCCGACTTGCGCAGTAAACTGCCCAACGTTTGGTCATCCCCTTTGGCGGGTCCGGCCGGTACGAGTCTGATATGACGTTTACCCGTGAAATTCGCCCTGACATGGATGAGGGCATTGACCGCAAGGAACTCGGCCAACTGCGCGCGCGTTTCATGCAGCTCAATCAAGGCCGTCTGGCGCGCACGCGCGAAGGCCTGTCGACACGCCAGCAGACGGTCCTGAACCTGATCCCCCTGCTCTTCCACGCCAATCATCCGCTATTGCCCGGATATGTCTCGGGGCACACGCCGGCCGGCATCTCCAACTATGAACCTGACGCCCTGGCACTTGCTGAAGTGCAGCGCCTGAGCCGTTCGTTTTCCCACAAACCGCGCCATGACAACCCGTCGCGGCCCATTCATGGGCTGTTTCTGATGGGTAGTCTGGGCACCCTGGCCCAGGCTGAGCAAAGTGACCTGGACGTGTGGGTGTGCCATGTGCCAGACCTGGCTCCGGATGCCCTGCAGGCGTTGCGCAAGAAATGCCAGGCACTCGAAACCTGGGCCGCCAGCCAAGGCACTGAAACGCACTTTTTTCTGATCGACCCTCAGCGCTTTGCCCGCGGCGAGCGCGATGGCCAGCTTGGCCCGGATGACTGTGGGACCACCCAGCACTACCTGCTGCTCGACGAGTTCTACCGCACCGCGATCTGGCTCGCCGGGCGCACGCCCCTGTGGTGGCTAGTGCCGGCGTATGAAGAGTCGCGCTACGAGGCCTACAGCCAGGCGCTGCTGTCCAAGCGTTTTGTGGCCAGCGAAGAGGTGCTCGACCTCGGCCACCTGGCGCGCATTCCCGCCGGTGAATTCATCGGCGCCGGGCTTTGGCAGTTGTTCAAGGGTATCGAATCACCCTACAAATCCGTGCTCAAGCTGCTGCTGATCGAGGTGTATGCCAGCGAGTTCCCCCAGGTGCAGTGCTTGAGCCTGCGCTTCAAACAGTCGGTTTACGCCGACCACCTGGACCTCGACGAGCTCGACCCTTACGTGATGGTGTACCGCCGCATCGAGGAATACCTCACGGCCCGCGCCGAGCCCGAGCGCCTGGAGCTGGTACGACGCAGCCTGTACCTGAAGGTGAACAAAAAGCTCGGCAGCGTGCCGCGTCTGGGCGAGCGTGGCTGGCAGCGCCAACTGCTCGAACGGCTAGCCGGCGAATGGGGCTGGGATGAACGGCAACTGGCATTGCTGGACAGCCGTAGCCAATGGAAGGTCCGCCAGGTCGGCAGCGAACGCCGGACGGTGGTCAACGAGCTGAACTACAGCTACCGGTTTCTGCTGCGCTTCGACAGCGCCCAGAATGCTGCCAACCAGATCGACAGGCGCGACCTGAATATCCTTGGGCGGCGCCTCTACGCGGCATTCGAACGCAAGGCGGGCAAGGTCGAGTGCATCAATCCCGGCATTGCCCCGAATCTGGCCGAAGACACTGTGACGCTGCTCCAGGCTCCCATTCTCAAGGAGCCCGGCCAAACACACTGGAACCTGTACAGCGGCAACCTGACGGCACAGGAATGCGCGCACTTCGCCCCGCTCAAGCGCAGCCGAGGGTTGATCGAACTGCTGGCCTGGAGTCACTGCAACGGCGTGATCGACAGCAGCACGCGAGTGGCCCTGCACCCGGGCACCAGCGACCTGGTGGAATACGAGCTGCTCGACCTGCTCGGCAGCCTGCAGAAAACGGTCCGCCTGCCCATGGCTGCTGCCAGCGACGACGACCTGCTGCGCCCCAGCACTCCTCGGGCAGCGCTGTTGTTGATGAATGTCGGCCTCAACCCACTTAAACGCGACCCGGCGCTGGCGATCACCCGTGATCGCACAGACTCCCTGAGTTTTGGCAGCGCCCGGAAAAACCTGGCACTGACCCAGGACTTGCTGACGCTCAATAGCTGGAATGAAGTTCAGGCTCAGCGCTACGACGGCCCCCACGCGCTGCTCGATTGCCTGCGTGATTATCTCAGCGCCCTGCCAGCCGAGGCGCCCCAGCCGAGCCTGCGGGTGCGCTGCTATGGCAGCCATCGCGCTCAGCCCATCGCCCTGCGAGTCGAGCGGGTGCTATCGACGGCGCAGGCGCTGTTGGCCGAAAAGGCGCACTACCGGTATCTGCTGCAAATCGGCCAGCATTACCATGCGCTGGAACTGGAAACAGGCAATGTCCGGCATGTGCCGCTGAGCGATCTTCAGACAGTACTGGATTACCTGGGGCAGGAGCGCAGCGACTACAGCCCTGTCTACCTGGACAGCCACGCCCTGCAAGACCACGATCTGGCGATGCTGCTGCCCCAGGGCCGAACCGGCTGTATTCAGGTGTTCTACCGGGCGCAACAGGACGCCGCGCAGCTGTATGTGCTGGATGAATTCAATACGCTCTGGCAGCAGAACCTGCCATTTCACGACGAACACAGCCTGCTCGCGCCCCTGCAGCGCTTCTTCCAGTCAATCGTATTCCGGCGCGTGGCGAAAATGACCCTGAACAGCCTGCCGATAGGCGATGGTCCGCCCACACTTTATTACCAGCTGTTGGCTACTGGCAGTGCCCGGGCGCACCGGGTTGAACCTCGCCCAAGCCCGAACATCCAGGCCGACAAGCCTTTTTATGCAGTCCAGGCAATTATCGAACGGGCCGCCGCCGGGCAGCCGCACGTCACCCTGTTTTGCAATCAAAAGGAATTCAGCGAGTTTGATCATGGCGACCAGCTGTACCGCAAGGTCGCCGAGGAAATCATCGGCCAGCGCCGCGAAGCCGAACGTTACCGCTGCTATATCACCGACCTGGACCTGTCCGGGCCGCTCGGTGACGGGCCCGGCTCGACCGGCCTTTACCTGCGCTACAAGGCTGAGCTTGAGCGCGCCCTGAACCAGGTATTGGCGTTGATCTGAGTCGCCTTACAGATCGTAATCGCCAGCGGCTTCAGGCTGATATTCCACTTCCAGCAAGACCAGTTTGAGGGTCTTGCCGCCGGGTGCCGGCCAGTCGATCTGTTCACCCACCTGCAGGCCCAACAGCGCACAGCCGATGGGCGCAAGGATCGAGACCGTGCCTTCAGGGCCGGCATCCTTTGGGTATACCAGCGTCAGGTGATAGTCCTTGCCGCTGCTTTCTTCACGGCAGTGCACCCGCGAGTTCATGGTCACGACACCCGCTGGCACTTCGTCGTGCCCAACCACGTTTTCGGCGCGATCCAGCTCGGCTTGCAGGGCGGCAACACCTGGCAGATCTTCATCCAGGTCTTCGAGCAAACGCTCCAGACGTTGAACATCCAGACGCGTAAGGGTGAGAGAAGGGGCGGTGCTCATGATCCAGTCAGACTCCTTTTTTGCTGGGCGATATAAAGCAAAACCCCGCCCAAAAAGGCGGGGTTTTGACAGAAAGCTAACCGGACACTAACACAGACAGGCAAATACTCAAGCCGCCGGCGGGTTTCCTGCCGCGCGGCGTTGCTCAGCCTCCCGGCAGATCTGCCGGCGCTGCTCATCATCGGCCGAACGCCAGGCACGAATGTCTTCCACATGACGGAAACAGCCCAGGCAAACCTTGGCTTCATCCAGCCGGCACACGCTGATGCACGGCGACTTCACCGCCGGGCTGACGTTGCTGTAGAGGGGTTTGGCGGGGCGGGCGGTCACGCTCAAATCTCGTCGAAGTCGAGCTCTAAGCCCGCCTGCTCTTCAACGATACGCGCGAGCATCTCACCCAGCTGCTCGTCAGACTTCTCGCACGTCCACTTCTTGCTTTCTTCGTCGTAGTCGAAGTGGAAGCCACCGGAGCGTGCCGCCAGCCACAGCTGACGCAGGGGTTCCTGACGACTGAAGATCAGCTGGCTGCCGTTGTCGAATTTCACGGTCAGGACGCCGGCGGAATTCTCCATATCCAGGTCCAGATCGCTGTCATCGAACAGATCTTCCAATGCCTGTTGGGTGGCATCGACCAGATCGTGAAAGCGGGCTTCGGTCAAACTCATTGCAAGAACCTCGAAAAGTGACTGTTCACGCTCAAGCGCGGGAAGATACGAGGCTGGGGCGCTGAATGCAAAGATTACTGACCGGCAGGGCGGGCTCTTTGCTCCTACACCCCACAAGACAGGCTGCATAGGCAAGCCGCCGGGCGCTCGGTATACTCGGGCACAATTACTGCTTATCCAAGGATTTCGCCATGAAGCGCCTGATTTCCTCCCTTGCCGCGCTCGTCGCGGTTGCCTGCCTTGTCTCTGCCTGTGGCCAAAAAGGCCCGCTGTACCTTCCCGATGACAGCAAATCGCCCGAAGAGCAGACCCAGTCGCAATCGCACAAGCACTACTAAGGGAACACCATGGACGCTTTTGACTACCGCGACGGTACGCTGTTCGCGGAAGGTGTGGCATTGCCTTCGATCGCCGAGCGATTCGGCACGCCCACCTACGTGTATTCCCGCGCCCACATCGAAGCCCAGTACCGTGCCTATGCCGATGCCCTTGAAGGTATTGATAGCCTGGTCTGCTTCGCCGTCAAGGCCAACTCCAACCTCGCCGTGCTGAATGTCCTGGCCCGTTTGGGCGCAGGCTTCGACATCGTCTCCGGTGGCGAGCTGGAACGCGTATTGGCCGCCGGTGGTCGCCCTGACCGCATCGTCTTCTCCGGCGTGGGCAAGACCCGCGACGACATGCGCCGCGCCCTGGAAGTCGGCGTGCACTGCTTCAATATCGAGTCAACCGACGAACTCGAACGTCTGCAGGAAGTGGCCGCCGAGATGGGCAAATTCGCCCCGGTCTCGCTGCGCGTCAATCCTGACGTGGATGCCGGCACCCACCCGTACATTTCCACTGGCCTTAAAGAAAACAAGTTCGGCATCGCCATCGCCGAGGCCGAAGCGGTCTACGTGCGCGCCGCGCAGTTGCCGAACCTGGAAATCGTTGGCGTCGATTGCCACATCGGCTCGCAACTGACCACCCTCGACCCGTTCCTTGATGCCCTCGACCGTCTGCTGGACCTGGTTGATCGCCTTGGCGACTGCGGTATTTTCCTGCGCCACCTGGACCTGGGTGGTGGCGTCGGTGTGCGTTACCGCGATGAAGAGCCACCGCAAGTGGCCGACTACATCAAGGCCGTGCGCGAGCGCACCGAAGGCCGCGGCCTGGCGCTGGTGTTCGAGCCGGGCCGCTTTATCGTCGCCAATGCCGGCGTGCTGCTGACCCGCGTCGAGTACCTCAAGCACACCGAGCACAAGGACTTCGCCATCGTCGATGCAGCCATGAACGACCTGATTCGTCCTGCCCTGTACCAGGCCTGGATGGACGTCAAGGCCGTGCAGCCACGCGATGGCCAGGCACGCACCTACGATGTGGTCGGGCCGATCTGCGAGACCGGTGACTTCCTGGCCAGGGAGCGCGAACTGGCGCTGGCCGAAGGCGACTTGCTGGCCGTGCAGTCGGCAGGCGCCTATGGCTTTGTCATGAGCTCCAACTACAACACCCGTGGCCGTTGCGCCGAAGTGCTGGTCGATGGCGAACAGGCTTTTGAAGTCCGTCGCCGGGAAACCGTGGCCGAGTTGTTTGCAGGCGAAAGCCTGTTGCCGGAGTAAGCCCATGCTGCTGCGTTTTACCAAAATGCACGGGCTGGGCAATGACTTCATGGTCCTGGACCTGGTCAGCCAGCACGCGCACATCCTGCCCAAACATGCCAAGCAATGGGGCGATCGCCACACCGGCATCGGCTTCGATCAGCTACTGATCGTCGAGGCGCCGAGCAACCCGGACGTGGACTTTCGCTACCGGATCTTCAACGCCGACGGCTCGGAAGTCGAACAGTGCGGCAACGGCGCGCGCTGCTTCGCCCGCTTCGTGCTCGACAAGCGCCTGACCGCGAAAAAACTCATCCGGGTCGAGACCAAAAGCGGCATCATCGAACTGGATGTGCGTAACGACGGTCAGATCTGCGTCGACATGGGCCCACCGCGTCTGGTGCCGGAACAGATTCCGTTCCAGGCCGACGAACAAGCCCTGAGCTACGCGCTCGATGTCGACGGCCAGAGCGTTCAGCTGGCCGCTGTGTCCATGGGCAACCCGCATGCGGTGTTGCGCGTGGAAGACATCAACCAGGCACCGGTGCACGCGCTGGGGCCGAAAATCGAAAATCACCCGCGCTTTCCACAACGGGTCAATGTCGGGTTCCTCCACGTGGTCGATCGCCACCGCGCGCAATTGCGCGTCTGGGAGCGTGGCGCCGGGGAAACCCAGGCCTGCGGCACGGGTGCATGTGCAGCGGCGGTCGCGGCGATCAGCCAGGGCTGGATGGATTCGCCACTGCTGATCGATCTGCCCGGCGGGCGCTTGTCCATCGAGTGGGGCGGCCCCGGCCAGCCCGTGCTGATGACCGGCCCGGCAGTACGGGTTTACGAAGGACAGGTTCGTTTATGAGTGAGCACAGCCAATGACCGATCAGCCTCAGGCTCCAGCCGAAAAGCCCAGCGAGCAACCCTCTGAAAGCTTTACACCGGCCCTTGGGGCCGAGGCTGTCGCGGCATACCTGCGCGATCACCCCGAGTTCTTCGCCGCGCACGATGAACTGCTGCTGGAAATGCGCATCCCCCACGAGCGCGGCGACGCCGTCTCGCTGGTGGAGCGCCAGCTCAAGCTGCTGCGCGAACGCAACATCGAGATGCGCCATCGGCTGTCCCAGCTGATGGACGTCGCCCGGGACAACGACCGGCTGTTCGAGAAAACCCGTCGCCTGATCCTCGACCTGCTCGATGCGACCAGCCTGGAAGACGTGGTGATTTCGGTCGAAGACAGCCTGCGCCAGGAATTCCAGGTGCCCTTTGTCAGCCTGATTCTGTTCAGCGACATTGCCACCCCGGTCGGCCGCTGGGTCAACAGCTCCGAAGCGCAGCAAGCCATCGGCGGCCTGCTGTCGGGCGGCAAGACCGTCAGCGGCATCCTGCGTGACCACGAGCTGGAGTTCCTGTTCGGTGAAGAACAACGCAAGCAAGTCGGCTCCACCGCCGTTGTCGCACTGAGCCATCAAGGCCTGCACGGCGTGCTGGCGATCGGCAGCCGCGACCCGCAACACTACAAGAGCTCGGTAGGCACCCTGTTCCTCAGCTATATCGCCGAAGTCCTGGCGCGCATCGTGCCGCGCTTCACCACCACGCTGCGCCCGGTACGCTGAGCATGCACACCCATCTGGACGCTTACTGCACTCATTTGCGCAGCGAGCGCCAGGTCTCGCCCCACACCTTGCAGGCTTATCGCCGCGACCTGGACACCGTCCTTGCCTACTGCCTCAAAGAACAGGTTTCAAGCTGGGGCGCGCTGGACATCCAGCACCTGCGCCGCCTGGTTGCCCGCCTGCATCAACAGGGCAAATCCTCTCGCAGCCTCGCTCGGCTGCTCTCGGCAGTACGCGGTTTTTATCGCTATCTGAACCGTGAAGGTATCTGCAGCCACGATCCGGCGAACGGCCTGTCACCGCCCAAGGGTGAGCGCAAGCTGCCCAAGACACTGGACACCGACCGAGCCTTGCAGCTGCTCGAAGGCGCTGTCGAGGATGACTTCCTCGCTCGCCGCGACCAGGCCATTCTCGAGCTGTTCTACTCCTCTGGCTTGCGGCTGTCCGAGCTGACCAGCCTGAATCTGGAGCACCTGGACCTGGCCAACGGGTTGGTGCAAGTGCTCGGCAAGGGCAGCAAGACCCGCGTACTGCCGGTTGGCCGCAAGGCGCGCGAAGCCCTGGAGCTATGGCTGGACATGCGCCTGATGAGCAACCCGATCGAAGATGCCGTGTTCGTCAGCCAGAAAGGCCGTCGACTGGGGCCGCGCGCCATTCAGGTACGCGTGAAAGCGGCTGGCGAGCGCGAACTGGGCCAGCATTTGCACCCGCATATGCTGCGGCATTCGTTCGCCAGTCACGTGCTGGAGTCTTCCCAGGACTTGCGCGCCGTGCAGGAAATGCTCGGCCATGCCGACATCGCCACCACCCAGATCTACACCCACCTCGACTTCCAGCACCTGGCCACGGTGTACGATAGCGCCCACCCACGCGCCAAACGCAGCAAGAGCAGCGACTCATGACCATCAAGCTGATCACGTTCGACCTCGACGACACCCTTTGGGACACCGCGCCGGTGATTGTCAGCGCCGAGGCCACCCTGCGCGACTGGCTGGCCCAGCACGCCAGCAAACTCGGCCCGGTGCCCGTCGAGCACCTCTACACCATCCGCGAACGGCTGGTGCAGGCCGAGCCCGGCCTCAAGCACCGCATCAGCGCCCTGCGCCGCCAGGTGTTGTTCCATGCCCTGGAAGACGCCGGCTACGGCCATGACGAAGCCCGCGAGATGGCCGACACCGCCTTTGAGGTGTTTCTGCATGCCCGCCATCAGATCGAGGTGTTCCCCGAGGTCCAGCCGCTGCTGGAAGTCCTCTGCCAGCACTACACCCTCGGCGTGCTGACCAATGGCAACGCCGATGTGCGCCGCCTGGGCCTGGCCGACTACTTCAAGTTCACCCTGTGTGCCGAAGACTTGGGCATCGGCAAACCCGACCCTCGCCCCTTCATTGAAGCCTTGCGTCGCGGTGGCGCCGACGCCCGCCATGCCGTGCACATTGGCGACCATCCCGGCGACGACATCGCCGGCGCCCAGCAAGCGGGCTTGCGGGCCATCTGGTTCAACCCTCAGGGCAAGGCCTGGGAAGCGGACAACCAGCCCGACGCCGAGATCCGCAGCCTGACCGAGCTCCCCGCACTGCTCAAGCGCTGGGCCTGAATCGCGGACATGAAAAAGCCCGCAGCGACGGCGGGCTTTTTCAAACAGCGCGGGCAATCAGATAGGGCGGCTGCCGTATTTGTTGTCAGGCTTTTTGGGTGGGTCGGCCACCACATTGGCCTCGACTTCTTGCACCTTGCCGCCACGTGCCAGGAATTCTTCCATGGCACGGGCAAGCGCATCGCGCTCTTTGTTCTTGGCTTCTACGCTGGGCAGCTCGTCGATCGAGACCGCAGCTTTAGCCTTGCCCTTTGCAGTGGGGACAGGCACATCACTGCTGTCGTCATCCGCGACCTCTTCAGCGGCAGCTTCAAGACCTTCTTCGGTGTCGTCCTCGTCACCTACTTCCAGGTCGTCGTTTTCCAGATCGTCGTCGCTCATGTTCAACCTCATGACTTTCGAAAAGCAGATTAGTGATAGCCCAGCCATGCCCTTCTTATAGAAGGTCGTCAGGGAAAATTCAAAGTCCGCTGCCAGGCAGCGGCTCAAGCACCCTCGCCGTACAAGGTGGCGAGGACCTTGCGAGCACCGCCATGATCGCGGTGCTCGCCCAAATAGACACCTTGCCAGCTACCTAACGCCAATCGACCTGCCGACACCGGCAGGCTTAATTGACAGCCTAGCAAACTGGCCTTGAAGTGTGCGGGCAGGTCATCCTCGCCTTCGTCGTTGTGTTCGTAACCGGTCGATCCTTGTGGGACCAGCCGGTTGAAAAACCGTTCGAAGTCACGACGCACCGCCGGATCGGCGTTCTCGTTGATAGTCAGCGACGCCGAAGTATGCTGCAGCCACAAATGCAGCAGGCCAATGCGACAGTCACGCAACTGAGGCAGGCCGGCGAGCAACTCGTCGGTTACCAGATGAAAGCCCCGGGGCCGAGCCCGCAGGGTGATCAGGGTCTGCTGCCACATACCATTCTCCACACCTTCGGCGCGCATTCTAGCGCGCTCTGGGAAAAAGCAAAGGCCTAATAAACACTCGTTGTTGTAAGTCTTTGACCTACCTTCACGGCGCGTTGTGACACGCTGGAAAACGTCGATGAAAAATCGTTTGCGCGTAAGCGAACTGACAAATTACAGACAAAAAAATGCCCGGCGAACCGGGCAATTTTTTTTGCGGCGACGGCTTACAGGTTGTAGCCGCGCTCGTTGTGTTGCGCCAGGTCAAGCCCGACAGATTCTTCCTCTTCGTTGACCCGCAGGCCCATGACCACGTCCAGCACTTTGAGGATGATGTAGGTCACGACTGCGGTGTAGATCACCGTGAAGCCGACGCCTTTGCACTGAATCCAGACTTGCGCGGCGATGTCTTCAACGGTGCCGAAGCCGCCCAGCGCAGGGGCTGCGAACACACCGGTGAGGATCGCGCCGACGATACCGCCGATACCGTGCACGCCGAAGGCGTCCAGGGAGTCGTCGTAGCCCATCTTGCGCTTGAGGCTGGTGGCGCAGAAGTAGCAGATCACACCGGCCACCAGGCCGATCACCAGGGCGCCCATCGGGCCCACGGTGCCTGCCGCCGGAGTAATGGCTACCAGGCCTGCGACCACGCCGGAGGCGATGCCCAGTGCGCTTGGCTTACCGTGCGTCAGCCACTCGGCGAACATCCAGCCCAGCGCAGCCGCAGCGGTGGCAATCTGGGTGACCAGCATGGCCATGCCGGCAGTGCCGTTGGCGGCCGCGGCGGAACCTGCGTTGAAGCCGAACCAGCCGATCCACAGCATGGCCGCGCCCATCAGGGTGTAACCAAGGTTGTGCGGTGCCATTGGGGTGGTCGGGAAGCCTTTGCGCTTGCCCAATACCAGGCACGCCACCAGGCCTGCGATACCGGCGTTGATGTGCACCACGGTGCCGCCGGCGAAGTCCAGCACACCCCAGTCCCACATCAGGCCGCCGTTACCGCTCCAGACCATGTGAGCGATAGGGGCGTAGACCAGGGTGAACCAGATGGCCATGAAGATCAGCATCGCGGAGAACTTCATCCGCTCGGCGAAGGCACCGACGATCAGCGCCGGGGTGATGATCGCGAAAGTCATCTGGAAGGTAATGAACACGGCTTCCGGGAACAACGCGGTGGCCGAGGTCAGGCTGGCTGGCGTCACACCGGCGAGGAATGCCTTGGAGAAGCCGCCAATGAAAGAGTTGAAGTTAACGACGCCCTGTTCCATGCCAGTGGTGTCGAAAGCAATGCTGTAGCCGTAGATAACCCACAGCACACTGATCAGGCCGGTAATCGCGAAGCACTGCATCATCACCGACAGAATGTTCTTGGAACGGACCATGCCACCGTAGAAAAGGGCGAGGCCGGGGATGGTCATGAACAGCACCAACGCCGTCGAAGTCAGCATCCAGGCAGTGTCGCCGGAGTTGAGTACAGGGGCTGCCGCCTCTTCTGCCAGGGCCATGCCTGGCATTACGAGGGACAAAAGGGCTCCTAGCCCTGCGAAACGACGCAGAGTCATGTTGTTATCTCCTGGGGCGTTGGGTTTGGGGCTGTTTTTTTAGATCGCGTCGGTATCGGTTTCGCCGGTACGGATACGGATTGCCTGTTCCAGATTGACCACGAAAATCTTGCCGTCACCGATCTTGCCGGTGTTGGCGGCCTTGGTGATCGCTTCGATGACCCGATCCAGATCCTTGTCGTCGATGGCGACATCGATCTTCACTTTGGGCAGGAAATCGACCACGTACTCCGCGCCGCGATACAGCTCGGTGTGTCCTTTCTGCCGACCGAAGCCTTTGACTTCAGTGACGGTAATGCCCTGCACGCCGATTTCAGACAGCGACTCGCGCACGTCGTCCAACTTGAACGGCTTGATGATGGCAGTGACTAGCTTCATGAAACTCTCTCCCGAATTGGTGGACTTGCCCCAGGAAAACAAACCCAGCTCAAGTCTAAGCGCAGTATCTGGCTTTGTAACGCTTCGTCGACCTTGCATCCCCTGGCCGACACCAGAAACCGCATGACGAAACACATCTCGCTCCGCCTGCGCACTGCATCGTCACAGCGACTGCATCAGTGCATGGGTCAATGTTCGTATAAGCAGAAACCTTGCCAGCTACGCCAATCTCTTGAATTTCAGGAACTTGCCTACAAAAAGCCATGGTTACCGATGGTCGGGGTAGCATTGACGCACAACGACGGTGCGCACCTCATCGTAGCAGTGCTCGAAAATTGTGCGTCCTTCACGCCTCCGGGAACCGAAAAAAGGCGTGGTACACTCGGCCCATTCTTGATATCCGGAACTCTTGCCCATGCTCGCTCCCAAAGCCTTTCTCGATGCCCTGAGTGATCAAGCCTCTCGGCTGTTCAGCAGCGACACCTCGCAGCCTCGCAACGAACTCGAAAGCCAATTCAAGGCACTGCTGCAAAGCGGCTTCAGCAAGCTTGAGCTGGTCAGCCGTGAAGAGTTCGACAGTCAGATGGTGGTCCTGGCCCGCACTCGCGCGCGACTGGAAAGCCTGGAAGCCAAAGTGGCTGAACTGGAAGCGCGCCTGAACGGCACGGCCGAGTAAGCACCGCTCTGCAAATGCTGGACGGCGCTATCGGCGCCTTCCTACACTGCCTTGGCGTAATGGGCGAAAAGGCAGGTAGGGATGAACCGCAATGAACTGCGCAAGGCCGACATCAATCTGATGGTGGTCTTCGAAACGCTGATGCAGGAGCGCAACGTGACGCGTGCCGCCGAGAAGCTGTTTCTCGGCCAGCCGACCATCAGTTCGGCGCTCAATCGCCTGCGCAGCATGTTCAACGACCCGCTGTTCATTCGCGTCGGCCACCGCATGGAGCCGACCGCCCGCGCCGAAGAAATCATCCGCCATCTATCGCCGGCGCTGGACGCCATGTCCATCGCCCTGAGCCTGACCCACGACTTCGACCCTGCCCAAAGCACCATGAGCTTTCGTATCGGCCTGTCCGACGACGTCGAATTCGGCCTGCTGCCGCCTACCTTGCGCGCCTTGCGCCAGGAAGCACCCAACGTGACCTTCGTCATCCAGCACGTGGACTACTGGCGCATCCCCGACCTGCTCGCCAGCGGCGACATCACCGTCGGCATCAGCCAGACCCGCGGCCTGCCGGCCAACGCCAAGCGCAAACTGCTGCGGCGCATCCAGCCCCGCGTGCTGCGCGCCGACGCCTCCGACCGGCCCCTGACCCTGGACGAATACTGTGCCCGCCCGCACGTGCAGGTGTCCCACACCGCCAACACCACCGGCGTGGTTGATGAGTGGTTGCAGGAGATTGGCCGCAAGCGGCACGTGGTGCTTTCTGTTCCGCAGTTCAGTGCCTTGCCCGCTTTGCTGGCCGGCACTGATTTGTTGGCGGGGTTGCCGGATTACACGGCGGATGCCATGGCGGCAACGGGGTTGGTGTTCACCGAACCGTTGCCGTTTGATACGCCGGTGCTGGATCTGTCGATGGTGTGGTTGAGCATTCTGGACACCGATCCGGCGGAGCGGTGGCTGCGGTCGCGGCTGGAGGCGCTGATGAGTGATCGGCGGCGGTGATATCGTTGGCGTCAGGACGCTTGCGTAACAAGCAGTCGCACATACCTCACCCCACTCCTCCCTCATCCGCTCTATCTTTACCCCCGCCGCAGGAAGCGGCTCACGGTCACTCATGGAGCATTCATGTCCCTCGCCATCGTCCACAGCCGCGCACAGGTCGGCGTGGTGGCCCCGGCTGTCACTGTCGAGGCGCATCTGGCCAACGGCTTGCCCTCGCTGACGCTGGTCGGTTTGCCTGAAACCACCGTCAAGGAAAGCAAGGACCGGGTGCGCAGCGCGATTCTCAATTCCCGCCTGGAGTTTCCCGCCCGCCGCATCACCCTCAATCTCGCCCCCGCTGATCTGCCCAAGGACGGCGGCCGTTTCGACCTGGCCATCGCACTGGGGATTCTCGCGGCCAACGGGCAGATGCCTGCGGCTGCACTGAATGATGTGGAGTGCCTGGGGGAGTTGGCGCTTTCCGGGGCGTTGCGGTCGGTTCAGGGGGTGTTGCCAGCGGCCCTGGCCGCGCGGGATGCAGGTCGTAGCCTGATCGTGCCGAAGGCGAATGCCGAGGAAGCGTGCCTGGCGTCGGGGCTCAAGGTGTTTGCGGTGGACCATTTGCTGGAGCTTGTCGCGCATTTCAATGCTCAGCCAGAACTCAGCCCCTACCAGGCCAACGGCCTGCTGCTGGTGAGCAAGCCTTACCCTGATCTAAGCGAGGTGCAGGGCCAGTTGGCGGCCAAGCGCGCCCTACTGGTGGCGGCCGCCGGGGCCCATAACCTGCTATTGTTATAGTCTATTGCACCAATATTGAGGACAGCCCGCCGATGGCCAAGGCTTACAGCTACATCAGATTCAGCAGCCCTGAGCAAGCCCGAGGGGACAGTCACCGTAGGCAGCGCAAAATGGCAGAGGATTACTGCCGAGATCACGGGCTTGAGCTGGCCAAGGCCAAGGAATACACCTTCTTCGATGAGGGTAGATCTGCCTACACGGGGGAACATGTGGGCGATGAGGGACAGCTTAAGCGCTTCTTCGATCTGGTGGATAAAGGCGCTATCGAACCCGGATCGTTCTTACTGGTGGAATCGCTCGACCGGTTGTCACGAGACAAAGTAATGGTGGCCCTGAACCAATTTACCGGCCTGCTCCAAAAGGGTATTAGGATCGTCACCCTCACAGACAAGCGCGTCTATTCCGGGGACTCCACCAACATTGCGATGGAGTTAATCGTCTCCATCACAGTGATGATGCGAGCACACGAAGAGAGTGCCACCAAGGGGAAGCGTGTCCGTGAAGCGTGGCAGAACAAAAGAAACCTTGCGCGATCAGATAAGAAGCCACTCGGTAACGCCTGCCCCTACTGGCTTGAGCTGGCAGGTGGCGCCTACCAGCAGATTCCAGAACGGGTAGGAGTAATCCGGCGAATCTTCGAAATGACGATCTTGGGCTATGGGCAAGCGCTGATAGCGAAACGACTGAATGAAGATGATGTTCCAGTCTTCGGCAGTGTCGGTGAGAACAAGCGGAATAAGAACGGAGCTTGGGGGAAAAGCTCCGTGGCGAAGATTCTGGATAACCGGGCCGTACTGGGCGAATACCAGCCGATGCATCTGCTCGACCGTATTCGGACCAACGATGGTGAAGTTGTCGAAGGATTTTACCCAGCAATCATAGCGCCGGACGTCTTCCTTCGGGCGAAAGCGGCAAGAGCACAACGACGAACGAGCAAAGCAACTAAGCAATCCAGGACGTTCAACATCTGGCAAGGAATCACCAAGTGTCGCCTGTGCGGCCAAGCAATGCACCTCATCAACAAAGGTCAGCCCCCCAAAGGTTATACCTACCTCCAGTGTTACGGGACAAAGAAAGGCCGCTGCCGAAACGGCAGCATTCGAGTTGAGCAAACTGAAGTGGTGTTCAAGGAAGTGTTGGCAAAGGTTGACAGCCTTTCTCTGGTGCAGGGCAGGAGCGCGGAGATTTTAGCGAACCTTGAAGTCGTCACGGGCAGGCTGGGTGAGGTGTCCGCGAAGCTGGAAAGGGCAAACGCGGCGTTCAAGGCCTTTCAATCTATATCTGCGGCCCAGCTCCTTCAAACTCTAGAGAGAGAAAAGGAACTTTATCAATCTGAACGCGAAACGCTACGACAGCAACTCGCATCGAGCCAAGTGATTTCCAAGGAAGATTTCTTCAACCAACTTGATCTCGTCTCCTTCGAGGGGCGTGCAGCGGCTAACAGCTTGTTGAAGCGACTTGAGATCACCATCTATTTTCGACGATTCAACACAAGCGACTTCCAATGCTGGGTGCTGGACCACTCGGGAGAGGCGGAATCAGAGGATGATGAACGGATGCTGTTCAGTATCAAGTACACCGACGGCGATATAACCCGGCAGGCCCTTGATGACGACATTTGGGCAAGGCAGGTCCAGCAGGGCGAGCTTGATGAAGACCAAGTGGCACGCGAACAAGAGGAAGGTACCGGCTGGCAGTGGTTTGGTGGAAAGCTACGGTCGTCCTGAAGGCACTTTTCAAATCCGCACGCGCCCCCAACTTTTCAAAACGCCATGGCCGTCCGCGCAATATCGGGCCTTCGCCCAGCGCGGAATATCAAGAGGGGCATTCTGGTAAACGGCTGGAACTGGACACTATGGAGGGCGGGACTTGATGCCGAATAACTCCTGTAAGCCGCATAGGGCGGCAAATCCAGCAATATCGTGGGTGTGATGCTCAGGTGGCTCTACAGGAGCTTACTGCGATAGGTTCTTCTTGATGCGGTAAACAGTAGCGATACCAACGTCAGCCAGCTTGGCAATCTCTTCCATGGTGTTCCCGTTCCGCGTCAGCAGGTCTTCAACCGTGTCCCACTTCTTCTGATCGCGCCCCTTGCCACCTACCTGCTCGCCACGGGCACGCTTCTTCTCCAGACCTTGCTTGATGCGCTCTACCCGCTTCTCTTGGTCCAGACGGGCCATCGTTGCCATCAGGTCGATAAGCATATTGTTGATCACGTCCATGATCTGCCCCGTGATCCCTTCTGCCCCAACCAACATATGGCTGGTGGGTAAGTCGGCGACTACCAGACGCAATCCTTTGGACTGGATAACGCCCTTGAGGTGTGCCCAATCGGTTTGAGAGAGGCGACTGAGGCGGTCTACAGACTCCACCAGCAGCACGTCACCAGCAGCGGCTGTGTCTAGCAGGCGGGACAATTCAGGGCGCTCCAACTTCGTCCCTGAGATGTTCTCGGAGTAAGTGCCTGCAACCTCCAGACTCTTTTCTTGGGCGAAGGCCAGTAGAGCGTCCTTGGCACGGTCAGCGTCCTGCTCATCAGTGGAGGCGCGGAGGTAGAGGTGAGCCTTGATCATGGGGATTATCCTTTGTCTTGTTTTGCGATAGTCGAATGATAACCTATCTTTTAGCTGTGTTTCAACTGGTGATTGATAGGTTAATAGGGTCGCCTATCGGCTTCTCATTTATGTATACACAAATGATAGTTGTAGCGCCCTGATTGCTGTCTGGGCCTTGGGAAAGCCCGGTTAGCACGTGGGGTTGCGTGCGCTCTCACTGAGAACCTGCGGCTGTGGCTGGATTTTGCGTGTGTGGCGCGCTCTGCTTGACCCCACCTGCGGCGAAGTGCCCGGAAATAGGGCGTTTGGCGGATCTGGTAGCGCGGGGGCTGTAACCGAGGCCCCCATGGGCATTAGATACTTGATTGCTTCCCCATTGCTTCAGGCAGCCAGTGGCAGGCTTGCGTCTCCTTGTGGCGCCAGCAGCTCAGCAATCACTGGTGGGAACTCCAGATATGCTGGGTAGCCCTTGAAGCCCCATGCTGGGTAAACCTTGCCCTTGACCTCTCGCCGGAACTGTCTCATGTACACACGGCGCCCCTTCTCGATGGCTGTATGCAGGCTCTCCAGTACACCGCCGCGCGCCGCTTCAACCTGTTCACTGGTGCATAGCCCAACGTGTAATAGCGCCTGCCATACCGGCTCTGCATCGGCGTATAGGCCCTCGATGAACTTCTCCCAGGAGCCGAACGCCTTGAACCGCCAATCATCAGGAGCCTGCACCGTCGGAACCAGTGTGGCCACGTCTAGCCGCTTCAACAGGCGAGCCCGTAAGAGTCCCTGCGGGATGTCTGCACCAGCTAGAGCATGGAAACAATGCTCGGTAAGGTTCTTTACTAGGAACTCCCGGTCTGCATCGATCAGTTGGTGAGTTGGCTTGCTCCAAGGCCGCTGCCAGTTCAAATAGAAGTGAGACAGTGGTTTCCACTCAACATCACCCAGCGGCAAGAAGCTCTTGTGGGCTAAGCCCTGCTGGTCGTCCATCTGCGCGATGAACATTCCGAGTACTCGCACCAGACTCAACATAAACCGGCAGTTGTCCCGCTGGCGCTCTGATGGAGAAGTGTTTGCCATCCGCTCTAGTTCATCAGCGTATACACAGAGAGTGGCACGGGCAGCGCGCTCTGACTGGTGCTTGGATACTGAATCCTTCCCCCGCTGGTGTGCGTCCATTGCCTCTAGCGTCTCAAGTTGAAGAGACTCAAGCTCTGTCTTGGTGTAGCGCTGATCCAGCTCTTGTACGGCTGTCCCCTTCTGCTGCTTGTTGTATATACGCTGAGCCAAGCTATTCACTTGATTCATTACGATAGCATCAGACTGGGAAAGGTATTCGGTGAACTCTTTGCCCAGAAACTTGCGGATCTTCTTGGCAACCTGTTCATTGGTGGCCTGCTTGGATACCTGCCACTCTGGCTTTAACTTGCTGGCTGGAACCTTCAGGCCAGCATCGGTGGAAACCAGCTTGTTCCCGTACGTCTGGTTCGTGTGGCCGTCACCAATAAACAAATTGATAGGGTGCAATGCTCCTACTGAGCCATCTGTGCCTTTATGGGCCTGTATGTGGCAGCGGTGGAATGTAGACTTCTTTTCATCCTGACCCCAACCGTTGCACATGTAACTGGTGTTATGTAAGGACTTCAGTTCGAACAGGGAGGCTGTAGTCTGGCCTAACAAGATGCCTAATGTACCCGCGTCTCTACAACGATCAATGACCCAGAGTCCGTGAGTACTCTTGTACCAGCGGATAAGTTGGGCCTCGATGCGAGATACCTTCTTCTCTGCTTTCTTGGCGGCTCTAGCCTCAGCTTGCCTACAGGCATCTTTGCAGAAGCGTTTACTCTTGTCTGTCTGCTCCCGCTTACCCTTGTAGGGATCTTTGCAGCAGTAGCAGGTGTAATCATATTCAGTAGACTTGGCCTTCTTGGCCTTGGTGTTCGTTAACATTCGTTCCACTCTTTAGGGAATCAAGCCGCATGGCAGCTTCTTCAATCAGTTGTTCAACCATTCGGGTTGGGTTCTTTACGCCTGTGTGTTCCATCAAGCTGAGCAGCTTGGATTGATGGTCAGGCCGGTACACTGAAACTCTCATGTTTGTTCCTCTCTGCATAAGGGGTTTTCACTGGAAATAGGCATATTGGATTGGGCTGAAGCCCTTATGCCATGCGGGTTTGATCAATTAAGGCGGTCACTATTCTATACCACCTCGGCCCCTTCAAACCCTTGCCCCGGACAGCACGATACCGACGAAATCAGTTGGCCAATTGGCTTGATTGTCGGGAGCGGTTGTTCGGGGATGTGGGGCAATCAGCTCTATGCGAGCTGGAGAGACAGTAATCGTACTGTACTTCCTACAGTCGTCAAGAGGGGGCAGGTCACTTTGGTGAAGATTCTTCTGCTCGCACAGCGGTCACGTAACAGGTGGCCATGTATTCCAGAAAGTCCCGGACAGGCATCTGGTGCTTCCGGGCGTGATAACAGAGGGTGTGGAAGTTCTCATCCGAGAGACGCACTGACAGTGATCGCTGGTGAGCGTTGGATTGCTGTTTGTCCTTACTCACGCTGCTACCTCGGGCTTGTGATATGCAGCCAATAGGTCGGCTAGGGCCTTTTTCTCTTCAGTCGCCTGAACCTTTGCAGCAGCTTCTGCGGCCTTTGCAGCAGCTTCCCGCGCGCGGCGGGCAATCGTAATCTCCATCTGGCGGGCAGTTTCAGCGACATTGCGTTGGTAACGTGACTCCGCGTACTCAGCCTTTGCCAGTTCGGCCACTTTAGGAAGCTCGGCGGCGATCATCTCATCTGGTTTACGCAAGATGCAGCTGAAATATAAATCCCGAGCATTAGCCTTGATGATCGTGTAACCCTCTTTGAGAACATCCTGCAATTCGATCAGAGACATTTCCAGCGGCTTGTGCCTGCTCCAATCAATGTTGGCGGCAAGTCCACGGAAGTGCAGACCTTTGCTCTCGGAGTGATACCGTGCTTCTCCCTTCTCAATCAAGGCTTGTAACTCTGCATCATCGTGCTTGAAGAATTCAGCTACTGTTCTGCCGTATTCGTGTTTAGTTGTCATTTATGTTATTCCTTGTGAGTTACTTGTACTTGCGTGTTTTAATCTGCTGGATAAGGCTCTGACGGGCCTTGTCGTCGCTAGGGGATGGGTTGGTATTGCTGGCGTTACTGGCAGCCTTGGCGGGCCTTGTAGCGGGGTTGGCTAGCTTATTCTGACGGGCTTCTAGTAGTGCCTCTAACTCTGCACGGGAGACGCCTCGCTTTGCAGCTTCTGACTCCATGAACAAGTCCAGCTCAGCCTTAACTTTAACTACCTTAACTTTAGCCGCTGCTTGAGCTTGAGCGGCCTTGGCAACGGCTGCCTGTGCTGCCTTGATCTTTGACTCTTGTTTCAACTTCCTAAAGTCGAGCAAGTCACTGAGAGTTGTAATCATCCCGGCTGGGAGAACATGGTCCTCTAATGAGTTAAGGTAGTTGAGTTCAGTCTCTGTCACTTCAACGAAGTCGTAGCTGGCTGATTCCCGTGGATGATGTACAAGCCCCATGATGGCGCCGTTGCTCTTATCAACTTCCAGATAGATGCGGTCAGTCATTGTGGTTGCAACTCCTTTCTATCGCCAACAGTCTGAAAACGGCGATCAGCATTAATGTACCGTCTAAAGATTTTCAACTCTGAGAGCAGTGGTTTGATGTTTGGCCACACTTTCCGCCAAGAATTGAAGAAAATCCAATCGTCGTCCAGCTCGCGCAGATAGTGGAAGTTTACTGGGTCAAGCTTTCCTCCAGTTAGCTGAGTAATCTCGCCAGTGGAAGGATTAATTTCGTGGTAGAAGTTCATGCTGCTGTAGTCTCTTGTGGGGATGGTTGTTGTGCTTCCTGAGCAAGGAACTCTTTCTCAAGTTGCTCGGGAGTTGCTTTGCTGTTGCTTGCTCTCCAATTGCGAGTCTGGCAAACATGGCTGCACCAGCGGGATCTGTGAGAGCGGCTGTAGTAAGTACTTCCGCAGTGATCACAGGCTTTTCTTTTCAATGGGTAACGCTTCGACATAGTTGTCTCCGAGTGTGTAGATGCTTATCGAACGCCAAAGAAAACCCGCAAATCCATGTAGGACTTCGGGGAAGTTAGCGTTCAGGTTGTTCGCACTAGGGTAGTGCGGGGATGCTGCAATGCAGCAAATCTAGAAATTAGTGGCCGTTATCGCTGCACCTACGGCGGAGGTTACTTTGAGATGCAAGGTCCAATATGCCAAAGCCTTGATCATCCAGTACAGCTGTCTTCTTGCAGAACTTGCCGATCTTCTGCTCTTGGACCGACAACAACGGATATGCAACACAATTGGAAAGGAAGGGTCCGGACTATGTTGCAGCAGTTGGGGAAACTTGGAAGGGGAGTTGCACTTGGTAGTGCTGGGGGAAGTTGTACTTATTCAGAGTACCTATTCTACACACTTTATTGGTTTTGTCAAGCACTTTCAGAGTGTAAAGTCAAGACTTTTGTGATGAGCGGTAGTTTCTTGCTGCGTTCCTGCGTGAAATCTGTAGCACTCAGGCCCACGCGGACGGCCACATTTCAACGTAGAGCGCGGCGTACAAGCTAGGGAGATTGTTTGAATTTGGTGGATAGGTACACAACCTGCTTTTCAGTGGCCCACCCGGTACCGGCAAGACACTGCTTGCCAGCCGCCTGCCCGGCCTGCTGCCACCGCTGGACGAGCGCGAGGCGCTTGAGGTGGCGGCGATTCATTCGGTGGCCAGCCATGTACCCCTCGACAGCTGGCCACAACGGCCCTTTCGTCACCCCCACCATTCTGCTTCGGGTGCCGCACTGGTCGGCGGCGGCAGCCGTCCGCAGCCCGGGGAAATCACGCTCGCCCATCACGGTGTGCTTTTTCTGGATGAGTTGCCTGAGTTCGATCGCAAGGTGCTGGAAGTACTACGCGAGCCGCTGGAGTCTGGGGAAATCGTGATTGCCAGGGCACGGGACAAGGTTCGCTTCCCGGCCCGCTTTCAGCTGGTGGCCGCGATGAATCCCTGCCCTTGCGGCTATCTGGGCGATGCCACCAGCCGCTGTCGTTGTGGCAGCGATCAGATCCAGCGCTACCGCAACAAGCTCTCCGGTCCCTTGCTCGACCGCATCGACCTGCACCTGACCGTTGCCCGTGAAGCCACCGCCCTGAGCCCACCCACCGTGAGCGGTGACACCAGCGCCAACGCCGCCGCGCTGGTGGCCGAAGCCCGCGCTCGCCAGCACCAGCGCCAAGGCTGCGCCAATGCCTTCCTCGACCTGCCCGGCCTGCGCGCCCACTGCAGGCTCAGCCCCGAAGACGAGAAATGGCTGGAAACCGCCTGCGAGCGGCTGACCCTGTCACTGCGGGCGGCGCACCGGCTGTTGAAGGTCGCACGCACGCTCGCGGATCTTGAACATTGTGAAGCCATTGCCCGCGGTCATCTGGCCGAAGCGTTGCAGTACCGCCCCACCAGCCAGCAGTAAGCCGGCCGATTTTTCCAACAAGGACGTTCAAATGTGCAATCGCCACACCCCGTCGAAGGAATCGACACCCCTCTCCCGTCGCCTGTTCCTCCAGTTGACCGGCATCACAACACTGGCCACCGCCCTGCCAACGTGGGCCGCTGCGCCAAAACCCCAAAACATTCTGAATCCTGACGAAGCGCTGGAGCGCCTTCTGGAAGGTAACGCCCGCTACCGCGCCGGGTTGACCAGGCGTTTTGACTTTCACGCCGAGCGCAGTGCCTTGAGCCTGGGGCAGAACCCGTTCGCCGCCATCCTCAGTTGTGCGGACTCGCGGGTCGCCCCGGAATACGCCTTCGATACGGCTCGCGGCGATGTGTTCGTGGTACGGGTGGCGGGCAATTTCCTGACGCCTGAAAGCCTCGGCAGCCTCGAATATGCCGTGATGGTGCTGGGCACGCCGCTGCTGATGGTGCTCGGCCATGACCGCTGCGGGGCTGTGGCGGCGGCGGTAAAAGCGGTCCAGGACGGGACCCGGTTCGAGGGGCAGATTCAGCTGTTGGCCGACCGGCTCACGCCTGCCGTAAAGCATTCGATGGCGGTGCCCGGCGATCTGCTCGATAACGCCATTGCTCAAAATGTGCGCGATACGCTCAGGCAACTTCAGGAGCAGTCACCGCTGTTGGCCAAGGCCGTGGCCAAAGGCAGCTTGAAGATGGTCGCAGGCATTTACCGGCTTGAAGACGGCCATGTGGACCTCCTGCAATAGCTGCCAACAGTCAGGCTCGATAACGCTATTCTCCCTGTCAGGGCCACCAGCCGCGGCGTTATTGACGATTCGTGTTACGTATCAATGTAGTACGTACCACAGTACTAAATCGATACGAGGATTTCATGCTCACCCTTATTCAAGACCACCCCTTGGCCATCGGTGCATGCCTGCTGATTCTGGATCTGCTGATCTGGCGCACTCTGCCCGACAGCCAAAAGCCCCTGCGAATCTTCGCCCGGCTACTGGCCTTCGTACTCTTCAGCTGGGTGTTGATCAGCGCGGGCATGAGCCCACTGCAACCGGCGCCCTGGGTCGATGATGTGGCGCGCAATTTGCTGGCGACGGTTTTGGAGATTTTCTGGTGGCTGTTTGCGGCACGCACGCTGACGGTGGTGCTGGGGCTGATACTGATTTCACGCAGTGGGCACACGGGCCGATTGCTTCAGGATGTGATGGGCGCGGTGATCTTCTTGATCGCTATTGTGGCCGCCGCTGCCTACGTGATGCAGCTGCCGGTCAAGGGCTTGCTGGCCACCTCCGGGGCGATGGCGATCATTGTCGGTCTGGCGCTGCAGAGTACCCTCAGCGATGTGTTTTCCGGCATCGTGCTGAACACGACCAAGCCTTATCAGATCGATGACCTGATCTCCATCGACGGCACCGAAGGCCGGGTCACCGATATCGACTGGCGCGCCACCCGCCTGCTGACCAGCAACGGCAGCATGGCGGTAATCCCCAACTCGGTGGCGGCCAAGGCGAAGATTCTCAACTTCAGCCGGCCGAGCAATATCCACGGCGTGTCGATCAGTGTGGTGGTGCCGACCCAGGTACGACCACGGCGGGTACTCGATGCACTGGAAAAAGCCCTGCAAGGCACCAGCGCATTACTGACCGTGCCCAAGCCCAAGGCAAGCATCAAGGCCACCACGCTGGAGTCGACCGAGTACGAAGCCAGCGGTTTCGTCGCCAGCATGGACCAGAAGGGCAGCGTGCGTAATCACCTGTTTGACCTGGCTCACCGGCACCTGGAGGCCAGCGGCGTGGTCTGGAATGCCGACTTCGCCACCCGCCCCTGGACCCGCCAGCGTGGCGTCCTGGAAGACGTGAAGATCTTCCGCTCCCTGAGCACCGATGAAAAAGACCAACTCGCCCAGAACATGACCCCCATCGAATACGCGGCCGATCAGGTTATCCTCGGTGTGGGCGAGTCCGCCGAATACTTGCTGGTGATCGGCACCGGCGTGGTCTCAGCCTCGGTTCACAATGGCAGTGAACTGGTTGAAGCCGGGCGCATGGGCCCTGGGGAAGTTCTCGGCGCCGAGCACTTTGTCGAAGGTGATACATCGAACGTGGAATTCAGGACGCTGACCAGCTGCATCCTGTTCCGCATCGAGAAAGAGGCGGTTCGCAGTTGCCTGGATGAGCGCAGCGAAGTCAAAACCGCATTGACCAAGCTGCACCGCTTTCGTCAGCAGGCCAGCCAGTCGCTGCTGCTGCAAAAGCCTGCAGCCATCAAGAAAGCGGGTTTTCTCGACTGGCTGCAGCGCAAGGTTTAGAGCACGACGCGCAAGCACTGCCCGGCGTGATAGAGCGAGAACCCGGTTTCATAGAAACCGGTCCGCAGAGAGGCCACTGATACCGGCTTCATCGGCGAAAACGGGATTGGCAGATCGTCCGGCTTGTCTTCGATCAAGTAGCGCGCAAAGGCTTTGCCGATCACGGTGCCGGTGGTGTTGCCGCGGCCGTTGTAGCCGGTGACCGCAACAATGCCCGGGGCCGGCTCGAACAAGCGCATCAGGTGATCGGGGGTGAAGTCGATGCAGCCGGTCCAGTGCATTTCCCAGTCGACCTTGCCCAACTGCGGGAAATAGTGGTTCTGGATCCGGTCGGCCCAGCTGCGGATAAACCAGGTCGGCTTGTTATCGACCCGGCCCAGGCTGCCCAGCAACAGGCGGCCCTGATCGTCACGGCGAATGCTGCTGAGCACCGTGCGCGTATCCCACGAGCCCTGGCCGTGCTTGAGCACATTATCCGCCGCCGCACCGGTCAGGGGCCTGGAGGCGACCTGATAGTAGTAACCACGGAAAAAGTTGCGCTGCAGGTCGGTCCAGTCGCCTTCGGTGTAGGCGCCGGTGGAGATCACCACTTTGTCGGCCAGCACGTTGCCTTGAGCGGTTGCCACCTGCCAGCTCGCGCCTTGGCGCTGCAAGCCGGTCACGGCCGACTGCTGATAGATCCGGCCACCGAGGCGAGTGACGGCAGCGGCCAGGCCCAGCGTATAGGCCATGGGGTTGATCGTGCCGGCGCGGCGGTCGAGCAGCGCGGCGGAGATTTTGTCGGTGCCGCAGTATTCCTGACAGAGGGCACCGGTGAGCAATTCCACGTCGGCGCCACGGCGGCTCCACTGCTCATGGCGAGCCTTCAGGTCGGCCAGGCCATTGGCGTTGTGGGCCATATGCAGCGTGCCCTTGTTGTGCGCCTGGCAATCGATGCCCAGGCGCTCAATCATGGCGAAGACTTCTGCCGGGGCTTCACCCAGCAGCTTGTTCAAACGACTGCCCTGGGCCTGGCCCAGGGTTGCCTCGACATCGTCAGGACGAATCCAGGTGCCGGCGTTGACCAGCCCGACGTTGCGGCCCGAACCGCCATGACCCAGCTTCCAGGCCTCCAGCAATACGACGCTTTTGCCCTGTTCCAGCAAATGGATCGCAGTGGACAAGCCGGTGATGCCACCGCCAATCACGCACACGTCAGCCTTTTGCGCTGACTTGAGCACCTCCACGGTCGCCGGGGCCGGCGTTACGTATTCCCACAGACACTCTCGACGCAATTCAGTCATGGCCTGTTCGGCTCCATCAAATCATTCTGTCTGCGCGGAGGCGGCGTCGGCCGCCCCCGCAGGGTCAAGCAACCACAGCTGAGCCGTACATCAGTCGAACACGATGCCCTGAGCCAATGGCAGTTCGCGGGAGTAGTTCACGGTGTTGGTCTGACGGCGCATGTAGGCCTTCCAGGAATCGGAGCCGGACTCACGGCCACCGCCGGTTTCCTTCTCGCCACCAAACGCACCGCCGATTTCCGCGCCGCTGGTGCCGATGTTGACGTTGGCGATGCCGCAGTCGCTGCCGGCCGCGCTCTGGAAGCGCTCGGCTTCACGCAGGTCGGTGGTGAAGATGCACGAGGACAGGCCTTGTGGCACTTCGTTGTTCAGGCGCAGGGCTTCTTCGAATTCGTCGTAGGCCAGCACATAAAGAATAGGAGCGAAGGTTTCGTGACGCACCACGTCCGACTGCGCCGGCATCTCGGCGATGGCCGGGGTGACGTAGTAGGCGTTCGGGTACTGCTCCTGCAGCTGGCGCTCGCCGCCGAAGACGCTGCCGCCTTCATCACGGGCGCGGGCCAGGGCGTCCTGCATGGCATCGAAAGATTGTTTGTCGATCAGCGGACCGACCAGGTTGTCCTGGCGCGGGTCGCCGATACGTACCTTGGCGTAGGCCGCCTTCACGCGTGCAACCACTTCATCCTTGACCGATCGATGGACGATCAGGCGACGCAGGGTGGTGCAGCGCTGGCCGGCGGTACCGACGGCGCTGAACAGAATGCCGCGCACGGCCAGGTCCAGGTCGGCGCTCGGGGCCAGGATCATGGCGTTGTTGCCACCCAGTTCCAGGATGCTGCGACCGAAACGAGCGGCCACACGCGGGCCGACTTCACGGCCCATGCGGGTGCTGCCGGTGGCGCTGATCAGCGCAACACGCGGGTCATCGACCAGCGCTTCGCCGGCATCGCGATCACCGATGATCAGTTGGCTCAGGCCTTCGGGGGCGTCGGCGAACTTGGCCAGGGCTTTTTCGAACAGTGCCTGACAGGCCAGTGCGGTCAGCGGAGTTTTTTCCGATGGCTTCCACAGCACGGCGTTGCCGCACACCAGCGCCAGGGTGGTGTTCCACGCCCAGACGGCCACCGGGAAGTTGAAGGCACTGATCACACCGACCAGGCCCAGCGGGTGCCAGGTTTCACGCATGTGGTGGCCAGGACGCTCGGAGGCGATGGTCAGGCCGTACAGCTGACGCGACAGGCCGACGGCGAAGTCGCAGATGTCGATCATTTCCTGCACTTCACCCAGGCCTTCCTGAGTGATTTTGCCGGCCTCGATAGACACCAGCTCGCCCAGTTGAGCCTTGTGCTCACGCAGCACTTCGCCGAACAGGCGGATCAGTTCGCCGCGGCGAGGCGCTGGCACGTTGCGCCAGGCCTGGAAGGCCTTGTCGGCCGCTTCGATCTTGGCCAGCACCTGGGCTTTGCCTTCGAGAGTGACCGAGGCAATCGCGCTGCCATCGATAGGGGTGTGAACGGGATGGTGACCGCCGGTGAACGCAGTTGCACAGACACCGAGGTTTTTAAGCAGTCCATCAACCATTTTCTTCTCCTGCAGCCGATCAGTGGTTGAAATTAGGGTGGGGATCAGTATTAATCCGATCACTACCCTGCAACAAACGACCTTTATTCAGCACATCATTCCTTGCGGTAATGATTTGCCCAGCGCACACCGAGCCCGACATGTCCAAACGCCTGGTGCCATCCATGGCCGCCCTGCAGTGTTTCGAAGCCGCCGCCAGACACCTTAGCTTCACACGCGCCGCCGAGGAGCTTCACCTGACCCAAAGCGCGGTCAGTAAACAAGTCGCCACACTGGAAGAGATGCTCCGCCATCATCTGTTTCTGCGCATCCGTCGCCGGCTGCAGCTCACCCCGGCCGGGGCGTTGTACCTGGCCGAGGTGAACAAGATCCTGACCCAGGTGGACATGTCCAGCCGCTACATCATGTCCTACGGCGCAGAGACGGAAGTCCTTAAGGTCGCCACCCAACCCAGCTTTGGTGTGCGTTGGCTGATCCCGCACCTCAAGGGTTTCGGCAAGCGCTACCCGAACATTCACCTGGACATCCGCAACGAGATGGAGCCCTTCGCCCTGCTGCAAGCCAAGGCCGACGTGGTGTTCTTTTTCGGCCAGGGCACCTGGCCCGGCGCGACCTGTATCGAACTGTTCGGTGAGGAGATGGTTCCGGTCTGCGCCCCGGACCTGCTGCAGGGGCGCACGGTCAACAGCGCCGATGACCTTGCCGACCAGGTCCTGCTGCAGAGCACTTCGCGCCCCGAAGCCTGGCATGAATGGTTTCTGGAACAGGGCCTGCACTCGCAGCACAGCTACCACGGCCCGCGCTTCGACACCTTCTACATGTGCCTGAGCGCGGCCCAGTCCGGCTGCGGCATCGCGCTGGTGCCGCGCTATCTGGTGGAAAACGAACTGGCTGAAGGCAAGCTGATTATTCCCTGGCACCACGCCATGCGCAGTGGCGGCTCGCACTTTCTGGCGTTTTCCGAGCATGCGGCCGAAGTGCCCAAGGTTCGCAGCCTGGTGGACTGGATTCAGGAGCAGGTGGGCAAGGGTCCTGAAATTACGGAATGACAGTCTGAGTTTTTTTCGCTTGCACGGGTGTGGCATTCCTCGCTTTCATAAAGACGCCCACCCGCCAGGAGTCTATCGATGTCCACTCAAGCGTTCGTCAGCCCGGACAGCATTCGCGCCCAGTTCTCATCGGCCATGTCCGCCATGTACAAGCAGGAAGTGCCGCTGTATGGCGCACTGCTGGACCTGGTCAGCGAGGTCAATCAGCAGACCATGGATCAGCGGCCCGAGCTTGCCGAGTCCCTGCATCTGACCGGCGAAATCCAGCGACTGGATCAGGAGCGTCATGGCGCCATTCGAGTGGGTACCGCTGAAGAACTGGCCACCATCGGCCGCCTGTTTGCGGTGATGGGTATGCAGCCAGTGGGCTATTACGACCTTTCCTGCGCCGGTGTGCCGGTGCATTCGACGGCGTTCCGCGCGGTTCACGAGCAGTCCCTGCAAGTCAGCCCGTTCCGCGTGTTCACCTCATTGTTGCGACTGGAGTTGATCGAACAGCCGGCCTTGCGTGAACTGGCCGCGTCGATTTTGGCCAAGCGGCAGATCTTCACCCCGCGCGCGCTGACCCTGATTGAGCAGTGCGAACGTGACGGAGGCCTGAATGCCGCCGACGCCGCCGACTTTGTCGAGCAGGCGCTGGAAACCTTCCGCTGGCACCGCCAGGCCACCGTGACGGCCGAGCAGTACCAGCAATTGCACGACCAACACCGCCTGATCGCCGATGTGGTGGCGTTCAAGGGCCCGCACATCAACCACCTCACGCCACGTGTTCTGGACATCGACGCCGCTCAAGTGGGCATGCCGAAAAAAGGCATCCCCCCCAAGGCGGTGATCGAAGGCCCACCACCTCGTCGTGTTCCGATCCTGTTGCGCCAGACCAGCTTCAAGGCCCTGCAGGAAGAAGTCGCTTTCACCGACAGCGACGCCCAGGCTGAAGGCCGCCATACCGCTCGTTTCGGCGAAATCGAACAACGTGGCGCCGCCCTGACGCCCAAAGGCCGCGCGCTGTATGACCGCCTGCTGGATGCTGCCCGTGAAGCACTCGGCGGCGTGCCGGCGGAAAACAATGCCGAGCACTACATGCAACTGCTGAGTGAGACATTCAGCGAATTCGCCGACGATGTTGAGCAGATGCGTCAGCAAGGCCTGGCGTTCTTCCGCTACTTCGTGACCGAACAAGGTTTGGCCGCACGCCACAACGAGAATCGTCCGACCTCACTGCAAGCGTTGATCGATGCCGGGCATGTGCGCTTTGAGGCGCTGGTGTATGAAGACTTTCTGCCCGTCAGCGCGGCGGGGATCTTCCAGTCGAACCTGGGCGATGATGCGCAGAGCAACTATGGCAGCAATGCCAACCAGCAGGCCTTTGAGCAAGCGCTCGGCGCTCCGGTTCTGGATGAGTTGAAGTTGTATGCCGAGACTGAGCAGCGGTCGTTGCAGGCGTGTGCCAAACAACTTGAGTTAGTTAATTCAAGATTGGCGTGAAGCCATTCGCGGGCAAGCCCAGCTCCTACTGTAGGAGCTGGGCTTGCCCGCGAAGCTTTTCGGCTCAGCGCAACATTTCGACTGCCGGCAACTGCATGTTGGCCACCTCCCCCTGCAAAAAGTCGCTCAAGCGCCGCATGCGCTCTCCCCCCGGCCGGGTCTTCGGCCACACCAGGTAATAATTCAAGCCACTGGCCACCGCCGTCGGCCACGGCAAGCTCAAGCGCCCCTGGGCCACGTCTTCGGCGACCATCAGCAAGTCGCCCATCGACACGCCATACCCTCGCGCCGCCGCGATCATGCCCAACTCCAGGGTGTCGAACACCTGCCCGCCCTTGATCGAGACCTGCTCGGACAAGCCCATGCGCTCCAGCCAGCTGCGCCAGTCGCGTCGGTCGGGGGTCGGGTGCAGCAGTTCGGCGCTGGCCAGGCGTTCGACGTCCCAGGCCGGGCCATCGAGCAAGTTGGATGCACCCACCGGGATCAGCCACTCCGGAAACAGCAAGGTCGCCTCCCAGTCCGGTGGAAAGCTGCCGTCGCCCAAAAGCACTGCGCAATCGAAGGGTTCGTGATTGAAGTCGACGTTGTCTACGTCCATCCACGCACTGGTCAACTGCACCTCATTACCGGCCTGCAGATGGCGAAATCGACTCAGGCGCGCCAGCAACCAACGCATGGTGAGGGTCGAAGGGGCTTTCATGCGGACGATGTCGTCTTCATGTCGCAAGGTGTTGCAGGCCCGCTCCAACGCAGTGAAGCCGTCGCGGATACCGGGTAGCAGCAGCCGCGCCGCATCGCTGAGCTGCAAATGGCGACCGCTGCGCAGAAACAGCCGACAGCCAAAGTGCTCCTCCAGCGTACGAATATGCCGACTCACCGCACTTTGAGTAATGGAGAGTTCTTCACCTGCGCGAGTGAATGACGCATGGCGCGCAGCGGCTTCAAACGCTCTCAACGCATAGAGCGGCGGGAGATGACGGGACATGACAAATAATCCTTCATTACAAAATGAATACTCTTACGCGCGAAGGCAGGATGAGTATTACTCATGGGTTGAATCGTTTTTATCCTTTTGTGGATCCGCTGGCAAACCTTGAGAATTGCCGGCTTATTCCTTCATTCGAGCGCAATGCCATGCAACCTGCCGTACGTACCGAACTTTGGGCCCTTCTGCGGTTGGCAGGGCCGTTGATCGCCTCGCAACTGGCGCACATGCTGATGGTGCTGACCGACACCCTGATGATGGCCCGCATCAGCCCCCAGGCGCTGGCGGGCGGCGGCCTGGGCGCGGCCAGTTACTCGTTCGTGTCGATTTTCTGTATCGGCGTGATCGCGGCGGTGGGCACGCTGGTGGCGATCCGGCATGGCGCCAGCGATAAACCCGGTGCCACCCGCCTGACCCAGGCCGGGCTATGGCTGGCCTGGATCATGGCCATTGCCGGTGCGCTGCTGCTGTGGAACCTTTCGCCTCTGCTGCTGATGCTCGGTCAAACGCCGGAGAACGTCGAATACGCTGGCCAGTTTCTGTTGCTGCTGCCGCTCGCCCTACCCGGCTACTTGAGTTTCATGGCACTGCGCGGGTTTACCAGTGCGCTGGGCCGGGCGACGCCAGTGATGGTGATCAGCATTGGCGCAACGGTGGCTAACTTTCTGCTCAACTATGCGCTGATCGAAGGGATGTTCGGCTTGCCGAAACTGGGGCTGGTGGGTATCGGTCTGGTCACGGCGATCGTCGCCAACTGCATGGCTCTCCTCCTGGCCTGGCATATCCGCCGCCACGCGGCGTACCACGCCTACCCGATTCGCCAGGGGCTGGCGCGCCCGAACCTTGCCGCCTTGCGCGAACTGTGGCGCCTGGGCCTGCCCATCGGTGGCACTTACGCGGTGGAAGTCGGGCTGTTTGCTTTCGCGGCGCTGTGCATGGGCACCATGGGCAGTACCCAGTTGGCGGCGCACCAGATCGCCCTGCAGATCGTCTCGGTGGCCTTCATGGTACCGGCGGGGCTTTCCTACGCGGTGACCATGCGCATCGGCGCCCATTACGGCGCCGGCCAGCTATTGGCGGCCCGCCAGGCCGGGCGCGTGGGGATTGGCTTCGGTGCTGCGGTGATGCTGGCCTTTGCCGTGTTGTTCTGGGTGGCCTCCGACGCGCTGGTGGGATTGTTCCTGGATCGCAATGACCCGGCCTTCACCGACGTGATCCGCCTTGCCGTGAGCCTGCTGGCGGTCGCGGCCTGGTTTGAGCTGTTCGATGGCGTGCAAACCATCGCCATGGGCGCGATTCGCGGCCTCAAGGATGCCAAGACCACCTTTCTGGTCGGTCTGGGCTGCTACTGGCTGATCGGCGCACCGGCCGCGTGGGTACTGGCGTTCAACCTTGATCTCGGGCCGGTTGGGGTCTGGTGGGGTCTGGCACTGGGTCTGGCCTGCGCGGCGGTCAGCCTGACGCTGGCGTTTGAATGGCGGATGGGACGCATGCTGGAGCATTCACCCCCAGCATCAAATAGTCCACCAGCTGCTCCAGAGGCAGCGGCTTGCTGATCCAGTAACCCTGGATCTGATCGCACTCGAAACTGCGCAGCAGCTCCAGCTGCTCCGGTGTTTCCACGCCTTCTGCAACCACTTCCAGCTTCAGGTTGTGCGCCAGGTTGATCATGGCGTGCACCAGCTTGCGGTTTTCTTCGCGCTGTTCCATGCCGCCCACGAAGCTTTTGTCGACCTTGAGCAAGGTGATCGGCAGGCTGTTGAGGTGCACGAACGACGAAAACCCGGTACCGAAGTCGTCCAGCGAGAAGCGCACACCGAGGCGCCCCAGCGCATCCATGGTTTGCTGTACGAGGTCGTTGCGGCGCATCACCGCCGTCTCCGTCAGCTCGAACTCCAGCCAGCGCGCATCCACGCCATGCTCGATGATCAGGCGGCTCAGGGTCGGCAGCAGTTGGCTGTCCTGAAACTGCCGGAACGACAGGTTGACCGCCATGTGCAGCGGCCCCAGGCCCTGTTCGCGCAGCGCCTGCATATCGCGCAGCGCGCGTGAAATCACCCAGTAACCCAGCGGCACGATCAGGCCGCTCTGCTCGGCCAGGGGCACGAATTCACTGGGCGGCAGCAGGCCCCGCTCGGCATGCCGCCAGCGCACCAGTGCCTCCAGGCCGACAATGTTTGCGGTGCGCAGGTCCATGCGCGGCTGGTAGTGCAACTCCAGCTCATCGCGGCGCAAGGCCCGGCGCAATTCGCTTTCAAGGTCGGCCAGGCTACGGGCGTTGCGGTTGATCCGCTCATCGAACAGGTGAAAAGTGCAGCCCTGGATGCTCTTGGCTTGCTGCATGGCGATATGGGCATGCCACATCAACGGGTCGGCGCCGTTTTCGGCGCGGGCATAGGCCACGCCCAGGCTGCAACCGATCAGCAGGCTTTCGCCATCGATCCAGTAGGGCTCGGCCATGGCTTCGGTGATGCGCTCGGCCAGGATCTCGGCACGCGAGGCATCCCGGCGGATGTCGATCAGCAAGGCGAATTCATCGCTGCCCAGGCGGGCGAGCTGATCGCCGGCTTCCAGCTGGCTCTTGAGCCGCGCCACTACCTGCAGGATAAGACGGTCGCCGGCCTGGTGGCCCAGCGCGTCGTTGGCATGGCGGAAGTTGTCCAGGTCCAGGTGCCCGAGGGCCAGCCCTCGCCCCTGGTGCTCGGCCAGCCGGGCCGTCAGCAGGGTCTGAAAACCCTGTCGGTTGGCGATACCAGTCAAGGGGTCCTGCTCGGCCAGGCGCTGCAAGGTGTTCTCCAGCACGCCGCGCTCACGTACATGGCGCAGGCTACGGCGGATGGTGTCGACATTCAGCGCGTCGCGAACCCACCAATCGCTCACGCCCGGTGGCGGCGTGTGGGGTTCGTGCTCCAGCAGCAATACCACTGGCAAGTCACAGCGGCCCGGGGCAGGCTGCTGCGCGGGCGTGGCCAGGATCAGCGCATGGCGGTCCTTCGAAAACAGGCTGCTCACCGCCTCCCAGGAAGGCGCACTGAGCAGCACCGCCGAATCAGCCAACGGCACCAGGCACTCACGCAACACCGCCGCCCATTCCGGCGCTTCGGCCAAGAGCAACAGACGCAAGGGTTCGACAGGCGTAGACAAGCTTGCTCCTTAAGACGTGCATACAGTCGGTGGTGGTGGTCCCACGGAGCGGCATCTTAAATCACTTGGGAAAATGATTTGCGAGAACCTTTCAGGGAGAAAACGGCGTTGCCAGCTGACCAAGCCCTGCATCCTGCTCGAAAGTATCAAAACCGGCAAATTTAGATAGAGAGTCGTGATACAGGGTCAGACGGTCGCGGCAGAATTCTGCGAGCCTGTTAAAATGCCCGGCCATTTTCCCAGCCGATCCCTATTTCCATCATGTCCCGACTCAATCCCCGGCAACAAGAAGCCGTGAACTACGTCGGCGGCCCTCTTTTGGTGCTCGCCGGCGCAGGCTCCGGCAAGACAAGCGTGATCACTCGCAAGATCGCCCACTTGATCCAGAATTGCGGAATCCGCGCGCAGTACATCGTCGCCATGACCTTTACCAACAAGGCCGCGCGGGAAATGAAGGAGCGGGTCGGCACTTTGCTGCGCGGTGGCGAGGGCCGGGGCCTGACGGTGTCGACCTTCCACAACCTGGGCCTGAACATCATCCGCAAGGAGCACGTGCGGTTGGGCTACAAACCGGGGTTCTCGATTTTTGACGAGACCGACGTCAAAGCCCTGATGACCGACATCATGCAGAAGGAATACTCGGGCGACGATGGCGTCGACGAGATCAAGAACATGATCGGCTCGTGGAAAAACGACCTGGTCCTGCCGGCCGAAGCCCTGGAAAACGCCCGCAACCCCAAGGAGCAGACCGCCGCCATCGTCTACACCCACTACCAGCGCACGCTCAAGGCGTTCAACGCGGTGGACTTCGACGACCTGATCCTGCTGCCGGTGAAACTGTTCCAGGAACACGCCGACATCCTGGAAAAGTGGCAGAACCGCGTGCGTTACTTGCTGGTGGACGAATACCAGGACACCAACGCCAGCCAGTACCTGCTGGTGAAGTTGCTGATCGGCACCCGCAACCAGTTCACCGTGGTGGGCGACGACGACCAGTCGATCTACGCCTGGCGCGGCGCACGACCAGAAAACCTGATGCTGCTCAAGGACGATTACCCGTCCTTGAAAGTGGTGATGCTGGAGCAGAACTACCGCTCCACCAGCCGTATCCTGCGCTGCGCCAACGTGCTGATCTCGAACAACCCGCACGCCTTTGAAAAGCAGCTGTGGAGCGAAATGGGCCACGGCGACGAAATCCGCGTGATCCGTTGCCGCAACGAAGACGCCGAAGCCGAACGGGTGGCGATGGAAATCCTCACCCTGCACCTGCGTACAAACCGCCCCTACAGCGATTTTTCGATCCTCTACCGGGGTAACTACCAGGCAAAACTGATCGAATTGAAGCTGCAGCACCATCAGGTGCCCTACCGTCTGTCGGGCGGCAACAGCTTCTTCGGCCGCCAGGAAGTGAAAGACCTGATGGCCTACTTCCGCCTGCTGGTGAACCCGGATGACGACAACGCCTTCCTGCGCGTGATCAACGTGCCGCGCCGGGAAATCGGCTCCACCACCCTGGAAAAACTCGGCAACTACGCCACCGAGCGCAAGGTCTCGATGTACGCGGCCACTGACGAACTGGGCCTGGGCGAACACCTGGACAGCCGCTTCACCGACCGTCTGCAACGGTTCAAGCGCTGGATGGACGGGGTGCGCCAGCAAGTCGCGCAAACCGACCCGATCGCGGCGCTGCGCAGCATGGTCATGGACATCGACTACGAAAACTGGATTCGCCAGAACAGTTCCAGCGACAAGGCCGCCGATTACCGCATGAGCAACGTGTGGTTCTTGATCGAAGCGCTGAAGAACACCCTGGAAAAAGACGAAGATGGCAACATGACCATCGAGGAAGCCATCGGCAAGCTGGTGCTGCGCGACATGCTCGAGCGCCAGCAGGAAGAGGAAGACGGTGCCGAGGGCGTGCAGATGATGACGCTGCATGCTTCCAAGGGCCTGGAATTCCCTTACGTGTTCATCATGGGCATGGAAGAGGAAATCCTCCCCCATCGCTCCAGCATCGAGGCCGACACCATCGAAGAGGAGCGTCGCCTGGCCTATGTGGGCATTACCCGCGCACGCCAGACGCTGGCCTTCACCTTTGCGGCCAAGCGCAAGCAGTACGGCGAGATCATCGAGTGCACGCCCAGCCGTTTTCTCGATGAACTGCCACCGGACGACCTGGCCTGGGAAGGCAACGACGATACCCCCACAGAAGTCAAAGCCGCCCGCGGCAACAACGCATTGGCCGATATCCGCGCCATGCTCAAACGTTAATCAATCTGGCCCCGCCCCTTGCGTCGGGGCCCTTTAGCAAGAGTTCGAGGAACCGCCGTGGAAGCACTGCACAAGAAGATTCGCGAAGAAGGCATCGTGCTTTCCGATCAGGTATTGAAGGTCGATGCGTTTCTCAACCATCAGATCGATCCGGCGCTGATGGATGCCATCGGTGACGAGTTCGCGCGATTGTTCGCGGATTCGGGCATCACCAAGATCGTCACCATCGAAGCTTCGGGTATCGCTCCGGCGGTGATGACCGGGCTGAAACTCGGTGTACCGGTGATTTTCGCCCGCAAGCACCAGTCGCTGACCCTGACGGAAAACCTGCTGACGGCATCGGTGTACTCCTTCACCAAGCAAACCGAAAACACCGTGTCTGTGTCGCCACGCCACCTGAACAGCAGCGACCGCGTGCTGGTCATTGATGACTTCCTGGCCAACGGCAAGGCGTCCCAGGCCCTGATCTCGATCATCAAGCAGGCTGGCGCCAGCGTTGCCGGGCTGGGCATCGTGATCGAGAAGTCGTTTCAGGGCGGCCGTGCCGAGCTGGATGCGCAAGGCTACCGCGTTGAATCGCTGGCGCGGGTCAAGTCGCTGGCTGACGGTGTCGTGACCTTTATCGAGTAAGAGTCGATACCCTTCGCGGATAAATCCGCTCCCACATGTGGGAGCGCAGGTTGATGACAAACCCCCTGTAGGAGCAAGGCTTGCCTGCGATGCAGGCGCCGCGCTGTATCAGGATCACAGCGGCGCCTGCATCGCGGGCAAGCCCGGCTCCTACAGTCGAATCCAGCAGGTAGATTTGGGTTTGTCAGCAATCCGCTCCCATATGTGGGAGCGGATTTATCCGCGAACGGGGCCAGTAGCCTCAATACAACTGTCGAGTAGCCTGCAGCCCCGCCAGCAACAACCGCTGATACAAATCCTCCCGCAACCCCTGCGGATCAGCCAGTTTCATACGCGCCAAATGTTCCGGATAAGCCTCAGGCGCCGGTGCATCCAGCGCTGCCTTGCCCAACTCCAGAATCTCGCTGAGTTTGAACTTGCTCTTGAGCCAGTTCAGCGCCCGCAACAGGTCACGCTCCTGCTCGGTGAAGTCACTGCCCAGCGGATATTCCGGAAACAACCGCGCATGCCGGCTGACAATCGCCTGCAAACGCTGTGGTGTGTTGTCGGCAAAGCGTGGATCAAGGCGAAAATCCTTCGGCAGCTTGCCCGCCTTCTGCGCCTGTTCGATCAATTCCAGCTGAAACCGTGAATCGCTGATGTTCAGCAAGGCTTCGATCACCTTGGCATCCGTCTGTCCGCGCAAGTCGGCAATACCGTATTCAGTCACGACGATATCGCGCAGATGCCGGGGAATGGTGCAGTGGCCATATTCCCAGACCAGGTTGGAAGTCACCTCCCCGCCCGACTCGCGCCAGCTGCGCAGCAACAGGATCGAACGTGCGCCTTCCAGCGCGTGCCCCTGCACCACGAAATTGTACTGCCCGCCTACACCGCTGAGCACCCGGCCATCCTCCAACTGATCGGCCACGCCGGCACCGAGCAGGGTCACGCAGAATGCGGTGTTGATAAAGCGCGCATCACGCCGCTGCAGGCGCTTGAGCGTCTCCTGGCCATACAGCTCGTTGATGTAGCTGATCGCGGTCATGTTGAAGCGCGCCAGGGTGTCCGGCGGTAACTCGCGCAGGCGCTGGTAAAACTGCCGGGGCCCGAGGAAGAAGCCGCCATGTACCAGCACCCCACCGGTTTGCGCGGCTTCGTCCAGCGTTCCGGCGTTAGCGGCGCGCTGGCGTTCTGCATCCGGATAGACGCGGCGGCGCACGATGCCGGCCTCGACCAGCGCCAGCAATCCGTTGACGAACATTTCGCTGCAACCGTAAAGGCCCTGCGCAAAAGGCTCCAGCCCGCCCTCCCGGTCAATCAGCGTACTCCAGGGCAGCAGATCCACCTCGTTGAGCACGGCGCGGTATCCGTCGTTATCGGCCTGACGCGCCATCAGTGCAGCCGTCAAGGCATCGCCCATGGCACCAATGCCGATCTGCAGGGTGCCGCCATCGCGCACCAGGCTGCTGGCATGCAGACCAATAAAGTGATCCTGAACGCCGACCGGCATATTGGGCGTGGAGAACAAGGTGCGGTGCTCGGATTCATCGAGCAGGATGTCGAAGTCGGCGCTGTCCAGCTCCGAATCGCCGGGCATATAGGGCAAGTCGGCATGAACCTGACCCAGCAGCAGGATAGTTTCGCCTTGCGCGCGGCGCCTGGCGATCATCGGCAGCAAGTCGAGGGTAATGTCCGGGTTGCAACTGAGGCTGAAACGATCGGCCCGCCCCGGGGCTTGCGCCACCAACTGGGCGACCAGGTTCAGGCCCTTGGCATTGATATCGCGAGCAGCGTGGCTGTAATTGCTGCTGACGTAATCCTGCTGGGCCACGTGGCTGTTGAGCAGGCTGCCAGGCTGCAGGAAGAACTGCTCGACATGAATATTCGCCGGTAGACGGTCGCGGTGCAGGTCCGCGAGGTAATCCAGCTCGGGGTAATCGCCGAACACCCGCTCGATGAAGGGCTCCAGAAAGCGCTCTTGCAGGCCGTCGCCTACCGCCGGCCGACCGAGACTCAGAGCGGTGTAAATCGTCAGCCGGCGCTCAGGCAGCTGACTGACCCTGGCGTACAAGGCATTGACGAAGCGATTGGGTTTACCCAGCCCCAGCGGCAGGCCCAGATGAATATGCGCTGGCAAGCGTTTCAGCACCAGATTCACCGCGCGCTCGATCGAACAGGTTTGCATTGTGTCTGCCTCCCTCCGTTTCCACTCAGACTAACCGATAGGGGAGCCAAAAATTGGCTTTTGATGGCTTTTTATTCACTCAACGAACAACCTTAGAAAAGCTTTAAACATAAAAAGCACCTGTTAATTCAAGCAGTTGAGCATCAGAAAATTGAAGCTTCGAACTTAGTAAATTTTCTTACAGAAAATACTTTCAACACTCAAAGACCTTTCTTATTGACCTCAAATTCCGGGTCAACAACACTTGCTGCGGAGGGGCTAAAAATTTATATTCATCGTGGCTCTCTACCTTTTCTCTCGATTGTGCGGCTATTGATAGTTCTGGTTATCTTCGATTTTGTTTATATGCTGTTCACGGAGCGCCTCCCTAATTTGCCAGGATCAATCGGAATTCTTGAAAGCGAATTCGGATTTCCTTTCCTTCCGCATGAAATGCGATATATACGCGAATGAGACAAAATTCCTGGCTGATATTTATAGGAACCGCGATCGCTCTTTCGAGCATCGGGTTCCCTTTCATGATCGGAAAAGTTATTGATACGTATTATGCAACCAACACCATCGATAATTTTTTTCTTTTTCTGGCCGGTTTGGCGATTATAACAACCCCTTGCTTGAGATTTGGCGCAAATCTAATACTGCAAAAATACAATGCAAAAACCCGTGCGCCTCATAAAAAGCTATTAATAATTAACATCATAAAACCCAGTAATAGAAAAATCTCACAGGGCCGAGCTATCGATCTCATCGACGGCGATACCGATGGCACAATCTATTTATATCACGGGATATACTTAGATATAACATTAAACTTGGCCCTTTTGATTTTCGCCTTCGCCATAATTTTATGCAACTATCCGATTTATGCGCTGCCTCCCGCAATCGCAATCGTGTTCTCATTAATAGTGCACTGCCTGTACCAAAGAAAACTACCCAATTTATTCAACCAGTACATCGAACAAAATACTATTTTCCTAGAAACTGTTTGCACAGATCTGAGATCCAATAAAAAACTAATTCTCAAACACTACACATCCGCTTGCAGAAAAATCTTAAAGCCTTGTGTAACGGCCAACCTTAAAGTTTGTACGCTCGAATTTCTTTCTAGCTTATCTTATCTCTTGGGCTTGGCAACATTGATTTTAATTTACACCTTTACAACGAGCCACGAGACATCATCAATAGGTGCATTCATCGCTGTCGCACTGTACATTGAAAAGGCGCTCGCACCCGTATTTAGCTTAGTCGGAATATATTACTCAACTGCAGAATCTTTAAGTAGACAGAGGCGGGCCGACAGCATTTTAAGGACAACACCCTGATGTTCCCAATAATGGTTATGCACATTAAGCCCATTGTGGCTGCCTTGTTTTTTTTCATCGGGGCTGCGTGCCTTCAAATGGGAATGCCGTATTTGCTATCTCGCACAATCAATGATATGTCGGAGTCGACTTATACCCACACTTTAATTTTTGGAATCATAGCATGCTACGTAACAAAGAACATTTTCCAAGGGGCCGCCAACATACTTAGCAACTATATAGAAACTGCCATACGCTTAAGCCTGACCGGTTACATTTATAACAACGCAAAACAAAGTATTGGCACAACCATCACCCTGATCAAGGAGGACGCCGCACGTGTCGCCGCCGCCGTATCGAACACATTGCAACTATCAGGATCAATATGCGTTACTCTTTTCAGCTGCGCACTTATCATACGGAAAAATATTGACTTTTTACCTCTGCTCGCCATAGCAATCTTATTGAGCTATCTCTATTTACGAAAAACCACGCCATTCGTTGTGTCGAATTACCAAGATGAAATTTCCAAAGAGGAACTATACAAAGCTTCGGTGATTGAGCTTATTGACACCGCGTCATTGGACGAGAGCAAATACAGCATGAAATTACAAGAAACCTATAGGTATCTTGAAAAATCGATCGACGCTCAATATCGATACGAGAAAAAAAACTTAACATACGCGTTCGCGCCTGAATTATTCATGGCGGCATGCACAATAATAGTTTTGATCTCCACCGTATCACTGTCCCCCTCGACACTTGGCAGCACGCTTATTTACTACTTGGGGTATTTAGGACTTTTTTTCCATGGCGTGCTACCAATCAATTGCTTCAGCCTTATCGTTAATCGGCACAAACCAATCAATAAAACGCGTATTCAATGGGACTTGACCATGAACAATTTATACTTGCGGGAAGTTCGTCTAAAGCCCAGTTGTGAAAAACTGGCCTTTCAGAGCCTTTTTCCAATTACATTTGAAAGCCCCATCACCATAATCATGGGCGAAAACGGCTGCGGCAAATCGACGCTACTTGAAAGTATTGCCATAAAGCTGGGATGCAACCCTGAAGGCGGCAGTAAAAACTTCAGGTTTCAAACGCAGCACACTCACTCCGACCTGCATACTCATCTACAGATATCCAAGGGGCATCTGAAAGAAAAAGACCTGTATTTCTACAGGGCTGAGTCGTTTTACAACTTAAATACTGAGATTAGGCGGCTTGACGAGGAAGAAGGATTTGGACCAGAAATAAAATCTTATTATGGTGGGCGCGATCTTCATACTGTATCGCATGGGGAAGCAATGGAAGCGTTATTCAAACATCGATTCAGAAGCCAAGGGCTTTACATTCTGGACGAGCCGGAAGCGTCCCTGTCACCACTCCGACAATTAAGCTTCATTCAGCGAATTACAGATTTGGTACACTCAGGCTCTCAATTTCTAATTGCTACTCACTCACCGATCCTGATGTTTACCCCCAACGCTGTGTTGCTTCAAATAATAAACGGCGAGCTAGTCCCAATCATTGCGCAAGAAACAGAAGCCTTCAGTATCTATAGGGCGGTTTTGAATACACAGGGTGAGTATCTAAAAAAAATGCTCAATGGCCGCTGAATGTATCTGCCATTCAGCCCCATACCCCGGCGTACCGAGGTGATGGGGTTCATCAACAGGCCGGCTCTCCCAATCGTCGTGTGCGCATCAGGATGCCCTTACAAGCTTATTACAGCCCCGACATTTTCTTGATTGCGCCCTTGAGCTCTTCATCCGAGCAATCGGCGCAGGTGCCTTTAGGCGGCATCGCATTGACGCCGGTGATGGCCTTGGCCAGGATGCCATCCAGACCACCCTGGTGGTCGGCGCGCGCTTTCCAGGCGGCGGCGTCACCGATCTTCGGTGCACCCAGCAGGCCAGTGGCGTGGCAAGCGTTGCAGTGTTTGGCAATGATGTCGTCCGGGGTCTTGGCACCACCGCCACCGCTTGCGCTGGCAGTGACTTCCATCCCTTTGCATTCCTTGCCTTGTACGCAGACTTGACCGACCGGCTCCAGCCGTTTGGCGATCTCGTCGTTGGTTGTAGCCTGTGCGCTCACAGCCCATAGGGCCAATACGACTGCTGGTGCGGCCAGCATATTCTTGATTAGATTCACGCGTACACCCTCATGGTGGCTGTTCACGCCCGCGGCCACGGAATCGCAGGCGGCGCAAGTATAACGACAACCCTGCCCCACTGAAACAACCCTATAGTCGCAGGGGGAATTCCCCGGTACAACCGTCCATTCGGGCGTCTGTACTCCCTAGAAATTCGCAGGTGTGGCCGCGCTGATCAAACGCGCCGGCACATCGTACGGATTGCGGAAGCGGTGAGGCTTGGTACTTTCAAAGTAGTAGCTATCGCCAGCTTCGAGTATGAACGTTTCCAACCCAACCACCAGTTCGAGGCGGCCTTCGAGCAGGATTCCGGTCTCTTCACCCTCGTGGGTGAGCATTTCTTCGCCGGTGTCGGCGCCAGGCGGGTAGATTTCATTGAGGAACGCGATGGCCCGGCTCGGGTGTGCCTTGCCGACCAGTTTCATGGTCACGGCGCCATCGGAGATGTCGATCAGTTCGTTGGCCTTGTAGACGATCTGGGTCGGGTTTTCAGGTTGCAGTTCTTCGGAGAAGAACTCGACCATGGACATTGGAATACCGCTGAGCACCTTGCGCAGGGAGCTGATCGAGGGGCTGACGCTGTTCTTCTCGATCATCGAGATGGTGCTGTTGGTGACGCCCGCACGCTTGGCGAGCTCACGCTGGGAGAGACCCTTGAGTCTTCGAATGGCTTGAAGTCGTTCCCCGACGTCCAATGCTGGAGCCTCCTGAGGTGCGGAATAGGTCGAAATTGAACGTTATCATCGCAACAGCGTTCAGTATTTACAACACTTCGACCCACACCCCACCTCATCCAGCCGTCGGCAGCCGCCATGGCCTGCCGCTAGCGGCCGGAATAGAGCATCGGCACCCGGCGCAAGTTGCAGAAGATCTGATACGGAATGGTGCCGGCCTTGAGTGCGACATCACTGGCCAGCACGTTCTTGCCCCATAACTCTACCGTGCTGCCCAGGCCTGCCTGCGGCACGTCCGTCAGATCAATACAGAGCATGTCCATCGACACCCGGCCCAGCAGCTGGCTGCGCTGGCCTGCGACCATGACCGGTGTACCGGTCGGTGCCAGCCGCGGATACCCGTCGGCATAACCCATGGCGACCACGCCGATCCGGCTTGGCCGCTGGGTGACGAACCGGGCCCCGTAGCCCACCGCTTCACCAGCAGGCAGTTCGCGCACGCTGATGACTTTCGATTCAAGCGTCATCACCGGCTGCAGGCGTGACGCCTCGGTTTGTTCTTCCTCGAAAGGGGTGGCGCCGTAGAGCATGATGCCCGGGCGTACCCAGTCGCTGGGAATGTTGGGCCAGCCGAGCACGGCCGGGGAGTTGCGCAAGCTGACTTCCGCGACTAGGCCCTGGCGCGCCGCCTCGAATACCGCAACCTGATCGTTGCTGGTGTTGCAGTTCAGCTCATCGGCGCGGGCGAAGTGGCTCATCAAGACGATTTTGGCGACCTTGCCACTGGCCAGCAAACGCTGGTAACCGGCCTGGTAATCCTTGGGGTGCAAGCCAACCCGATGCATGCCCGAGTCCAGCTTGAGCCAGACGGTCAGCGGCTTGCGCAGGCTGGCCTGCTCAATCGCCTCCAACTGCCACAGCGAGTGCACCACACACCAGAAATCGTGTTCGACAATCAGCTCAAGCTCAGCGGCTTCAAAGAAGCCTTCGAGCAACAGAACCGGGGCCTTGATACCCGCCGCCCGCAATTCGAGCGCCTCTTCTATGCAGGCGACGGCGAAACCGTCCGCCTCCGGCTCCAACGCCTGGGCACAGTGGACGGCGCCATGCCCATAGGCATCGGCCTTGATCACGGCCAAGGCTTTGGCCCCGGAGAGTTCACGGGCAAGACGGTAGTTGTGACGCAGCGCTTCAAGATCGATCAGGGCACGGGCAGGACGCATGACGGCAGTCTTCTAGGCGGGCTGTTGAAAGAAAAAACCCGGCGCCAAATCGCGGCTTGTGGGCCGCGAGCGGCGCCGGGCGGGGATACGACTTATGGCAGAGCAGCGACGACCGACAGCTCGACCAGGATTTCCGGTTCGCACAGCTTGGCTTCAACGGTCGCGCGAGCCGGTGCGACACCTTTTGGCAACCACTGGTCCCAGACGGAGTTCATGCCTTGGAAGTGGGCATCAACGTCCTTCAGGTAAATGGTCACCGACAGCAGACGGGTCTTGTCAGTACCCGCCAGGTCCAGCAAACGCTCGATGTTGGCCAGCGTTTCGCGGGTTTGCTGCTCGATGCCCGCGTTCATGTCGTCGCCCACCTGGCCGGCAAGGTAAACGGTGCCGCCGTGAACGACGATCTGGCTCATCCGCTCGTTAGTGAGCTGGCGCTGGATTGACATGTTTTGCAGTCTCCTGGTTTTTACCGTAGCGAGAAATATCGAGGCCCTCAGCGCTGATCTGTGGCTTTCTCCGTGCCATCAAATCAGCCAGCAGGCGACCGGAGCCGCACGCCATGGTCCAGCCGAGCGTACCGTGACCGGTGTTGAGGAACAGGTTGCGGAACGGCGTGGCACCCACGATCGGCGTGCCGTCCGGAGTCGTCGGACGCAAGCCGGTCCAGAAACTGGCCTGGCTCAAGTCACCGCCTTGAGGATAGAGATCGTTGACGATCATCTCCAGGGTTTCACGCCGACGCGGGTTGAGCGACAGGTCAAAACCGGCGATTTCAGCCATGCCGCCGACCCGAATGCGGTTGTCGAAGCGGGTGATGGCGACCTTGTAGGATTCGTCGAGGATGGTCGAAGTCGGTGCCATGGCCGGGTTGGTGATCGGCACGGTCAGCGAGTACCCCTTGAGCGGGTATACCGGTGCCTTGATGCCCAGCGGCTTGAGCAGCTGCGGTGAGTAGCTGCCCAACGCCAGCACGTAACGGTCCGCGGTTTCCAGCTTGCCGTTGATCCATACGCCATTGACCCGGTCACCGGCGAAGTCCAGACGCTCGATGTTCTGGCCAAAGCGGAATTCAACGCCCAGCTGCACGGCCATTTCGGCCAGCCTGGTGGTGAACATCTGGCAGTCGCCGGTCTGGTCGTTCGGCAGGCGCAGGGCACCGGCCAGAATGTCGGTGACATTGCCCAGGGCCGGCTCGACGCGGGCGATGCCGGCGCGGTCGAGTAGTTCATACGGCACGCCGGACTGCTCCAGCACGGCGATGTCCTTGGCGGCGTTATCCAGTTGCGCCTGGGTGCGGAACAGCTGGGTAGTGCCCAGTGTACGACCTTCATAGGCGATGCCGGTTTCGGCGCGCAGCTCATCGAGGCAGTCGCGGCTGTACTCGGACAGGCGAACCATGCGCTCCTTGTTCACCGCATACCGATTGGCGGTGCAGTTGCGCAGCATTTGCGCCATCCACAGGTATTGATCGATGTTGGCCGTGGCCTTGATCGCGAGAGGAGCATGGCGCTCCAGCAGCCATTTGATTGCCTTGAGCGGCACGCCCGGTGCCGCCCATGGCGAGGCATAGCCCGGCGAGACCTGACCGGCGTTGGCAAAACTGGTTTCCATGGCCACGGCCGGTTGGCGGTCGACCACAACGACTTCAAACCCCTGCCGCGCCAGATAATAGGCACTGGCGGTCCCGATTACACCGCTCCCAAGCACCAGAACTCGCATGATCAATCCCTCAACGCGGCTAACCGCTGACATTTGTTGTGTTTAGCGAAGATGGGCGCAGTATAAAAACTCAAGGCCAGTGCTTTTCACTATATAAAAGCCTATATTTGGCGAGAATTCTCGGCATCAAAGGCTTTTACGGAGCGGCATCCACTATGAGAACCCAGCACCAAAGCAAACGCGAGCTGGACAAGATCGATCGTAATATCCTGCGGATCCTGCAGGCCGATGGGCGTATTTCGTTTACCGAGCTTGGAGAAAAGGTCGGCCTGTCGACCACGCCCTGCACCGAGCGGGTTCGGCGGCTGGAGCGCGAGGGCATCATCATGGGCTACAACGCCCGGCTTAATCCGCAGCACCTCAAAGGCAGCCTGCTGGTGTTCGTCGAGATCAGCCTGGACTACAAGTCCGGCGACACCTTTGAAGAATTTCGCCGCGCCGTGCTGAAACTGCCGCACGTGCTGGAGTGCCACCTGGTGTCGGGCGACTTCGATTACCTGGTCAAGGCGCGGATTTCCGAGATGGCCTCGTACCGCAAGCTGTTGGGCGACATCCTGCTCAAGCTGCCGCACGTGCGCGAATCGAAGAGCTACATCGTCATGGAAGAAGTGAAGGAGAGTCTGAACCTGCCGATTCCGGATTGAGGTTCAGACCAGCACCTGGCGGGTGCTGGCGATGTAGTGATGGACGAGCTTTTCCGCCTGCGGGTCGATCATGACCTCAGGGCCACGGCCGCGCGGGCACGGCAAGCGCGGCGTGGTCCCGAACAGCCGGCAGATCAGCGGGCGCTCGTCATACACCGTGCAGCCCTGGGGCCCCAAGTGCACACAGTTCAGCTCATCCAGCGCGGCCTCCTGCTCGGCAGCCGTCTTTCTTGGCAAGCGGGCCATTTCTTCTGACGAGGTGGTCACCGGGCCGCAGCAATCGTGACAGCCTGGGACGCATTCGAATGAAGGAATCTGCTCGCGCAGAAAGCGGATCTTGTGGCTGTTGCAACTCATGAAAAAGGCCGGGCAGTGATCGATGGGGGAAGTTTGACGCATGCACGCCCCGTTTAAAAGTTGCGTAGGAGATTCTATGGTTGACTGCTTTTTTTATGTAGGAGCCGAGCTTGCTCGCGATAAGGACGCCGCGGTTTTACAGGTATTGCGCGTCATCGTTCATCGCGGGCAAGCCCGGCTCCTACATCTAGATCAAAAGCACCACGCTCAATATCGGCATGAATGGAGATGGGTGTAGCAGAGCAGCGATTGCCTGTCAGCAGAGGTGCGGCTTATGCTGCGTCAAGTTTTCCACACACCCATCAGGATCCTGCATATGAACGCCCGCGTTCAGAAGCCCGCCCCCGCCTCGCACACCGCCTCCTATTACGCTGCCAGCAGTGCTCCGCAACCGGACCACCCGACCTTGCAGGGCGAGGTGAATGCCGATGTGTGCGTGGTCGGCGGCGGCTTCTCGGGGCTCAATACCGCCATTGAACTGGCCGAGCGCGGCTTCTCGGTGGTGTTGCTTGAATCGAACAGGATCGGCTGGGGCGCAAGCGGGCGCAACGGCGGGCAGCTGATTCGCGGGGTGGGCCATGGGCTTGATCAGTTTGCGCCTGTCATCGGTACAGAAGGCGTGCGCCAGCTCAAGTTACTGGGGCTCGAAGCGGTCGAGATTGTCCGCCGAAGGGTTGCGCAGCACGGCATTGACTGCGACCTGACCTGGGGTTACTGCGATTTGGCAAACAAACCGGCCGATCTGGCTGGCTTTGCCGAAGATGCCGAAGCACTGCGCGACCTGGGCTATCGCCATGAGTTGCGTCTGCTGCAACCTTCAGAGATGCATCAAGTGGTGGGCTCGGACCGCTATGTCGGCGGCCTGATCGACATGGGCTCAGGCCATTTGCATCCGCTCAATCTGGCGCTGGGCGAAGCGCGCGTAGCGGCAGAGCTTGGAGTGAAGCTGTTCGAACAATCAGCCGTCACCCGCATCGACTATGGCCCGCAGGTGCGGGTGCACACCGCCCAGGGTTCGGTGCGCGCCAACACCCTGGTACTGGCCTGCAATGCCTACCTCAACGACCTGAACCCGGAACTGAGCGGCAAGGTTTTACCGGCGGGCAGCTACATCATCGCCACCGAACCGCTCAGCGAAGCGCGCGCGCGGCAGCTGCTGCCGCAGAACATGGCGGTCTGCGACCAGCGAGTAGCGCTCGATTACTATCGCCTGTCAGCGGACCGGCGGCTGCTGTTTGGCGGCGCTTGCCATTATTCCGGGCGCGATCCGTCGGATATCGCCGCTTACATGCGGCCGAAGATGCTCAAGGTCTTCCCGCAGCTGGCTGACGTGCGCATCGATTACCAGTGGGGCGGCATGATCGGCATCGGCGCCAACCGCCTGCCGCAAATCGGCCGCCTGAAGGACCAGCCCAATGTGTATTACGCCCAGGCCTATTCCGGCCATGGCGTGAACGCCACACACCTGGCGGGCCAACTGCTGGCCGAAGCCATCGCCGGCCAGCACAGCACTGGCTTCGATCTGTTCGCCAAGGTGCCACACATCACCTTCCCCGGCGGCAAACACCTGCGCTCGCCGCTGCTGGCGCTTGGCATGCTCTGGCACCGCCTCAAAGAACTGGTTTAGCAACGCCAGAACGGCTTGAGCCCCTCTTCACGCGCCTGGGTGGGGCTCAGGCCAATATCGCGCAGCTGATCGCGATCGAGCTCCAGCAATTCACGACGGGTTCGCCAGCGGTGGTACATCAGGCCCCAGCCTTTCAAGCCGGCGGGCGCGCTGAACACGCAGGGGCCCTGCTGCTCCAGTTCCTGGCTATGTAACCCCAGTCGCACATCGCTCATGCCGCTCATGTCTTCCTCTCCTCGAAGTCGCGTTGACCACGAGGAAAAGCATGCGCCCGGGGCAGAAACCGTTACAGATGCAAACAATTTGAAATTGTTCCATACAGATGGATAAATTCGCCGACTGAATCCTGTATTTTTGCCTCAACTGTATGGGTCCAAGGATGTGGTGCAGCTGGGCCGCTACTTTCCCGCCGGTACCCGCGCCAGTCGGCCGCAAGGCGGCTTCATGCTGTGGATCGAATTGCCGGAAGGTTTCGATACGCTGCGCCTGAATCGGGCTTTACTGGAACAAGGCGTACAGATCGCGGTGGGCAGTATTTTCTCGGCATCAGGCAAATACCGAAATTGCCTGCGCATGAACTTCGCCTCGCAAGTCACCCGTGAGATCGAGGAAGCCGTGCGCAAGGTCGGGGCCACCGCGACGCAATTGCTCGGCGAACTCGACGGCTGATGCGGTAACTTTCGAGCTTTCTGAACGGTCGATATGTTCAAGCCCTGCGCCAGAGGAAACGCCTTTGAGAATCAGTCGGGTCCTGCCAATGCTGCTACTCCTGGCCCTGGTCGGCTGCGCCTCCGTCAACGTGCCGCGCGAAACCAGTCAGGCGCTGCCAGCCAGCCAGTCGGCGCTGGGGCGCTCGATCCAGGCCGAGGCCGCCCGCCATGAAGACAAGTCCGGCTTTCGCTTGCTGCCCAACAGCAGCGAAGCCTTCAGGGCCCGAGCGGAGCTGATTCGCAATGCCCAGATCAGCATCGATTTGCAGTACTACATCGTCCACGACGGCCTGAGCACCCGCGCGCTGGTGCATGAACTGCTGATCGCTGCCGATCGCGGTGTACGCGTGCGTATTCTGCTCGACGACACCGCCAGCGATGGGCTGGAGGACGTCATGGCCACCCTCGCCGCCCACCCGAACATCCAGCTGCGGGTCTTCAACCCGCTCCATTTGGGCCGCAGCACAGGGGTGACCCGCACGATGGGCAGGCTGTTCAACCTGTCGCAGCAACACCGGCGCATGCACAACAAACTCTGGCTGGTGGATAACAGCCTCGCGATCGTCGGCGGGCGAAATCTGGGCGACGCCTATTTCGATGCCGAATCGAACCTGAACTTCACCGATATCGACCTGCTCAGCGTCGGGCCAGTGGCCGAACAGCTCGGGCACAGTTTCGACCAGTATTGGAACAGCGCGCTGAGCCGGCCGATTGGCGATTTCCTGTACCGCCAACCGACGCAACAGGACTTGCTCGAAACCCGAAAGCGCCTTGAGCAATCACTGGCCGAGGCCAAGGTCCAGCGCAAGGCACTGTATGACCGGCTGATGGCCTATCAGACCAAGCCGCAGCTGAGCGTCTGGCGCCAGGAGCTGATCTGGGCCCACAACCAGGCGCTGTGGGACGCCCCAAGCAAGGTGTTGGCGAAGGGCGAACCCGACCCGCACTTGCTGTTGACCACGCAGTTGGAGACGCAACTGCGCACGGTCAATCAGGAACTGATCCTGATTTCTGCCTATTTCGTACCCCGTGATGAGGGCCTGCTGTACTTGACCAGCCGCGCCGATGCCGGAGTCGAAATCAGGCTGCTGACCAATTCACTGGAAGCGACCGATGTGCCGGCCGTCCACGGCGGCTATGCTCCCTACCGCAAAGCGCTGCTCAAGCATGGGGTGCGGCTGTTCGAACTGCGCCGACAGCCGGGCGCCTCCAGCGGCGGCAGTGCGCCTGGCAGCTCCGATTCCAGCCTGCACAGCAAGGCAATCATCTTCGACCGCCAGAATGCCTTTGTCGGCTCATTCAATTTCGACCCCCGCTCACTACTCTGGAACACTGAAGTGGGCGTATTGGTCGATAGCCCGGAACTGGCCAGCTATTTACGCGAACTTGCCCTGGAAGGTATGGCGCCCTCTTTGAGCTATGAGGCCAAGCTGAAGGCAGGCCAGGTGGTCTGGGTGACCGAAGACGATCACCAGCTCCATACCGTGCAAACCGAACCGGGCGGTGCCTGGCGACGCTTCAATGCCTGGATCAGCAAGGCCGTGGGCCTTGAGAAGATGCTCTAGGTCGCAGCCACCACGCCAAAGGCATCGCGTCGACGCGCCAGCAACACCAGACCCAGCGCACCCGCGGCCATAAACCAGAGCAAGGCATGGCCGTTGACCCACTGGCTGCCAGCACCAGCCGCCAACGGACCGATCAGGCAGCCCACACCCCACAGCTGAGCCACGTGCGCATTGGCACGGACCAGTGCGTCATCGCGAAAGCGCTCGCCAATCAACACCAGCGACAAGGTAAACAGCCCACCCGCGCTGGCCCCGAACAGCACCCACAACGGCCAGATCAGTAGCGTGTGCAGCAACAGCGGAATGGCCAGGCTCGACAGCAACAAGGTAATCGCGCAGCCAAAAAACAGCGTGCGCCGCGACATCCGGTCGGCCAGTGCGCCAATCGGCAGTTGCAACAAGGCATCGCCGACCACGACGGTGCCGACCATGTACAAGGCGGTTTGCTCGCTGAAGCCCTGCTGCAGGCAGTACACCGGCAACAGCGTCAGAATCATCGCCTCGAACGCTGCAAACAAGGCAATGGCCCAGGCAATCACCGGCAAGCGACGGCAGAAGCCGGCCAATTCGCTCAAGGTCACGCTACAGGCATCGCTGGCCGGCGCTCCGCCGCGCCCGAGCAGCAACACGGGTGATGTCACCAGTAAACCGACGCCGATCCAGAAACCCAGGTCGTCGTCGGCCCCCACGGCCCCCAGCAACAGTGGCCCGGCCAGCTGGCTCAGGGCATAGCTGCTGCCATACAGCGCTACCAGACGACCACGCCACTGCTCGACCACCAGTTGGTTGATCCAGCTTTCACCCAGAATGAAGACAATGGTCAGGATGACCCCGATCAGCAAGCGCAGCACCAGCCAGACCGGGTAACTGGGCAACAGCCCCAGCAAGCCGATGGACAAGGCCCCCGCCCACAGGCACAAGCGCATCAATGCCGGCGTGCCGAAGTGCGCGGCCAGTCGGCTCGACACCTTGGCACCGAGCAACACGCCCAGCGCTGGCATGGCCGCCATGACACCAATGGCAAACGAGCCATAGCCCCAGCTTTCCAGGCGCAATGACACCAACGGCATGCTGACGCCAAGCGCCAGCCCCACGCTCAAGACAGCGGCCAGCACGGCGAAATAAGTACCCCAACGCATGTTCACACTCCAGTGAATAAGCCGCTGAAGCAACACAGCCGGGCCTCCCGAAGGAGCGCCCGGCTGTGCGGCAGAATCAAAAGTCCGGCGCCGCCAGGCTGGCGGTGCCGGCAAGGTTTACAGCTTGATCCAGGTCGCTTTCAGCTCGGTGTATTTGTCGAAAGCATGCAGCGACTTGTCACGGCCGTTGCCCGATTGCTTGAACCCCCCGAACGGCGCGGTCATGTCGCCTCCGTCGTACTGGTTGACCCAGACGCTACCGGCGCGCAGCGCCTTGGCCGTCAGGTGAGCCTTGGAGATATCCGACGTCCAGATACCCGCAGCCAGACCGTAGGGAGTGTCGTTGGCGATCTCGATCGCTTCCTTGACGCTGTCGAAGGCAATGACCGAGAGCACTGGGCCAAAGATTTCTTCCCGGGCGATTTTCATGGCATTGCTGACGCCATCGAAGATGGTCGGTTCCACGTAGGTGCCACCGGTTTCCTGCAGGGTGCGCTTGCCGCCCGCCAGCAGTTTGGCGCCCTCGCTGTGGCCGGCCTCGATGTAGGACAGCACGGTGTTCATCTGCTGGGTGTCCACCAGCGCACCGACGGTGGTGGCTGGGTCCAGTGGGTTGCCCGGCTTCCAGGCCTTGAGGGCTTCGATCACCAGCGGCAGGAACTTGTCCTTGATCGAGCGCTCGACCAGCAGGCGCGAGCCCGCGGTGCAGACTTCGCCCTGGTTGAAGGCAATGGCGCTGGCAGCGGCCTCGGCAGCCGCTTGCAGGTCCGGTGCGTCGGCAAAGACGATGTTCGGGCTCTTGCCGCCGGCTTCCAGCCAGACACGCTTCATGTTCGATTCACCGGCATAGATCATCAGTTGCTTGGCGATCTTGGTGGAGCCGGTGAACACCAGGGTATCAACGTCCATATGCAAGGCCAGAGCCTTGCCAACGGTGTGGCCATAGCCTGGCAGCACGTTCAGCACACCGGCCGGGATGCCGGCCTCGATTGCCAACTGGGCGATACGAATCGCCGTCAGTGGGGATTTTTCCGAAGGCTTGAGGATCACCGAGTTACCGGTGGACAACGCCGGGCCGAGCTTCCAGCAAGACATCAGCAACGGGAAGTTCCACGGCACTATGGCCGCCACCACGCCCACGGCTTCGCGCGTCACCAGGCCGAGCTGGTTATGCGGGGTCGCCGCCACTTCATCGTAGATCTTGTCGATCGCCTCGCCGCTCCAGCTCAGCGCCTGGGCTGCGCCCGGCACGTCGATGTTCAGCGAGTCATTGATGGGTTTGCCCATGTCCAGGGTTTCGAGCAGTGCCAGTTCCTGTGCGTGCTGACGCAAGAGGCCTGCGAAACGAATCATGGTGGTTTTGCGTTTGGTCGGTGCCAGACGCGACCAGGCGCCGGAATTGAAGGTAGCGCGGGCGTTCTCGACGGCGCGCTGGGCGTCGGCGGCATCGCAACTGGCGATTTTCGCCAGGAGGCGGCCGTCAACCGGGCTGATGCACTCGAATGTCTCGTTCGACACAGCGGCGGTGTATTCACCGTTGATGAAAGCACGGCCTTCGATCTTCAGTTCCCGGGCGCGTTGCTCCCAGTCCGCACGAGTCAGGGTGGTCATACGAATCTCCTCCTCTTGTTTGATGGCAACGCCGCGAGAGGGTCTCGACGGCGAAGTCGAAAATTCTGCCCGAGCGAGCATCAGCCAAGGGCACCCGTCACCCTAAACCACCGACCGAGGAATTATCAATATATTTGACATATCCGAAGCAAACGCCTACTCATGTGCGTTTTATTAAACAAACCGGGGAGCCAGCGTATGAACATCAATCAGATCATCGATTTCAGCCAAGCCGCCACTCAAGCCGAACGCTATCGTCCGGCTGCGGAAAAAGTGCTCGCTGGCGACCCGGAACAAACGGTCTTTCACCATTACAGCAGCCCGTGCGGCCAGTTTGGCGCAGGCGTATGGGAAGGTGAAAAAGGCCATTGGACGGTCAATTACACCGAGCACGAATACTGCGAAATCGTGCAGGGCGTTTCAGTGCTGCGTGACCATGAGGGCAACGCCAAGACCCTGCGCGCCGGTGACCGTTTTGTAATCCCCGCGGGCTTTCGTGGCACTTGGGAGGTGCTGGAGACCTGCCGCAAGATTTATGTGATGTTCGAGCCAAAGGTCCAGGTGACGGCCGAGTAACTATGTAGCGCAGACCGGACGTATCACCCGGCCTTACGGCGCAGGCCATATGGCGACAAAGGACCTGCGCATAGAACGCCTTAACCTGTGCGTGGATGATGACAACGTGGTTGAGCGCATCACCTTCGGTTGATTCACTCAGCGCTTTTTCACCAGGCACAAAAAAGCCCAACCTTGCGGTTGGGCTTTTTTGTTGGCGCTCGGCCCCCGAAGGGGCCTCACGCTGAAACCGGATCAATTACTTGATTTTGGCTTCTTTGTAGATCACGTGCTTGCGAACAACCGGATCGAATTTTTTGATTTCGATTTTGTCCGGAGTGGTGCGCTTGTTCTTGTCGGTGGTGTAGAAGTGGCCAGTATTGGCAGTCGACACCAGACGGATCAATTCACGCATGATTCTCTCCCTTAAACCTTGGCGCCGTTACGGCGAATTTCGGCCAGCACGACATCAATGCCGCGCTTGTCGATGATACGCATACCTTTAGCAGATACGCGCAGACGCACGAAACGCTTCTCGGATTCGACCCAGAAGCGGTGATGCTGCAGGTTCGGCAGGAAACGACGACGGGTTTTGTTATTTGCGTGGGAAATGTTATTCCCGGTTACCGGACCCTTACCGGTAACTTGACAGACTCTCGACATGCCTCAGCCCTCTAAAACCACATGCCCAACCCGGCATGGGTTGGCCGCTTAATCTCTCAGTCAATTTGGCGCCAGGCGCCGCGTTTCTTCAGGGTCTTACCGGATGCACCAACAGGTACACGAACCGGGCCCCTAGAAAAGAGCGCTGCTTTATACCAGAAAGACCTGCCCGCAACAACACTCGGTGCACTTTGTCTTTCTCCACGGTTGCCGATTCATGGCGCAGGAGCTGCTGCCATGGGGCCGGGAGACAGCGTGACCACTCGTCGTCGCGTAAGGCAAAATGGGGATGGTCATTTCTGTAACAGATCACTAGGGTAAGGACTTTACCAGACTGCGCCGGCAGATGGACCTTCGACCCGCAAAGGAATTTCAACCATGCGTCTTGCGATGTTGCCATTGTTACTCGCCCCTCTGCTCGTCCCCGCGCAGGTCTTCGCAGCCGCCTTGAGCGTCTGCACCGAAGCCAGCCCCGAAGGATTCGACGTGGTCCAGTACAACTCGCTGACCACCACCAACGCCTCGGCCGACGTGCTGATGAACCGTCTGGTGGACTTCGATGCCCGGCAAGGCACGCTCAAGCCGAGCCTGGCCGACAGCTGGGAAGTGTCCACCGACGGCCTGACTTACCTGTTCAAGCTGCACCCGGACGTCAAATTCCACAGCACCGCCTGGTTCAAGCCCAAGCGTCCCCTCGACGCCCGCGACGTGGTGTTCAGCTTTCAGCGCATGCTCGACCCGGCCAACCCCTGGCACAAGGTCGCCCAAAGCGGCTTCCCGCATGCCCAGTCGATGCAGTTGACCACCCTGATCAAGCAAGTGGACGCCACCGACCCGCTGACCGTGCGCTTTACCCTCAATCGCCCGGACTCGACCTTCCTGGCAACCCTGAGCATGGGCTTTGCCTCCATCTATTCGGCCGAATACGCCGAACAACTGCTCGATGCCGGCAAGCCGGAAAAGCTCAACGCCCAGCCGATCGGAACCGGCCCGTTCATTTTCAGCCGTTACCAGAAAGACGCCGTGGTGCGCTACAAGGCCAACCCGGACTACTTTGCCGGCAAGCCATCGGTTGACCCATTGATCTTCGCCATCACCCCGGACGCCAACGTGCGCCTGCAAAAACTGCGCAGCAACGAATGCCAGATCGCCCTGTCGCCCAAGCCACTGGACATTGCGGCCGCAGGCCAGGACCCGACGCTCAAGGTGGAAAAGACTGAAGCCTTCATGACCGCGTTTCTGGGAATCAACGCCCAGCACCCGCCGCTGGACAAGCCTGAGGTCCGCCAGGCCATCAACCTCGCCTTCGACAAGCCCAACTACCTCAAGGCAGTATTCGAAGGCACTGCCGAGGCCGCCAGCGGCCCCTACCCACCGAACACCTGGAGCTACGCCAAAGAGCTGCCCGGCTACGCCTACGACCCCGACAAGGCCCGCGCACTGCTGGCCAAGGCCGGCCTGAAAGACGGCTTCAGCACCACCATTTGGACGCGCCCCTCCAGCAGCCTGCTCAACCCCAACCCGAGCCTGGGCGCACAGCTTTTGCAGGCGGATCTGGCCAAGGTCGGGATCAAGGCCGAGATTCGCGTGATCGAATGGGGCGAGCTGATTCGCCGCGCCAAGGCCGGCGAACATGACCTGCTGTTCATGGGCTGGGCCGGCGATAACGGCGACCCGGACAACTTCCTGACCCCGCAGTTTTCCTGTGCGGCGGTGGAGTCCGGCACCAACTTCGCTCGCTACTGCGACCAAGGCCTGGACAAGCTGATCAGCGCCGCCAAAACCACGGGCGAACAAGGCGTGCGCACCAAGCTCTATCAAGAGGCGCAGAGCAAGATCCAGCAACAGGCACTCTGGCTGCCCCTCGCGCACCCCACCGCCGCGGTGCTGATGCGCAAGGGCGTGCAGGGTTATGAAGTCAGCCCCTTCGGCCGCCAGGATTTCTCGAAGGTCACGGTTACGCCTTAAAGCCAGCCATATTCGGCCATCGACAGGGGCTCGCCTTCACCGACGATGAAATGGTCGAGCACCCTGACATCAATCAGCTCCAGTGACTGTTGAAGCTGCCGGGTCAACGCCCGGTCAGCCTGGCTGGGCTCGCACACCCCCGATGGGTGGTTGTGACAGAGGATCAGCGCCGCGGCATTGTGCGCCAGGGCACGCTTGACCACCTGACGCGGGTGCACGCTGGCGCCGGCGATGGTGCCGCGAAAGAGGATCTCGAAAGCCACCACCCGATGTTTGGAATCGAGAAACAGGCAACCGAATGCCTCATGGGGCTCATGGCGCAATTGGGCTTTTAGAAAGTCCCGAACCGCCTGCGGACTCTCCAGCGCGGACTCGCGCCGCAAACGCTCAGCCAGATGCCGCCTGGCCATCTCCAGCACAGCCTGCAGTTGGGCAAACTTGGCAGGCCCAAGCCCCAGATGCGCGCTGAACGCTGGAAGGTCGGCCTCCAGCAAGGCGCGCAGACTGCCGAACTGGTCGAGCAGATGGCGCGCCAGGTCGACGGCACTTCGGCCACTGACGCCGGTGCGCAAGAAAATGGCCAGTAACTCGGCATCGGACAAACTCGCAGCCCCACGCTCCAGCAGCCGCTCCCGCGGCCGCTCCGCCGCAGGCCACTCACGAATACTCATAACACCTCCATGTGTACGGTTGGGCGCCGCTGTTCCGTAGCAAGCGCTGTGCTATCTTAGCCCATCTTTTTTTCGCGACATCCGGTGTGGGAAGGCACCAGTGTCGTTGTGTAAACACTGAACAAAAAGGCAGGCCTATGCAGCGGCTGTATCGTAAGCGCATCGTTCTCGGCGTCGGCGGCGGCATTGCCGCCTACAAGAGCGCCGAGCTGGTTCGCCGACTCCTTGAGCACGGCGCTGAAGTGCGCGTGGTAATGACCCGTGGCGGCAGTGAATTCATCACCCCGTTGACCATGCAGGCCCTGTCCGGCCACCCGGTCCACATGGACCTGCTCGACCCTGCCGCCGAAGCGGCCATGGGGCATATCGAGCTGGCCAAATGGGCCGACCTGGTATTGATCGCACCCGCCACCGCCGACTTGATCGCGCGCCTGGCCCAGGGCATCGCCAATGACTTGCTGACCACCCTGGTGCTGGCCACCGATGCCACCGTCGCCCTGGCACCGGCCATGAACCAGGCCATGTGGCGCGACCCGGCCACCCAAGCCAACCTGGAACTGCTGCAAAGCCGCAAGTTCAAGGTGTTCGGCCCGGCGTCCGGCAGCCAGGCCTGCGGCGATGTGGGCCTTGGGCGCATGCTCGAAGCCACGGACCTGGCCGAATGCGCCGCCAGCTGCTTCCAGCACCAGCTTCTGACCGGCAAGCACGTGCTGATCACCGCCGGCCCGACCCAGGAAAACATTGACCCGGTGCGCTACATCACCAACCACAGCTCGGGGAAAATGGGCTTTGCCCTGGCCGAGGCTGCAGTCGAAGCAGGTGCGCGAGTCACCCTGGTCACAGGTCCCGTGCATCTGCCGACCCCGGACCGGGTCACGCGGATTGACGTGGTCAGTGCCCGTGACATGCTTGCGGCCTGTGAAGCAGCGATCCCCTGCGACGTCTTCATCGCCTCGGCAGCGGTGGCGGACTACCGTCCGGAAGTCGTTGCCCCGCAAAAACTCAAGAAAGACCCTACAACCGGCGACGGACTACTGCTGCAGATGGTGCGCAACCCGGATATTCTGGCCACCATCGCCACCCGCCCGGATCGTCCGTTCAGTGTCGGCTTTGCCGCCGAGACCGAACACCTGCTCGATTACGCCGCACGCAAACTGAAAGACAAAAACCTCGACCTGATTGTCGCCAACGATGTGGCCAACCCCAGCATCGGCTTCAACAGCGAGGAGAACGCCGTCAGCGTGATCGACCGCCAACTCAACGAAACACTCTTCGCCCAGACCAGCAAAGGCAAGATTGCCCGCCAGCTGATCGCTTTTATTGCCGACCGTCTCAATCAGGTTTAACGACACATGCACGCTCTACAAGCCAAGATCCTCGACCCCCGCATCGGCAACGAGTTTCCGCTGCCTCAGTACGCAACGTCCGGCTCTGCAGGCCTGGACCTGCGTGCCATGCTCAAAGAGGCAACGGTGCTCGAGCCCGGTCAGACGCTGCTGATCCCTACCGGCCTGTCGATTTATATCGGCGACCCGGGCCTGGCGGCCCTGATCCTGCCGCGCTCTGGCCTGGGCCATAAGCACGGCATCGTGCTGGGCAATCTGGTCGGCCTGATCGACTCCGATTACCAGGGCGAACTGATGGTGTCGTGCTGGAACCGTGGCCAGACAGCATTCACCATCGCCGTCGGCGAGCGCATTGCCCAACTGGTGTTGGTACCGGTGGTTCAGGCGCATTTCGACATCGTCGAGCAGTTCGACGAAAGCCAGCGTGGCGCCGGTGGCTTCGGACATTCCGGTAGCCATTGATCACGCTGCATGGCTCGCGGCGCGGGGGATACGGATCTGCCCTTCGCGCCCATTCGCGGCTGCTACCGACCATCGGAGCGGCTCGCCAGCGAACTCTAGGGCATAAATACCGTCCAAGCGTTCAGTTTGAGCCAGCTATCATCCGATGTACTCGCCTGATAATCAGGCGTGCGGCGACATCCAAGATGAAGTACAGCCCATTACGAATTCGGAGAATTCCTCGCATATGAACAGCATCGCATCCGCCGCCCCAACCATCCTGCAAAGCATTTTTCGTGCATACGACATCCGTGGCATCGTCGGCAAAACGCTGCACGCTGATGATGCCTACTGGATCGGCCGCGCCATTGGCGCGCAAAGCCTGGCCGAAGGCGAACCGAACGTTTCGGTCGGCCGTGATGGCCGCCTGTCCGGCCCGGAACTGGTCCAGCGCCTGATCGAAGGTATCCGCGATGCCGGCTGCCAGGTCAGCGACGTCGGCCTGGTGCCGACCCCGGCGCTCTACTACGCCGCCAACGTATTGGCCGGCAAATCCGGAGTGATGTTGACCGGCAGCCACAACCCGTCCGACTACAACGGGTTCAAGATCGTCATCGCCGGCGACACCCTGGCCAATGAGCAGATCCAGGCGCTGTATAACCGCATCGCCGAGAACCACCTGCCCACCGGTGAAGGCAGTGTCGAGAAAGTCGAGATCCTTGATCGCTACCACACGCACATCCGCAACGACATCAAGCTGGCCCGCAAGCTCAAGGTAGTGGTCGACTGCGGCAACGGCGCGGCCGGCGTGATCGCGCCGCAGCTGATCGAGGCGCTGGGCTGCGAGGTGATCCCGTTGTTCTGCGACGTCGATGGCAATTTCCCCAACCACCACCCGGACCCGGGCAAGCCGGAAAACCTTGAAGACCTGATCGCCAAGGTCAAGGAAACCAACGCTGACCTGGGCCTGGCCTTCGATGGCGACGGTGACCGCGTCGGTGTTGTCACCAACACCGGCAGCATTGTTTACCCTGACCGCCTGCTGATGCTGTTCGCCAAGGATGTGGTCGCCCGCAACCCGGGCGCCGAGATCATCTACGACGTCAAATGCACCCGTGGCCTGAAGGCGCTGATCGAGAGTTACGGCGGTCGTTCGCTGATGTGGAAGACCGGTCACTCGTTGATCAAGAAGAAAATGAAGCAAAGCGGTGCCTTGCTGGCCGGCGAAATGAGCGGGCATATCTTCTTCAAGGAGCGCTGGTTCGGCTTCGACGACGGCATCTACAGCGCTGCACGCCTGCTGGAGATCCTCGCCAAGAGCAAGGTAAGCGCCGAAGAGCTGTTCGCGGCCTTCCCGAACGATATTTCTACGCCGGAAATCAATATTGATGTGACCGACGAGACTAAATTCAGCATCATTGATGCCTTGCAACGCGATGCTCAATGGGGCGAAGCCAGCCTGACCACCATCGACGGTGTGCGGGTCGACTACCCCAACGGCTGGGGCCTGGTTCGCGCCTCCAATACCACCCCGGTACTGGTGCTGCGCTTCGAGGCTGATAACAAGGCCGAACTTGTGCGCATTCAGGACGTGTTCCACGCCCAATTGAAACGCGTTGCGCCTGACCTCCAACTACCGTTCTGATTGATTTGTTCCTCTGGAGCCCTGCATGACCCTCGAACACGATGCCGCCGCCAATGTCGCCAAGGTTTTGTCCGAAGCGCTGCCCTACATCCGCCGCTTCGTCGGCAAGACGCTGGTGATCAAATACGGCGGCAACGCTATGGAGAGCGAGGAGCTCAAGACTGGCTTCGCCCGTGACGTGGTGCTGATGAAAGCGGTCGGCATCAACCCGGTGGTGGTGCATGGCGGTGGCCCGCAAATCGGCGACCTGCTCAAGCGCCTGTCGATCGAGAGCCACTTCATCGATGGCATGCGCGTGACCGATGCGCAGACCATGGACGTGGTGGAAATGGTTCTCGGCGGCCAGGTGAACAAGTCCATCGTCAACCTGATCAACAGCCATGGCGGCAGCGCCATCGGCCTGACCGGCAAGGACGCCCAGTTGATCCGCGCGAAAAAGCTGTCCGTCACACGTCAGACGCCAGAGATGACCACGCCTGAAATCATCGACATCGGTCATGTGGGCGAAGTGGTCGGGGTCAATACCGACCTGCTGAACATGCTGGTCAAAGGCGACTTCATCCCGGTCATCGCACCGATTGGTGTCGGCGCCGATGGCGAGTCGTACAACATCAACGCCGACCTTGTGGCCGGCAAGGTCGCCGAAGCCCTCAAGGCCGAGAAGCTGATCCTGCTGACCAACATCGCAGGCCTGATGGACAAGCAAGGCCAGGTCCTCACCGGCCTGACCACCGAGCAAGTCAACGGCCTGATCGCCGACGGCACCATCTACGGCGGCATGCTGCCCAAGATTCGTTGCGCGCTGGAAGCGGTACAGGGCGGCGTTAACAGCTCGCACATCATCGACGGCCGCGTGCCGAATGCCGTGCTGCTGGAAATCTTCACCGACAGCGGTGTGGGTACGCTGATCAGCAACCGCAAGCGTCACTGATCCGCGCCAGAAATAAAAAAGGCTCTGCAAATGCAGGGCCTTTTTTTCGATTTGCTAACCACCCCTGTAGGAGCCGGGCTTGCCCGCGATGGGGCGCGCAGCGGCCCTAGGGTCTGCTTCGCAGCCCATCGCAGGCAAGCCTTGCTCCTACCGGCGTGAGTGCGATCAGATGCCGTATTGAGCCCGATAGGCTTCAACTGCCGGCAAGTGCTGCTTGAGCGCCGGATCATCGGCCAGGAATTCCAGCACCTGGTTCAGCGAAACGATACTGACCACCGGAATACCGAAGTCACGCTCGACTTCCTGGATCGCCGACAGCTCACCGTTGCCACGCTCCTGACGGTTGAGAGCGATCAACACACCGGCCGCCTTGGCGTTCTGACCCTGGATGATCTGCATCACCTCACGGATCGCGGTGCCCGCGGTGATCACGTCGTCGATGATCAACACATCACCGGCCAATGGTGCGCCGACCAGGCTACCGCCTTCGCCGTGAGCCTTGGCTTCCTTGCGGTTGAAGCACCAGGGCAGATCGCGATTGTGATGTTCGGCCAGGGCCACCGCCGTAGCGGCCGCCAGCGGGATGCCCTTGTAGGCCGGCCCGAACAGAACGTCGAAGGAAATACCGCTTTCAACAATCGCCGCAGCATAGAAACGCCCCAGCTGCGCCAGCGCCGAACCACTGTTAAACAGGCCGGCATTGAAGAAATACGGGCTGGTACGCCCTGATTTCAGGGTGAATTCACCGAAGCGCAGAACCCCACGATCGATGGCAAAACGAATGAAGTCGCGCTGATACGGCTGCATGAAAAAGTCCCGAATACCACGGATTTAGCTAATTAGGTAGAGCTCGGGTATCATACACGCACGAGATTTTTGGGGCCATTTATGCGGATCATCAGTGTGAACGTGAATGGTATTCAGGCTGCAGTCGAGCGTGGTTTGCTCAGTTGGCTGCAAGCCCAGAATGCCGACGTCATCTGCCTGCAGGACACCCGCGCCTCCGCCTTCGAACTGGACGATGCAGCCTTCCAACTGGATGGTTACTTCTTATACGCCTGCGATGCCGAAGTTCCCGCCCAGGGTGGCGTGGCACTTTACTCGCGGTTGCAGCCGAAGGCAGTCATCAGTGGTCTGGGCTTCGAAACAGCCGACCGCTACGGGCGCTACCTGCAGGCAGATTTCGACAAAGTCAGTATTGCGACCCTGCTGCTGCCATCAGGGATGAACGGAGATGAAGACTTGAACGGCAAGTTCAAGCTCATGGACGACTTCGCCAAATACCTGGACAAGCAGCGGCGTAAGCGTCGCGAGTACATCTACTGCGGCTCGCTCTACGTGGCGCAGCAGAAGCTCGACATCAAGAACTGGCGTGACAGCCAGCAGTCGCCGGGCTTCCTCGCCCCTGAGCGCGCCTGGATGGACGAGATTGTTGGCAACATGGGCTATGTCGACGCCTTGCGCGAAGTCAGCCGTGAAGGCGATCAGTACAGCTGGTGGCCAGACAACGAACAGGCCGAGATGCTCAACCTGGGCTGGCGTTTCGACTACCAGTTGCTGACCCCTGGCCTGCGCCGGTTCGTCCGCAGCGCTCGCCTGCCACGCCAGCCGCGCTTCTCCCAGCATGCGCCGCTGATCGTGGACTACGACTGGACGCTGACGATCTAGTCAGCCGACAGGCACAAAAAAGCCGACTGCGAAGTCGGCTTTTTTGCATCTGGTGATTATTTGATCAACCGCCAGGTGAACGGATAACGATACGGCTGGCCTTCATTGGCCTTGACCGCCGCAATGATCGCCAGGATACCCGCAGCGATCACCACCAGCCCCAGCAGCGCGAACCCCACCAGCACAAACATCAGCAGGAAATAGATCATCGACACGATCGCGACGGTGATCTGGAAGTTCAGCGCCTCCTTGCCCTGGGCGTCGACATAAGGATCAAGATCCTTTTTCAACTGCCAGACAATCAGCGGGCCAAGCAGGCTGCCAAAGGGAAACAGCAGACCGAAGAACGCTGCCAGGTGGCAGAACATCGCCCACTGACGCACTTTGGCGTTCGGGGTGGGCAAGGGAATCGGTTCGTCGCTCATGCGGTGCCCCCTTGCATTACGTTCAGTCGGCCAGCGACGCGTTCTGCAGTTCGAACAGATCGGTCATGCCTTTTTGCGCCAGTGCCAGCATCGCGTTCAGCTCGTGCGGCTGGAACGGCGCGCCTTCGGCGGTGCCCTGGACTTCGATGAAGCCACCGGTGCTGGTCATTACCACGTTCAGGTCGGTCTCGGCAGCAGAGTCTTCCAGGTAGTCCAGGTCAAGCACCGGCTCGCCCTGGTACATGCCGACGGACACCGCAGCGATCATCTGCTTGAGCGGGTCGCCCCCCTTCAAGCCACCACGCTTCTTGACCACGCGCAGGGCGTCGACCAGCGCGACCATGGAACCTGTGATCGACGCGGTACGGGTACCGCCATCGGCCTGGATAACGTCGCAATCGACGTACAGGGTGATGTCACCCAGCTTGCTCATGTCCAGCGCAGCGCGCAGGGAGCGGCCGATCAGGCGCTGGATTTCGAGGGTGCGGCCGCCTTGTTTGCCACGGCTGGCTTCACGCTGGTTACGCTCGCCAGTGGCGCGCGGAAGCATGCCGTACTCGGCGGTCAACCAACCCTGGCCCTGACCTTTCAGAAACCGCGGCACGCCGTTTTCAACGCTGACCGTGCAGACGACCTTGGTGTCACCGAACTCGACCAGTACGGACCCCTCGGCATGTTTGGTGTAGTTGCGGGTGATGCGGATCGAGCGGAGCTGATCGGCAGCGCGACCACTTGGACGTTTCATTTGGGGATACCTGTACTGGGGGGACACAAATCTGCCCAGCATTATAGAGCCCGTAATTGACGGCGGTCACACTTTAAAAAAACCGAGGCTCCGACCGACCGTCGGATAAGCACGCAGGCCGTGGGCTCGCGGCGTCCGTCGGGTTTTTCCGGGGAGCCATGGGACTCTTTGTAACATCAGCTGATTGGGCGAGCCTGTCGCACTGCGCTACAATCCAGGCCTTTTACCGGCCTGCCGGCTTCCCACCATTCAAGCGCGAGGTATTTCCCATGGTGCACAGCATGACCGCCTTCGCCCGTGTCGAACGGGCTGGCATCCAGGGCACCCTCAGTTGGGAATTGCGATCAGTCAACCATCGCTACCTGGAGCCACACCTGCGCCTGCCGGACGCCTTGCGCGATCTCGAAGGCGCGGTACGCGAAGCACTGCGCCAAGGGATTTCACGCGGCAAGGTCGAATGCACTTTGCGCCTGGTGGAAGAAACCGCCGGCAAGCCGCTGCAAGTCGACCGCGAGCGCGCCGCGCAGCTGGTGGCGGCCGCCGAAACCGTCGCCAGCCTGATCAAGCAACCTGCACCGCTCAACCCGCTCGAAGTGCTGGCCTGGCCTGGCGTGCTGGTGGCCGACGCCAACGACCCGCAAGCCCTGAACAACGAGGCGCTGGTGCTGTTTGGCGAAGCCCTGCAAGAGCTCAAGAACGGCCGCGACCGCGAAGGCGCGGAGCTGGCCCGCCTGATCAATGAGCGCCTGGACAGCATGACCCGAGAAGTCGCGACCCTGCGCGTCCAGGTGCCGCAGATGCTTGCCACCCAGCGACAGAAGATCCTCGACCGCTTCACCGACATGCAAGCCGAGCTGGACCCCCAGCGCCTGGAGCAGGAAATGGTCCTGCTGGCGCAAAAAAGCGACGTTGCCGAAGAGCTGGACCGGCTCAGCACCCACATCAACGAAGTGCGCCGCGTCCTCAAGGCTGGCGGGGCTGCCGGTCGGCGCCTGGACTTCCTGATGCAGGAGCTCAACCGCGAAGCCAATACCCTGGGCTCCAAAGCCTTTGACCCGCGCAGCACTCAGGCGGCGGTCAACCTCAAGGTATTGATCGAGCAAATGCGTGAACAAGTGCAGAACATTGAGTAAGGCAACCCCGACATGAACCACAGCACCGGCACTCTCTACATCATTTCCGCGCCTTCGGGCGCCGGCAAGACCAGCCTGGTCAAGGCATTGATTGACGCTCAGCCGCAGATTCAAGTTTCCGTTTCCCACACCACCCGCGCCATGCGTCCGGGTGAAGTGGATGGCGTGAATTATCACTTCGTCGATCGTGCCGAGTTCGTGAAGATGATCGAACACGGCGACTTCCTCGAGCGCGCCGAGGTGTTCGGCAACCTCTATGGCACCTCGCAAAGCCGCTTGCAGCAGACGCTCGACGAAGGTCATGACCTGATTCTGGAAATTGACTGGCAAGGTGCCGAGCAAGTGCGCAAGTTGATGCCCCAGGCCCGTTCGATCTTCATTCTGCCGCCAAGCCAGCAAGCCTTGCGTCAGCGCCTGACCAATCGCGGTCAGGACAGCGACGAGATCATTGAAGGCCGGATGCGTGAAGCCGTCAGCGAGATGAGTCACTACGTCGATTACGACTACCTGATCATCAACGACGATTTCGCCCACGCACTGGACGATTTGAAGGCAGTTTTCCGTGCCAATCAGCTGCATCAGAAGCGCCAACAACAGCGTCACGGTAGATTGCTGGCTGAATTGCTGGGTTGATCTTGCTCTTCCCAAAAACCCTGCAAGGGCTTTACATTGGCACTTGCAGAGCGTTGAAGGGCGTGGTCAAAAAATCAGCGCTTCCCTAATCGCTGGTGATTTTTTAAACTGTCGAGTCCGCTCGCCCAACCGGGCAGCGCGCATCTTGCATTCGCTCCGAGGAATACCATGGCCCGCGTAACCGTTGAAGACTGCCTAGAACACGTGGAAAACCGCTTTGAGCTGGTCATGCTCTCTACCAAGCGTGCCCGTCAACTGGCCACCGGCGGCAAAGAGCCTCTGGTCCAGTGGGAAAACGACAAGCCTACCGTTGTGGCCCTGCGTGAAATCGCTGAAGGCCTGATGAGCTACGAGTTCATCGCCAACGCTGAAATCGTCGAAGACGAACCGCTCTTCGCTGCGTTCGAAGATGAGGCCAACGAGGCCGTTTAAGTCTATGCCTGGTCGACGTTGCACGGCGCAGGGTCATGTCCATCGGCTGGAGGTAATATCTTGCCGAGCATAGACGCCCTCGCTGATCGTCTCTCGACCTACCTCGGCAATGACCAGGTCAACCTGGTCCGCCGAGCGTACTTCTACGCCGAACAAGCCCACGACGGCCAACGCCGTCGAAGCGGCGAAGCCTATGTCACGCACCCGCTGGCAGTGGCCAATATCCTTGCCGACATGCACATGGACCATCAGAGCCTGATGGCCGCCATGCTGCACGACGTCATCGAAGACACCGGCATCGCCAAGGAGGCGCTGCAGGCACAGTTTGGCGAAACCGTCGCCGAACTGGTGGACGGGGTCAGCAAGCTGACCCAGATGAACTTCGAAACCAAGGCCGAGGCCCAGGCCGAAAACTTCCAGAAGATGGCCATGGCCATGGCGCGCGACATTCGCGTGATCCTGGTCAAGCTCGCCGACCGCCTGCACAACATGCGCACGCTGGAAGTCCTGTCCGGCGAAAAACGCCGCCGCATCGCCAAGGAAACCCTGGAAATCTACGCACCCATCGCCAACCGGCTGGGCATGCACAATGTGCGCGTGGAGTTTGAAGACCTGGGCTTCAAGGCGATGCACCCGATGCGTTCGGCGCTGATCCAGCGCGCCGTACGCCGCGCCCGTGGCAATCGCAAGGAAATCGTCAACAAGATCGAAGAGTCGCTCAGCCATTGCCTGGCGGTCGACGGTATCCAGGGCGATGTCTGCGGCCGTCAGAAGCACCTCTATGGCATCTACAAGAAGATGCGCGGCAAGCGCCGCGCCTTCAACGAGATCATGGACGTGTACGCGTTCCGCATCGTCGTCGACAAGGTCGACACCTGCTACCGCGTGCTGGGCGCCGTGCACAATCTGTACAAGCCACTGCCGGGCCGCTTCAAGGATTACATCGCGATTCCCAAGGCCAACGGCTACCAGTCGCTGCATACCACGCTGTTCGGCATGCACGGGGTACCCATCGAGATCCAGATTCGCACCCGCGAAATGGAAGAAATGGCCAACAACGGCATCGCCGCCCACTGGCTATACAAATCCAGCGACGACGAGCAGCCCAAGGGCACCCATGCCCGCGCCCGCCAATGGGTCAAGGGCGTGCTCGAGATGCAGCAACGCGCCGGCAACTCGCTGGAATTCATCGAAAGCGTGAAGATCGACCTGTTTCCGGACGAGGTCTACGTGTTCACGCCCAAGGGCCGGATCATGGAGTTGCCCAAGGGCTCCACGGCCGTCGACTTCGCCTACGCGGTGCACACCGATGTCGGCAACAGCTGCATCGCCTGCCGTATCAACCGCCGCCTGGCGCCCCTGTCCGAACCGCTGCAAAGCGGCTCGACGGTCGAGATCGTCAGCGCCCCGGGCGCACGGCCGAACCCCGCCTGGCTCAACTTCGTGGTCACCGGCAAGGCGCGCACGCACATCCGGCACGCGCTCAAGCTGCAACGCCGTTCCGAGTCGATCAACCTGGGCGAGCGCCTGCTGAACAAGGTGCTCAACGGCTTTGACAGCGCCCTGGACAGGATTCCGGTCGAGCGCGTCCAGGCCATGCTCCACGAATACCGCCTGGAATTGATCGAAGACCTGCTTGAAGACATCGGCCTGGGCAATCGCATGGCCTATGTGGTTGCTCGGCGCCTGCTGTCCACCGAGGGTGAACACCTGCCAAGCCCGGAAGGCCCGCTGGCGATTCGCGGTACCGAAGGCCTGGTGCTCAGTTATGCCAAGTGCTGTACGCCCATCCCCGGCGACCCGATCGTCGGGCATCTGTCCGCGGGCAAGGGCATGGTGGTCCACCTGGAAAACTGCCGCAATATCAGCGAAATCCGCCACAACCCGGAAAAATGCATCCAGCTCTCGTGGGCCAAGGATGTCACCGGCGAATTCAATGTCGAGCTGCGCGTCGAGCTCGAACATCAGCGCGGCCTGATTGCCCTGCTTGCCAGCAGCGTTAACGCCGCCGATGGCAATATCGAGAAAATCAGCATGGATGAACGCGATGGCCGCATCAGCGTGGTCCAACTGGTGGTCAGCGTGCACGACCGCGTGCACCTGGCCCGTGTGATCAAAAAATTGCGCGCCCTGACCGGGGTCATCCGCATCACCCGCATGCGTGCGTAGCCCAACAATTCCAAGGAGTCACTCATGACCAAGACCGTCATCACCAGCGACAAGGCACCCGCAGCCATTGGCACCTACTCCCAGGCGATCAAGGCTGGCAACACCGTCTACATGTCCGGTCAGATCCCGCTCGACCCGAAAACCATGGAACTGGTCGACGGCTTCGAAGCACAGACCGTTCAGGTCTTCGAAAACCTGAAAGCGGTCGCTGAAGCAGCGGGCGGTTCGTTCAAGGACATCGTCAAGCTGAATATCTTCCTGACTGACCTGAGCCACTTCGCCAAGGTCAACGAAATCATGGGTCGTTATTTCGAACAGCCGTACCCGGCCCGTGCCGCCATCGGCGTGGCTGCCCTGCCACGCGGCTCGCAAGTTGAAATGGACGCCATCCTCGTCCTCGAGTAATACCTATGCGGTGACCGGCGCCCGCCAGTCACCGCCTCCTCGCCCCCCGGAAGGACCCCCTCATGCGCCACGCGCTTGCCCTAACGCTGCTCGCCGCCATGCTGAGCGGCTGCGCCAGTCACGCCGACCGCGATATCAGCGGTACCTGGATCAATCAGAACGCCATCGATGCCGCCGCCAAAGGTGTAAACCTGCGTCAGGCACTGCTCGCCAATGGCCCTAACCTTGAATGGCGGGTCAACGTCAAAGCCGGTCAGGCTACCTTCAGCAACGGCTTTGAAGTCGGCGAAGGCAAGCTGCAGGCCAGTGACAAGGATGAGTGGAAGGTGGATTTCTACGGCAATGCGGAAACCCTGACTGATGATGCCGACGAACTGATTCAGGCGGACAGCGAGTCCGGCCCTGAGCAGACCTTCCTGCGCGCCAAGGCCCCGGCACCTCTGGAAGCGCCGGTCGGCACTACCTTTGAGCAGGCGCTGTACACGGCGTACCTGGGTGGCGAGTGGAAAATCATCGAAGGCCCGGGCCAGGGCGCCACGGTGCGCTTCGGCTCCAGCGGCCAGATCAGCGGGATGCCTGGCGCCGACCGTTATGCGCTGTGCCTGGCCGGTGATTGCGCGGCCATGAGTGGCGAGTTCGACAGCCTGTGGCTTGAGCAGAAGCAGCAGGGCAACCCGTGGATTTTCGTGCGGGACGGCGAGAAGCTGGAGATTCTGCAGGCAGTGAACCAGGCGGCGAATGACGAGATGCCGGATCTGCACCCGGGTGCTCGTCGCTGGCTGCTTGAGCATCAATAAGCTCGAACCTATCCCCTGTAGGAGCCGGCTTTAGCCGCGAAGGCCTGCACAGCAGGTCCATCGATTGGGGCCGCTACGCGACCCTTCGCGGCTAAAGCCGGCTCCTACAGTCGAGGCCAGCCCTCTCTCTACCGATCCCGACCCTCAAGAATCGCCGCATACCCTTCCCTGAAACTGGCATACCCCGGCGCCCAACCCAATGCACGCGCCCTGGCATTGCTGCAACGCTTGCTGCCAGTACGACGAACCCTGGCTTCATCCGACCACTCGGTAACACCCATGTATTCGCGCAGCCAATGCACCACATCGGCCAGCGCAGCCGGGTCGTCATCCACCCCTATATAGCAATCGTCCAGCACCTGCCCGCTTGCATCTGCCTTGAGCAGGAACGCCAGCAGCCCGGCCGCGTCTTCGGCATGAATGCGATTGCCATACAACGGTGGCTCTTCGGCAACCCGATAACCCTGGCGCACCTGAGTCAACAACCACTCACGGCCCGGGCCATAGATGCCGGTCAGGCGCACGATGCTGGTCGCACATCCACTGGCGAGTGCCAATTGCTCCGCTTCGAGCATGATCTTGCCGGAATACCCCACGGGCTCGGTCGCGGACGCCTCATCGATCCATTCGCCCTGCTGCTGACCATAAACGCTGCTGCTGGACACAAACAGGATGCGTCGAGGTTGCTGGCCATGCTGTTTGAGCCAGCTCAAGACATGCTTCAAGCCATCAATGTAAGCGGCCTGATACCCGGCCTCATCATGCTCGGTAGCCGCCGCGCAATACACCAGGTAATCGATCGGTGTGGTCGGCCAGCTCGCAGGCACCGCCGCCTGGAACAGATCGCCGGCCACCCCGGCAACGCCCGGTGGCAGCAACTCGACCCGGCGGCGCAGGCCGAAAACCGGCCATTGCTCGGCGATCAACTGGCGAGCCAGACGGCTGCCGACATCACCGCAACCGGCGATCAATACAGTGGCTTTGGACATCGCTAAACCTCTTGAATCCGTGAGTCAGCCGCGCTCGACAATCGATAAACGGCTTGTAAATGTTAAAAATAAGTAACCCCATTACTTCTGCTAACAAGAATTACTTGCAATAATGCGGACCCATTTGTTCTCGGCCGCGTCACGAGGCCTTGAAGGACACCCACCTCATTCTTCTGCTCAGGTCCGGCCAGCATGACACGTAACCCATCTTCCGCTTCGCCAACCACGCTTGCACCCAAAGGACGCGCCTGGCGCGCCATTGCCGCGCTGATGTTTGGCCTGGTGCTGACACCGGTCGCCTTTGCAGAGGAAGCCACCCACCCGGCCAGCACCCCGGCTGCCGCCGTTGCCCCGGCCGCAACACCTGCACCCGCCGCCACCCCAGACGCTGCCCCCGCCATCGAAAGCGCAGACAACGCCAGCGATAACGCCATTGTCGAAGATAACAGCCTGGGCATGGCCCATGACCTGTCGCCATGGGGTATGTACCAGAATGCTGACGTGGTCGTTAAGGCCGTCATGATTGGCCTGGCCATCGCCTCGATCATTACCTGGACCATCTGGATCGCCAAAGGCTTCGAGCTGCTGGGCGCCAAGCGTCGTCTGCGCGGTGAAATCGCGCTGCTGAAGAAGGCCACCAGCCTCAAGCAAGCCAGTGAAACCGCCAACAAGTCCGGCACCCTGGCTCACCTGCTGGTCCACGATGCCCTTGAAGAAATGCACCTGTCGGCCACCGCCCGCGAGAAAGAAGGCATCAAGGAGCGCGTCAGCTTCCGTCTGGAGCGCCTGGTCGCCGCCTGCGGTCGCACCATGAGCAGCGGCACCGGCGTACTGGCCACCATCGGTTCGACCGCCCCGTTCGTGGGTCTGTTCGGCACCGTATGGGGCATCATGAACAGCTTCATCGGCATCGCCAAGACCCAGACCACCAACCTCGCCGTCGTTGCCCCGGGCATCGCCGAAGCGCTGCTGGCGACCGCCCTGGGCCTGGTTGCCGCGATTCCAGCGGTGGTGATCTACAACGTCTTCGCCCGCTCGATCGCCGGCTACAAGGCTCAGGTTTCCGACGCTTCCGCACAAGTCCTGCTGCTGGTCAGCCGCGACCTCGACCACCAGCCAGGCGAGCGTAATGTCCAGGCACACATGGTGAAAGTGGGGTAATCCATGGGCCTGCATCTGAACGAAGGCGGCGACGATCTCGCCGAGAACCACGAAATCAACGTGACGCCGTTCATCGACGTGATGCTGGTGCTGCTGATCATCTTCATGGTCGCAGCGCCATTGGCTACCGTCGATATCAAGGTCGATCTGCCCGCCTCTACCGCAAAACCTGCGCCGAGGCCGGAGAAACCGATCTTCCTGAGCGTCAAGGCCGATCAAAACCTGTACCTGGGTGAAGATCAGGTGAGCCGCGAACAACTGGGCGCGCTGCTTGACGCCAAGACCAAGGGCGACAAGGACACCACCATCTTCTTCCAGGCGGACAAGGGCGTGGACTACGGCGACCTGATGGACGTCATGAACACCTTGCGCGCAGCCGGCTACTTGAAGGTCGGCCTGGTAGGACTTGAGACGGCAGCCAAGAAATGATCACTACGCGCCAAAAGCTGACGCGTTATAGCGGTAGCCTGGCAATCGTGCTGGGCGTGCATGCCGTCGCCATCCTGCTGGCTCTCAATTGGTCCGCCCCTCAGGCGATCGAATTGCCGCCCGCGGCGATGATGGTGGAAATGGCGCCCATGCCCGAGCCTGCGCCGCCACCACCACCGAAAGTGGTGACGCCACCACAACCGCCGGCACCGGTCGAAGAGCCACCGCTGCCCAAGCTGGTCGAAGCGCCAAAACCGAAGATCGCGATTGCGAAACCGGTCAAGCCCAAGGCCCAGCCACAGCCGCCAAAACCCGAGAAAAAGCCTGAGCCGCCGCAGGAAAAACCCCCAGCAGAGGAAACGGTGGACACCCCACCGAGCACGGCGCCGGCACAGAAGTCGACAGCACAAGCTCCAAGCATCGCTTCCAACAGCAATGCCCTGCCAACCTGGCAGAGCGACCTGCTGCGCCACCTGAGCAAGTACAAGAAGTACCCTGAGGACGCGCGTCGTCGTGGCATGGAAGGGGTCAACCGATTGCGCTTCGTGGTCGATGGCGAAGGCAAGGTCCTGTCTTACTCGCTGGCAAACGGGTCGGGCAGTGCATCGCTGGATCGGGCAACGATGGAAATGATTCGCAAGGCTCAACCCTTGCCGCCACCGCCCAAGGAACTGCTGAACAATGGCAGCCTGGAAGTGGTCGCACCGTTCGTTTACTCGCTCGACAAACGCTGATCGGTTGTTTCTGACATACGCCAGCAAGGTTGATAACGTGCGTCTATCGATTGCAGCCGCTATGCTGGGGCCGCAACTTCATGGACGCACGTTATGACCCTCACAGAATTGCGCTACATCGTCACCCTCGCCCAAGAGCAGCACTTCGGCCATGCGGCCGAGCGTTGCCATGTCAGCCAGCCCACCTTGTCGGTGGGCGTGAAAAAGCTCGAAGACGAACTCGGGGTGCTGATTTTCGAACGCAGCAAGAGTGCCGTACGCCTGACCCCCGTGGGTGAAGGGATTGTGGCGCAGGCCCAGAAGGTCCTGGAGCAAGCCCAAGGCATTCGCGAGCTGGCCCAGGCCGGCAAGAATCAGCTGACCGCTCCGCTCAAGGTCGGTGCCATCTACACCGTTGGCCCGTACCTGTTCCCCCACCTGATTCCGCAGCTGCACCGGGTCGCCCCGCAGATGCCGCTGTACATCGAAGAGAACTTCACCCACGTGTTGCGCGACAAACTGCGCAATGGCGAGCTGGACGCAGTGATCATTGCCCTGCCGTTCAACGAAGCCGACGTGCTGACCCTGCCTCTCTACGATGAACCGTTTTATGTGTTGATGCCCAGCGAACACCCCTGGACGAAAAAGCAATCCATCGACGCCAGCCTGCTCAACGACAAGAGCCTGTTGCTGCTCGGTGAAGGCCATTGCTTCCGCGACCAGGTGCTCGAAGCCTGCCCGACCCTGAACAAGGGCAGCGATGGCTCCAAACACACCACCGTGGAATCCAGCTCGCTGGAAACCATCCGCCATATGGTCGCCTCGGGGCTGGGGATCTCGATCCTGCCGCTCTCGGCGGTCGACAGCCATCACTACGCGCCAGGCGTGATCGAAGTCCGCCCGCTGACGCCGCCCACGCCGTTTCGCACGGTCGCCATCGCCTGGCGCGCCAGCTTCCCGCGGCCCAAGGCGATTGAAATCCTCGCCGACTCCATTCGCCTGTGCTCGGTGGCCAAGCCGCCGGTCGCCAAACAAGCCGTATCATGACCGAACTGTCCAACGTGTCGGTGACGGCACTCAAGGGCGTTGGCGAGGCGATGGCTGAAAAGCTCGCCAAGGTCGGCCTGGAAAACCTGCAGGATGTGCTCTTCCACCTGCCCTTGCGCTACCAGGATCGCACCCGCGTAGTGCCGATCGGGCAGCTGCGGCCGGGGCAGGATGCGGTGATCGAAGGGGTGGTCAGCGGCGCTGACGTGGTGATGGGCAAGCGCCGCAGTCTGGTCGTGCGCCTGGGCGACGGCAGCGGTGTGCTGAGCCTGCGTTTCTACCACTTCAGCAATGCCCAGAAGGATGGCCTCAAGCGCGGTACGCACCTGCGTTGCTACGGCGAAGCCCGCCCCGGCGCCTCGGGGCTGGAGATTTATCATCCCGAATACCGCGCCCTGACCGGCGACGAGCCGGCGCCGGTCGAGCAGACCTTGACCCCGATCTACCCCAGCACCGAAGGCCTGACCCAACAGCGCTTGCGCCAGCTCAGCCAGCAAAGCCTGGCGATGCTCGGCCCGCGCAGCCTGCCGGATTGGCTGCCGGACGAGCTGGCGCGCGATTATCAGTTGGCGCCGCTCGATGATGCGATTCGCTACCTGCACCACCCGCCGGCCGACGCCGATGTCGAGGAGCTCGCCCTGGGCCATCACTGGGCGCAACACCGGCTGGCCTTTGAAGAGCTGCTGACCCACCAACTGTCGCAGCAGCGTCTTCGCGAGAGCCTGCGCGCCCAGCGCGCGCCGCTGCTGCCCAAGGCCAGTCGCCTGCCCGAGCAATACCTCGCCAACCTGGGCTTTGCCCCCACCGGCGCCCAACAGCGCGTGGGTAACGAGATCGCCTACGACCTCAGTCAGCCCGAGCCGATGCTGCGGCTGGTACAGGGTGACGTCGGCGCAGGCAAGACCGTGGTCGCCGCCCTGGCCGCGCTGCAGGCGCTGGAAGCGGGTTATCAGGTGGCGCTGATGGCGCCGACCGAGATCCTCGCCGAACAACATTTCGTCACCTTCAAGCGCTGGCTGGAACCCCTGGGCCTCGAGGTCGCTTGGCTGGCCGGCAAGCTCAAGGGCAAGGCCCGGGTCAGCGCACTGGAGCAGATCGCCGCCGGCGTGCCGATGGTGGTCGGCACCCATGCGTTGTTCCAGGAAGAAGTGAAATTCCACAATCTGGCGCTGGTGATCATCGACGAACAGCACCGCTTCGGCGTCCAGCAGCGCCTGGCCTTGCGTCAGAAAGGCGTCGGCGGCAGGCTCTGTCCGCACCAGCTGATCATGACCGCCACGCCCATCCCGCGCACCCTGGCCATGAGCGCCTACGCCGACCTCGACACCTCGATCCTCGACGAACTGCCGCCTGGTCGAACCCCGGTCAACACCGTACTGGTGGCCGACAGCCGCCGCATTGAAGTGATCGAACGCGTGCGCGCCGCCTGCACCGAAGGCCGTCAGGCCTACTGGGTCTGCACGCTGATCGAAGAATCCGAAGAACTGACCTGCCAGGCCGCCGAAACCTCGTTTGAAGAGCTCACCAGCGCTTTGGGCGAACTCAGCGTCGGGCTGATCCACGGTCGCATGAAGCCTGCGGAAAAAGCTGCGGTGATGGCCGAGTTCAAGCAAGGCAACCTGCAACTGCTGGTGGCAACCACGGTGATCGAGGTCGGCGTGGACGTTCCCAATGCGAGCCTGATGATTATCGAGAACCCAGAGCGCCTGGGCCTGGCACAGCTCCACCAGCTGCGCGGGCGGGTCGGCCGCGGCAGCGCAGCCAGCCACTGCGTTTTGCTCTACCATCCACCGCTGTCGCAGATCGGCCGCCAACGCCTGGGTATCATGCGTGAAACCAACGATGGCTTCGTCATCGCGGAAAAAGACCTGGAATTGCGTGGCCCCGGTGAGATGCTCGGCACCCGCCAGACCGGCCTGTTGCAGTTCAAGGTTGCGGACCTGATGCGCGACGCCGACCTGTTGCCCGCCGTACGAGATGCCGCCCAGGCCTTGCTGGCGCGCTGGCCCGAACATGTCAGCCCGCTGTTGGAGCGCTGGCTGCGGCATGGCCAGCAATACGGCCAAGTGTAAGCAGATCCAAACGGCGAGCGAAGCTGGCTATACTGAGTGATTGTAGGAAAAGGAGACAGACCATGACTGAAGTTGCCAAGGACGCCGCAACCCCTGCCCCGTCTGTCACCCACCTGCTGCTCGAAAAGCACGGTATCCCGTTCCGCGAGGTGGTCGACAGTGCGCAGCTACCGGCCAGCGCCAAGGTTCAGGCAGCGTTGCTTGAAGATTCAGTCGGGGCACTGATGGTGCTGTTCCCGCAAAGCCAGCTGCTCGATCTCAACCGCCTCGAAGAGCTGACTGGGCGCAAGCTTGCCGCCGTACCGCTTGAGCGCCTCAAGCGCATGCTCGACAAACATCAACTGTCGATCTTGCCCGGGCTGCCTGCCCTGACCAGTTCACCGTGCCTGTACGAAGCCAGCCTGCTCAATGCGCCCACCTTGCTGGTCAGCGCCGGTCACCCTGGCGAGCTGCTGGAGGTCGATCCGAACGATTTCAAGAAAATGCTCAGCAAGGGCAGTGCCGCCAGCTTCGGCGTACCACTGACCAGCATCCGGCCAAACCTTGACCGGCCAGGTGACGACAGCGAGGAAATTACCCAAGCGGTACACGCCTTCACGGCGCGGCGCATTCAGAAGCGCCTGGAAGAAACCATCGAAATCCCGCCGCTGGCCCAGACTGCGCAGAGGATCATCAAGCTGCGCGTTGACCCGAATGCATCGGTGGATGACATCACCAATGTGGTCGAGACCGACCCGGCCCTGGCAGCACAGGTTGTCAGCTGGGCAGCATCGCCGTATTACGCAGCGCCAGGCAAGATCCGCTCGGTTGAAGATGCCATTGTCCGGGTGCTTGGCTTTGATCTGGTGATCAACCTGGCGCTGGGCCTGGCGCTGGGCAAGACCTTGAGCTTGCCCAAGGACCACCCGCAACACACCACGCCCTACTGGCAGCAATCGATCTACACCGCCGCCGTGATCGAAGGCCTGACCCGCGCCATGCCCCGTGCCCAGCGCCCGGAAACAGGCCTGACCTACCTCGCCGGGTTGCTGCACAACTTCGGCTACCTGCTGCTTGCGCATGTCTTTCCGCCGCATTTTTCGCTGATCTGCCGGCACCTGGAGGTCAACCCGCACCTGTGCCACAGCTATGTCGAGCAGCACCTGCTGGGCATCAGCCGCGAGCAGATCGGTGCCTGGCTGATGCGCTTCTGGGACATGCCGGAGGAGCTCGCGACCGCATTGCGATTCCAGCAAGACACCCACTATGCCGGCGACCATGCGGCCTACCCCAACCTGGTGTGCCTGGCGGTGCGTCTGTTGCGCAATCACGGCGTGGGCACGGGGCCGGATGAAAGCGTCCCTGATGAGCTGCTGGAGCGGCTGGGGCTGACACGGGACAAGGCTGATGACGTGGTGAGAAAGGTACTGGAGGCTGAAACGCTGTTGCGGGAGCTGGCGTCGCAGTTTCACGGTTGATTTGCAGGAGCAACTGAAGTTGCTCCTGCAGCATCCCTCAGGCTTTCTTCTTGGGCTTCAGATACTTCATCAACCCTTGAAACCAGATGACCAGTGCCGGATTGCCCTTGATCTGAATGGTCTTGTCCTGAATCCCCTGCATGAACGCCAACTGCTTGTTTTTGGCCTGCAACGTCTGAAAACCGAACGCCGCATCCTTGAAAGCAATCGCAAACGCAGGTTCTGCTACCGTGCCGGACTTGCTGGTGATGCGCATGTCTTTGACGATGAAGTGACGGGCAACCTTGCCATCAAGGGTCTGCAACTGAAACACCAGCTGCTTGTCGGCCAGTTGCTGCTGGAAAGCCGGGTTGTTGCGACTGGCCTTGGCCATCAACAGCCCCATGGCCCACAGTAAAAAGCGAAACTTCATGTTGGCGCCTCAGGAAGGTAAAAGTCTGCGGCGCAGTGTAGCGGTTTGAATGCCTGTTTTTCCAACGTGATGACAGAAGATAACTGCGTTTTCGTGTACAAATTCCGACTATACAGTCATAAAAAATGGGCATTGCTGTCAGGCAATACCCATTTTTTCACGCGACGACAAAAGGGTCGCTACGGCGGTCAGGGATTGACGCTGTCTTTCAGGAATTTGCCCGGCTTGAACGCAACGGTGTTGCTGGCCTTGATCTTGACCGGCTCGCCGGTCTGCGGGTTTTTACCCGTACGGGCACCGCGATGACGCGGCAGGAAGGTACCAAACCCGACAAGCGTGACGCTGTCCTTCTTGTGAAGGGCATTGGTGATTTCTTCGAGAACAGCATTGAGGACGCGATTGGCCTGCTCTTTGGTCAGATCCGCTTTTTCAGCGATTGCGGCTGCCAGTTCTGGTTTACGCATGATGAAGCCTCTTTGACGGGTTTTTTGTTGTTATGTTCGTGCTGTTCCGCTGAACAGCGCCCAAGGCGCCGCAGGCTCTAAGCTGCGGCAGACGGGAGTGAGAATGGCACGCCCCCAAGGGCCGCGCCAGTCTCAACACGACCTTTGTAGAGGCAAAGGCGGGGTGATTCCGACAGAAAGGCCTTTATTCACGCCAACAGCGGTGGAAGCTGCTTGTTCAGTGCCAGCTTCTCGCTCACCGCCGCGCCTGTCAGGGCATAACCGAGCAGCGATCCCTCTGCATCGCGGCATAGCACCTTGATGTCGGCGCCCTCGCCTTCGACGCTCCAACTGCCTTCGCGACCCCGTGGCGGTGGCGAGACAACAAGGGGGCAAACCGGAGTTTTCACAGTAATCGGCATCGGCCCGTACTTGACCTGGGTCGGAGTACCCGCCAGGGTTTGCGCCAATGCCCGCGCGCAGCTCATCAAGGGCATGACGTACAGCAGATTGAGGCCGTCGACCTCGGCGCAATCGCCCAGGGCATAGATGTTCGCGTGGGAGGTTTTCAGCTGGCGATCAACGACCACGCCACGGTTGACCTCAAGGCCCGCTGCGGCTGCCAGGTCGACCCGTGGGCGCAGTCCGATGGCCGACACCACCACATCGCAAGCGATGGCAGTGCCATCAGACAAGTGCGCTTCCAGGCCCTCTGCCGATCGCTGCAGACGGGTCAGTACCGGACCCAGATGGAACCGCGCACCCAGCCCCTCAAGCCCGGCTTGCACGGCCGCCGCCGCCGCGGGGTGAAGCAGGGTTGGCATCACTTGCTCGCAGGGGGCGACCAGTTCGACCTCATAGCCGCCCAGCATCAGGTCATTGGCAAATTCACAGCCAATCAGCCCGGCGCCCAGCAGCAGTACCCGGCGCTTGCCCTGCGCCGCCGTGCGAAAGCGGGCGTAGTCTTCCAGGTCGTTGATCGGGAAGATTGAATCCTCGGCATCACCCTCAACCGGAACCTGCACCGTCTGCGCCCCCCAGGCCAGGATCAGGTCGCGGTACGCCACTTGCTCCTCGCCGATCCACAGCCGCTTGTGGCCGGGGTCAATGCCGCTGATCCGGGTATGGGTGCGAATTTCAGCCTTGAGCTGATCGGCCATGACGCCGGGCTCGGCCATGCCAAGGCCATCGGCATCCTTTTTCTTGCCGAAGCCGATGGAGAGCATGGGCTTGGAATAGGAACGACCGTCATCGGCGGTAATGAGCAGTAACGGCGTTTCGCCATCGAGCTTGCGAAATTCCCGGGCCAGGTTGTAGCCGGCCAGGCCCGTGCCCACGATCACGACAGGTGCAGTCATTCACTGGTTTCCTTGTTTGGGTGAATCAGGCGATTTCGATCATCTCGAAGTCCATTTTGCCGACGCCACAGTCCGGGCACAGCCAGTCTTCGGGTACGTCTTCCCAACGGGTACCCGGCGCGATGTCATCGTCGGGCCAACCCTCGGCCTCGTTGTAAATCAGGCCACATACCACACACTGCCACTTCTTCATTAACGGGTTCCTCAATGCTCAGGCTTTGTCGCGGTCGATCGTTGTTGATGAGGTCTGTCGACCTGCGCAGCGGGTTTTGTACTGATGCGCGGGCCAGTATGCAAGCGGCGTGCTCAAGAGAGATGTACCAACATTTGTTCCTTTGATTCTTTCGCATGCTAAGCTCGCCGCCTCTCTGGCAAGCATCCATACCTACCGTGCCGCACGACATCCCTCTGATTACCACGCCGCAATGGCTGACGCAGTCACGGCTGGCGACGCCGCTGGCGCCGGTCACCCTCGACTGGCTGTTCGACCAGGGCTCGCTCACCCGCCGCCTGATCCAATTATCCGCCGATCACTTCAGCGTGACACCTGTGCTCGAAAGCTGGCAGCCCCTGCGCGACGACGAGTGCGCGGCGCTGGACTTGGCCCCGGGCAGCATTGGCTGGGTGCGCGAAGTGTATTTGCGTGGCCACGGCGAGCCTTGGATCTTTGCCCGCAGCGTTGCTGCGCGGGCGGCACTGGAACAGGGCGGGCTGCACATGGATCAGTTGGGCAGCCGCTCGCTGGGTGAGTTGCTGTTTTGTGATCAGGCCTTCAGCCGACAGCCGATTGAGGTCTGCCATTACCCGGCGGCCTGGCTGCCGACGGATCATGAAACCGAAGGACTCTGGGGCCGCCGCTCGCGTTTCGACCGCGATGGCTTGAGCCTGCTGGTCGCGGAAGTGTTTCTGCCGGCCCTGTGGCAGGCTACCGAACCGTCCCGGGAGAACGATTGATGTACCAGAGCCTGCTCAAATCCCTGAATCGCCTTAACCCGCGCGCCTGGGACTTTGTCCAGCTGACGCGGATGGACAAGCCCATCGGCATCTACCTGCTGCTGTGGCCAACGCTGTGGGCGCTGTGGATTGCCGGCGAGGGTTCGCCTACGCTTGCCAACGTGTTCATTTTCGTCACCGGCGTGGTGCTGATGCGCGCCGCCGGCTGCGTCATCAACGACTTCGCCGATCGCAAGGTCGATGGCCACGTCAAGCGCACCGAGCAGCGGCCGCTGCCGGCGGGCAGGATCAGTTCGCGCGAAGCGCTGGTATTCTTTGCCACACTGATCGGCGCCAGCTTCCTGCTGGTGCTTTGCACCAACGCCACCACCATCTGGCTGTCGTTCGGCGGCCTGGCGCTGGCTGCCACCTACCCGTTCATGAAGCGCTACACCTATTACCCGCAAGTCGTCCTGGGTGCGGCGTTTTCCTGGGGGATGCCGATGGCGTTCACTGCCGAAACCGGCAACCTGCCGGCGGCGGCCTGGCTACTGTACATCGCCAATCTGCTCTGGACCGTGGGTTACGACACCTATTACGCCATGACCGACCGTGATGACGACCTGAAGATCGGGGTCAAGTCCACGGCCATTCTGTTCGGCGAGTCGGATCGACTGATCATCGTCATCCTGCAAGGGCTGGCACTGGGCTGCCTGCTGCTGGCGGGTGCGCGCTTCGAGCTGGGGCTGTGGTTCCACTTGGGTTTGCTGGTCGCGGCGCTGTGTTTTGCCTGGGAGTACTGGTACACCCGCGAACGCGAGCGCATGGCCTGTTTCCGCGCGTTTCTGCACAACCACTGGGCAGGTCTGGCGATTTTCGTGGGGATCGTGCTGGATTACGCATTGCGTTGACCGCTCGCTCAGGAGCGGCCAACCCGCCTTCAGGCGTCAGGCGTCAGGGTTTGGCGACGTGCCAGACATCTTTCATACCGTCTCCGGTCATATCCCCTGCTTTCTTGTCCTTGACGAAGGTGTACAGAGGCTTGCCTTTGTACGCCCACTGCATGCTACCGTCATCACGCGTAACGTGAGTCCAGTCGTCCTTGGCTGCTTCTTTGCCCATAACCATCAGCGGCGGCCAGTTCTTGGCACATTCGCCGTTACACATCGACTTGCCGCCGGCGTCCTTGTCGAAGGTGTAAAGTGTCATGCCCGCCTGGTCGACGAACATGCCATTTTTTGCCATGGCATGATCCGCCGAAGCCACGCTTGGCAACGCCAGAGCAGCTGCAGTAAAAAGGGCCATCCAGTTCAGCGTATGTCGTGTCATTGGAGCCACCTCTTGTTTGGGGAGAGGCTTAATAGCCTAGCTCAGTAACCGAATGTTGCTGCGACCTCCCCCGACCTGTCACACGACTGCAATAATTCCGTTATCTAATGCGGGCCAGGACACTTAACGGCAGAGGTTTGGAGCATGGTTGGCAGAAACATTCTGATCGTCGACGACGAAGCGCCCATTCGCGAGATGATCGCCGTTGCATTGGAAATGGCTGGCTATGACTGCCTGGAGGCCGAGAACTCCCAGCAGGCCCACGCCATCATCGTCGACCGCAAGCCGGACTTGATCCTGCTCGACTGGATGCTGCCTGGCACCTCCGGAATCGAGCTGGCGCGGCGCCTCAAGCGTGATGAGTTGACGGGCGATATTCCGATCATCATGCTCACGGCCAAGGGCGAGGAAGACAACAAGATCCAGGGCCTGGAAGTCGGCGCTGACGACTACATCACTAAACCGTTCTCGCCTCGCGAGCTGGTCGCGCGCCTGAAGGCCGTGCTGCGCCGCGCCGGCCCAAGCGACGGCGAAGCGCCGATCGAAGTCGGCGGCCTGCTGCTGGACCCGATCAGCCATCGGGTTACCATTGACGGCAAGCCGGCCGAGATGGGCCCTACCGAATATCGCCTGTTGCAGTTCTTCATGACCCACCAAGAGCGCGCCTACACCCGCGGCCAGCTGCTCGATCAGGTCTGGGGCGGCAACGTCTACGTGGAAGAACGCACTGTCGATGTGCATATCCGCCGCCTGCGCAAGGCCCTCGGTGACGCTTATGAAAACCTGGTACAGACTGTTCGTGGCACCGGCTACCGGTTCTCGACCAAAAGCTGACCCCCGATTGACCAGTCACGAAAGGACTCGTCGTTAATTGAACCAGAACTGGCACGGCACCCTGATCCGCCACCTGCTGCTTCTGCTGACTGTCTGCCTGCTGGCAGGATTGGTAAGCGGTTACTACGGTGCAAGCCTGGCGTTAGGCCTTGGGCTGTACCTGGCCTGGACCCTCAAGCAATTGCTGCGCCTGCATGAATGGCTGCGGCTGTATAAACCCGATGAACCACCGCCGGACGGCTATGGCCTGTGGGGCGAAGTCTTCGACAGCATCTATCACCTGCAACGCCGCGACCAGCGCGTGCGTGGGCGCCTGCAAGCGGTCATCGACCGGGTCCAGGAATCCACCGCGGCCCTGCGCGATGCGGTCATCATGCTCGACAGCGATGGCAACCTTGAATGGTGGAACCGCGCCGCCGAAACCCTGTTGGGCCTGAAAACCCCTCAAGACAGCGGCCAGCCGGTCACCAACCTGGTGCGCCACCCGCGCTTCAAGGAATACTTCGACGTCGGCAACTACCACGAACCACTGGAAATCCCCTCGCCGATCAACGATCGCGTGCGCGTGCAGCTGCTGATTACCCGCTATGGCAACAACGAGCACCTGATGCTGGTGCGCGACGTCACCCGCATTCATCAGCTCGAACAGATGCGCAAGGACTTCGTCGCCAACGTCTCCCACGAGTTGCGCACGCCGCTGACCGTGATTTCCGGTTATCTGGAAACCCTGCTCGATAACGTCGAGGACGTGAACCCACGTTGGGTGCGGGCCTTGCAGCAGATGCACCAGCAAGGCGCACGCATGCAAACCTTGCTCAATGACTTGCTGCTGCTGGCCAAATTGGAGGCGACCGATTACCCCTCCGATAACCTGCCCGTGAAGGTCGACAGCCTGCTGCAAACGATCCAGAGCGATGCGCGGGCGCTGTCCGGGCCGCGCAATCAGCAGATCAGCCTGGAGGCCGATGCCAGCCTGTATCTCAAGGGCAGCGAGACGGAACTGCGCAGCGCGTTTTCCAACCTGATTTTCAACGCGGTCAAATACACTCCCGACAACGGCCAGATCCGTATCCGCTGGTGGGGCGATGAGCGAGGTGCCTACTTGAGCGTCCAGGACTCGGGCATCGGCATCGATCCCAAGCACATCCCGCGCCTGACCGAACGTTTCTACCGGGTAGACTCCAGCCGCGCCTCCAACACCGGCGGCACCGGGCTGGGCCTGGCGATCGTCAAGCATGTGCTGATACGCCATCGCGCTCGCCTCGAAATCTCCAGCGTGCCAGGCCACGGCAGCACGTTCACCTGCCATTTCGCCCCGGTTCAGACTGTCTCCCGGCTATCGGCCAATACCACCAGCGGCGCCCGCGACTAGGCAATTGGTCGCGCAGCCGCTACATTGCCTGACTTGCGCCTGCATTTCAGGCGCGCTATTGCCCCCATTTCAAAGACGGAACCCGTAAAAACTCCATCATGGACCCTTCCCCTGGCTTTAACCTCGCTTCACTGTTTGCCGACTTCGGCATGATTCTTTTTGCTCTGCTACTGGTGCTGCTCAACGGCTTTTTCGTTGCCGCCGAGTTCGCCATGGTCAAGCTGCGCTCGACCCGGGTCGAGTCCATCGCCGAGCAACACGGCTGGCGCGGCCAGATCCTGCGCACCGTACACAACCAACTGGACGCCTACCTGTCCGCCTGCCAGCTGGGTATCACCCTCGCCTCCCTGGGCCTTGGCTGGGTCGGTGAGCCGGCCTTTGCGCACCTGCTGGAGCCGTTGCTGGGCGCTGTCGGCGTGCAATCGCCGGAAGTGATCAAGGCTGTTTCGTTTTTCAGCGCCTTCTTCATCATCTCGTACCTGCACATCGTGGTCGGCGAGCTGGCGCCCAAGTCGTGGGCGATCCGCAAGCCCGAGCTGCTGTCGCTGTGGACGGCGGTGCCGCTGTACCTGTTCTACTGGGTCATGTACCCGGCCATCTACCTGCTCAACGCCAGCGCCAACACCATCCTGCGCATCGCCGGGCAAGGCGAGCCCGGCCCGCATCACGATCATCACTACAGCCGTGAAGAACTCAAGCTGATCCTGCACTCCAGCCGTGGCCAGGACCCGAGCGACCAGGGCATGCGCGTACTGGCCTCGGCGGTCGAGATGGGCGAGCTGGAGGTGGTCGACTGGGCCAACTCCAAAGAAGACCTGGTGAGCCTTGAGTTCAATGCACCGCTCAAGGAAATCCTGGCGATGTTCCGTCGCCACAAGTTCAGCCGTTACCCGGTCTACGACTCCGAGCGTGGCGAATACGTCGGCCTGTTGCACATCAAGGACCTGCTGCTGGAACTGGCGGCGCTGGAGCATGTGCCCGAGTCATTCAACCTGGCCGAGCTGACCCGGCCGCTGGAACGGGTTTCCAAGCACATGCCGCTGTCACGGTTGCTGGAGCAGTTCCGCAAGGGCGGCGCGCACTTTGCGCTGGTCGAGGAAGCCGACGGCAAGGTCATTGGCTATCTGACCATGGAAGACGTGCTGGAAGTGCTGGTCGGGGACATTCAGGACGAGCACCGCAAGGCCGAACGCGGCATCCTCGCCTACCAGCCCGGCAAACTGCTGGTGCGCGGCGATACCCCGCTGTTCAAGGTCGAGCGCCTGCTGGGCATTGATCTGGACCACATCGAGGCCGAAACCCTCGCCGGCCTGATCTACGAAACCCTCAAGCGCGTACCCGAAGAGGAAGAAGTGCTGGAAGTTGAAGGCCTGCGCATCATCATCAAGAAGATGAAAGGCCCGAAAATCATTCTGGCCAAGGTGCTCAAGCTCGATTGAACCGCGCTGTCATTGCCCGCCCACTGCAAAGTTGGGCAGGCTGCCCACCGGCTGATTGAACTGGTAGGGAATCGACTCCAGCGCCAGCCCGACGTTGCGTTGAATCACAAAATGCAGGTGCGGGCCGGTGCTGTTGCCGGTATTGCCCGAGCGCGCCAGCGCCGCGCCCAGACCCACCCGCTGCCCCTCGCGAACCACCACCGAGCCCTGCATCAGGTGCAGGTACACACCCATGCTGCCGTCGTCATGCAACACCCGGACAAAATTGCCCGACGGGTCGGTGCCGCGCCCCGACTGATTGTTCTCGACCTTGATCACCATGCCTGAACGCGCGGCGATGATCGGCGTGCCTTCGGGCATGGCGATGTCCTGCGCATAGCGTCCCTTGGGGCCGAAATGGCTGTAGCGGCCGTTGGCGCCCTGGGTCAGCTGGAATGGCCCGCCGGTCCAGGGCAACGGGTAGCGATAGGCCCTGGGGCGCGCTGAAGGGTCGCCCAGTGCGTAGCGGAACGCGTGAGTATAGCGAGGGGGCTGGCCGACCGTCCTGGCCGCCAGCGAGGCCAGCGTGACGCTTGAACGGGCGGGCACTACCTGGCGCACGAGCCTGGGTGGCGACGTGCGAACGTTGCTGACGCCGTCCAGCTTCAGCTCGACTTCCACCGGGGCGAACAGCTCGTTACGCACGACGAAGGCTGTGATGCCACTGCGCTTCTGAATATCGAGGCGTACCTGCGTTTCCAGGTGCTCGACCATTTGATCGCGAAACACAAACACCCACGCACCCGGGGTTGGCTTGTCGGAATAGGAGACGACACCGTTGGCATCGGTCGACTTGTAGATGGTCGCGGCCACGGCCGAGCTGGAGGCCATGAAAAGACCACAGAGAAGCAATGAACGCGCGAGCATGGGCAGCTTTCTGGCAAATTTGACTGCGGGGAAGACTAGCAGGTGCTCTGCGGGGTGTGCATCCAGGAGGGCCTCATTCGCGGATAAATCCGCTCCCACATATTCCCCGCTCAGCATCTGAGGATGCTGGGCTTTCAATGTGGGAGCGGATTTATCCGCGAATGGTTCAGCGCCGATTCAGGCACCCGGCACAAAGTGCTTCAACGCCGCCCCACGGGCAATCAGCCGCGACAGGTAATCGAGCTTCTGGGCGTCCTGGTCGACAAAGCGGAAGGTCAGCTGCAACCAGTCGCTGTCAGGCTTGGGCTCGTAAGCGACGATGGCATGCAGGTAGCCGTTGAGCCGGGCCACTTCCGCATTCTCGCCCTGCTCAAGATCGAGCACGGCGCCTTCGAGCACCTGCGGCAAGACTTCACTGCGACGCACCACCAGCAACGCTTCCTTGAGGCTCAGCGCCTTGATCACGCACTGCTGATTGCCGCTGGGCAGCCGCAACTGACCCTGTCCACGGCCCGTCGGCGGCGGTGCCTTGGGGGTTGGATTGATCAGCGGTTTGGCAGCCGACGCAGGCGCCGGTGTGGGTTTAACCACTTCGGCCTTGCCCCCGGTCAACGCGCTCAAAGAGTCATTGGCAAATGCCGGGGCAACGCGGGTGGGCGCGATACTGACCTGCACGGCCTCAAGCTTGCCGATCTTGCCCAGGGCCTTCTGCACCTTGGTCAACAGCTGCTCGTTGGTGAACGGCTTGCCGATAAAGTCGGAGACGCCGGCCTGAATGGCCTGCACCACGTTCTCCTTGTCACCGCGGCTGGTGACCATGATGAACGGCAGGGCCTTGTGCCCGTCCTGGGAACGGCACCAGCTGAGCAGCTCAAGTCCCGACATCTCGGGCATTTCCCAGTCGCACAACACCAGGTCGAATTTCTGGGTTTGCAGCAGCACCTGGGCCTTGCGGCCGTTGATGGCGTCTTCGATGACCATACCGGGGAAATAATTGCGCAGACACTTCTTCATCAGGTCACGAATGAACGGCGCATCATCCACAACCAGCACGCTGACTTTACTCATCCACCCCTCCTCAAAAATCCCGACAAGCATAGCGCTGGATGATGGCCTTTTGCCAAAACCTGGCTCACGCCGGGACTTTTATTCGTTCGCGGCTGCCTTGCTTTGATCTGCCGCAAACGAAAACGCCCGGCCAAGGCCGGGCGTTTGTTCTCGGGCAGTCTTACTTATCGTCCGCTTCACCCGAAACATTAGCGCTTTCGGACGTGGTGCCCTGCACTTCCTCTTGCATGCGCTTGAGGCCCAGGTGGCGAACGTCGGTGCCGCGCACCAGATAGATCACCAGCTCCGAAATATTGCGCGCGTGATCGCCGATACGCTCAAGCGAACGCAGGGCCCAGATCACGCTCAACACGCGGGAGATCGAACGCGGGTCTTCCATCATGTAGGTGACCAGCTCGCGCAGCGCGGTCTTGTACTCGCGGTCGATGTTCTTGTCGTATTGCGCCACCGACAAGGCCAGGTCCGCATCGAAGCGGGCAAAGGCGTCCAGTGCATCGCGGACCATGTTACGCACCTGGTCACCAATGTGCCGAACTTCGACATAACCGCGCGGCGACTCGCCTTCTTCGCACAGCTGGATGGCGCGGCGGGCGATCTTGGTCGACTCGTCGCCGATGCGCTCCAGGTCGATCACCGACTTGGAAATGCTGATGATCAGGCGCAAATCCGAGGCCGCCGGCTGGCGGCGCGCCAGAATGCGCACGCATTCCTCGTCGATGTTGCGTTCCATCTGGTTGATCTGCTCGTCCACTTCTCGAACCTGCTGGGCCAGGCCCGAGTCGGCTTCGATCAGCGCGGTCACGGCGTCGTTGACCTGCTTCTCGACCAGCCCTCCCATCGCCAGGAGGTGGCTGCGCACTTCCTCGAGCTCCGCGTTGAACTGCTGGGAGATGTGGTGCGTAAGGCTGTCTTTATCAATCATGCTTGAAATCCTTGAAGCGTCCGGTGAGGTGCGGTCGACCGCAGCGTTCATACATCGAATCGTTAAGACCTAGCCGTAACGACCGGTGATGTAGTCTTCAGTCTGCTTCTTCGCCGGATTGGTGAACAGGGTATCGGTATCCCCGAATTCAACCAGCTTGCCCATGTACATGAACGCGGTGTAGTCGGAGACCCGCGCCGCCTGCTGCATGTTGTGGGTCACGATGACGATGGTGTACTTGGATTTCAGCTCGTAGATCAGCTCTTCGACCTTCAGGGTCGAGATCGGGTCCAGCGCCGAGCACGGTTCGTCGAGCAACAGCACTTCAGGCTCGACCGCGATGGTACGGGCGATCACCAGACGCTGCTGCTGGCCGCCGGACAGGCCCAGCGCGGATTCATGCAGGCGATCCTTGACCTCGTCCCACAGCGCCGCCCCTTTGAGTGCCCACTCGACGGCTTCGTCGAGCACGCGCTTCTTGTTGATGCCCTGGATACGCAGGCCATAAACGACGTTTTCGTAGATGGTCTTGGGGAACGGGTTCGGCTTCTGGAACACCATGCCGACCCGACGACGCAGCTCGGCCACGTCTTCGCCCTTGCGGTAGATGTTATTGCCGTACAGGTTGATGGCGCCGTCGACACGGCAGCCATCGACCAGGTCATTCATGCGGTTGAAGGTGCGCAGCAAGGTCGACTTGCCGCAGCCCGACGGGCCGATGAAGGCGGTCACGCGTTGCTTGGGGATGTTCAGGCTGACGTCGAACAGCGCCTGCTTTTCGCCGTAGAACAGGCTCAGGCCGGGCACTTCGATGGCCACGGTTTCTTCAGCCAGACGCAGGCTCTGTTTGTCGCGACCCAGAGCCGACATGTTGATGCCGTGGGAGTGGGATTCTTGCTGCATGGGTAGGCTCCATACGCTATCAATTCGTTTCATCGCGCCACCCGGCAAGGCCAGGCGGCGCGGTCGATGTAGGGTCAGGCGTGGATCAGCTGTCCAGGGCCTTGTACTTCTCGCGCAGGTGGTTACGAATCCACACTGCCGACAGGTTGAGCGTGGCGATCACCAGCACCAGCAACAAGGCAGTGGCGTATACCAGCGGCCGCGCCGCTTCCACGTTCGGGCTCTGGAAGCCGACGTCGTAGATGTGGAAGCCCAGGTGCATGATCTTCTGATCCAGGTGCAGGTACGGATAGTTACCGTCCACCGGCAACGACGGTGCCAGTTTCACCACACCCACCAGCATCAGCGGCGCAACCTCACCGGCAGCACGGGCCACCGCCAGGATCATGCCGGTCATCATTGCCGGGCTGGCCATTGGCAGAACGATCTTCCACAGCGTCTCGGCCTTGGTGGCGCCCAGCGCCAGCGAGCCTTCACGCACGGTACGAGGAATCCGCGCCAGGCCTTCTTCGGTGGCCACGATCACCACCGGCACCGCCAGCAGTGCCAGGGTCAGGGATGCCCAGAGCAGGCCCGGGGTACCCAGGGTCGGGGCCGGCAGGGCTTCGGGGAAGAACAGTCGGTCAAGCGAGCCACCCAGCACGTAAACGAAGAAGCCCAGGCCGAACACGCCGTAAACGATAGCCGGAACACCGGCCAGGTTGTTCACCGCAATGCGGATCAGGCGGGTTACCGGGCCCTGGCGGGCGTACTCACGCAGGTAGACCGCTGCCAGTACGCCAAACGGCGTGACGATCACAGCCATGATCAGGGTCATCATCACCGTACCGAAGATGGCCGGGAAGATCCCGCCTTCGGTGTTGGCTTCACGCGGGTCGTCGCTCAGGAACTCCCAGACCTTGCTGAAGTAAACACCCATCTTGGTGAAGGTGCCCATGCCGTTGGGCTGGTAAGCGTGAACGACCTTGCTCAGGTTGATCTCGACTTCCTTGCCGTTGGCATCGCGCGCCACCAGGCTGTCGCGGTTCAACGACTGGTGCAGGTCACCCAGGCGCTCTTCGATGGCCTTATAGCGGTTGTTCAGCTGCGCACGCTCGGATTCGATGTCGGCCTGGGCGGCAGCGTCCAGCTTGCCGCTCAGTTCCAGCTTGCGGGTCTGCAGACGCAGGCGCTCAAGGCCGTGGTTGATGGCGCCGATGTCTTTCTTCTCGAGCTTGCTCAGCTCACCGGTCAATTGGTCGGCACGCTTGAGGCGTGCCTGCAGCTCGCCCCAGGCATCCTGGCCCTGGGCGACAACCTTGCCGTCTTCCTTGACGCTCACCAGATAGCCGTAGAAGTTGCCCCACTCACGGCGCTCCAGCGCCATCAGTTCGGCGGGCTTGCTGTGGTTGGTCAGCCATTCGCCGACCACCCAGGTGAAGTCGCTGCCGTTGAGGTCACGGTTACCGACCTTGATCAGCTCGCGGGTCATGAACTCCGGGCCAACATCGGGCACCGGCAGACCGGCACCCTTGAGACGGACGCGCGGCACCTCTTCTTTCTGCACCACTTCGCCGACGACGATGTGGTTGGCCTGGCCTGGCACGTTGTAGTTGGCGTGCAGCAGGTCGGCTGGCCAGAAGTGGCCCAGGCCGCGCACGGCGATCACCGCCAACAGGCCAATGGTCATGATCACAGCGATGGAAACGGCCCCACCGCTCATCCAGACACCGGGAGCGCCGCTCTTGAACCAACCTTTGAGGGAATCCTTTTTCACGGATCTCTACCTTTCTATCAAAGCGACGAGTATTTCTTGCGCAGACGCTGGCGAATCAGCTCGGCCAAGGTGTTCATCACGAAGGTGAACATCAGCAGCACCAGGGCTGCGAGGAACAGCACGCGGTAATGGCTGCCACCGACTTCGGATTCCGGCATCTCCACCGCGACGTTGGCCGCCAGGGTGCGCATGCCCTCGAACAGGTTCATTTCCATGACCGGGGTGTTACCGGTGGCCATCAGCACGATCATCGTTTCGCCGACCGCACGGCCCATGCCGATCATCAGCGCCGAGAAGATACCCGGGCTGGCAGTCAGGATGACCACGCGAGTCAGGGTCTGCCACGGCGTGGCACCGAGTGCCAGCGAACCGAGGGTCAGGCTGCGCGGCACGCTGAACACGGCGTCTTCGGCAATCGAGTAGATGTTCGGGATGACCGCAAAGCCCATGGCGATACCCACCACCAGAGCGTTGCGCTGGTCATAGGTGATACCCAGGTCATTGGTGATCCACAGGCGCATGTCGCCGCCGAAGAACCAGGTTTCCAGGAACGGACTCATGGTCAGCGCAGCCCAGCCGGTGAAGAGGATCACCGGGATCAGGATCGCGCTCTCCCAGCCATCCGGCACCCGCAGGCGAATCGACTCAGGCAGGCGGCTCCAGGCGAAGCCCGAGACCAGGATGCCCACCGGCATCAACAGGAACAAGCTGAACACGCCAGGCAAGTGCCCTTCCAGATACGGTGCCAGGAACAGGCCGGCGAAGAAGCCGAGGATCACCGTCGGCATCGCCTCCATCAACTCGATCACCGGCTTGACCTTGCGGCGCATGCCCGGTGCCATGAAGTAGGCGGTGTAGATAGCAGCAGCAATGGCCAGCGGTGCAGCCAGGATCATGGCGTAGAACGCCGCCTTCAAGGTGCCGAAGGTCAACGGCGACAGGCTCAGCTTGGGTTCGAAGTCGGTGTTCGACGCGGTCGACTGCCAGACGTACTTCGGTTCGTCGTAGTTCTCGTACCAGACCTTGCTCCACAGCGCGCTCCAGGACACTTCCGGGTGCGGGTTGCGCAGGCTCATCGGCAGCAGTTTGCCGCCTTCTTCAACAATGATGCGGTTGGCCCGTGGCGACAGCGCCAGGATGCCAGCGCCTTCGGCGACCGGTTCCACCAGCAGGGTACGGTGCGCCGTGCTGTGGAACACACCGAGCTTGCCGCTGGCGTCCAGGGCCACGAAGCCCTTGCGGCGCTCTTCGGCGTCGATCTGCACCACGGGGCTCGTGCCCATGGAGAAGTCACGAATACGCTTGAGGCGCTGCTCGCCATCCGGGTCGCGGGCCATGAACCACTGAGCCAGGCCGCCCTTGGAGTCACCAATGATCAGCGAGATGCCGCCGACCAGCTGGTTGCTGGCGGTGACTTCGGCGTTGCCATCTTCCAGCAGCTTGTAACGACCATTCAGGCTTTTGTCGCGCAGGCTGAACACGTCTGCCTGGGCGCGACCGTTGATCACGTACAGCCATTGCTGACGCGGATCGATATAAATGGCTTTTACCGTTTCGGTCATCTGCGGCAGGTCGATGCGACTCTGCTCGGTGGTGACTTCACCGGTCATCATGTTTTCTTCGCGAGCCAGCGACAGCACTTGCAGGTGCGCACCGGTGGAACCGGCCACCACGAGGGTGTCGTCGTTGACGTTCAGGCTCACGTGCTCAAGCGGGCGGCCGTCTTCATCCAGCGTAAACATCTCTTGGCCATAGGGGTACTCAATGGCCGGAGTGATGGTTTTCTTGTTGTCAGGGTAAGTGATCTTGTAGGTGTGGCGGAATGCCAGGGCCTGCCCGTTGGACAAGCCGACCACCACTAGCGGATTGCCCGGCTGGTCGGCACCAATGGAGGTCACCGTGGTACCCGCCGGCAGCGGCAGGTCGACGCGCTGCAGCTCGGCACCGGTCTTGGTGTCGAAGAACAGCGCCTGGCCCTTGTCCGAGACGCGCATGCCGACCAGGTTCTGCTCTTCCAGAGCGATCATCAGCGGCTTGCCGGCGTCCTGCATCCAGGCCGGGGTGATGGCTTTTCTGGTGGTCAACTCGGCGCCCTGGAACAGGGGCACGACCACATACGCCAGATAAAAGAAGATCAAGGTAATCGCGGCCAGCACGGCCAGCCCGCCCACCAGTACATACCAGTGGGTCAGGCGATCCTTGAGTGCACGCACGCGACGCTTGCGCTGCAATTCGGGCGTATTGAAGTCAATCCGCTCGGGCGGGGCTTTTTGAGTCATTGTGGAGTTGGCCAGATCATTCATGCGCACACCCTAGCGATCTCATATGACAGAAACATGACAATGCAGTGACGAAAAAAAGTCCGCCGCCCAGTGGTCTTGGCAGCGGACTCGCAATTTGCGGCAGGGCCCGGACATTTTTCCAGGCCCCGCCTTGCTCTCACTTACTTGGCTGCGGTGTTCTTCACGTGCTCCAGGCCCAGGTCAGCCAGTGCCTTGGCGGCAACTTTGGCTGGCAACGGGATGTAGCCGTCTTTCACCACAACTTGCTGACCGGCCTGAGACAGGATCAGCTTCACGAACTCAGCTTCCAGCGGGGCCAGAGGCTTGTTCGGTGCCTTGTTGACGTAAACGTAGAGGAAGCGCGACAGCGGGTAGGTGCCGTTCAGGGCGTTGGCTTCGTTGTCTTCAACAAAGACACCGCCTTCTTTCTTGGCCAGAGGGACGGTTTTCACGCTAGCGGTCTTGTAGCCGATGCCCGAGTAACCAATGCCGTTCAGCGAGCTGCTGATCGACTGCACGACCGATGCCGAGCCAGGTTGTTCGTTGACGTTAGGCTTGAAGTCGCCTTTGCACAGGGCTTCTTCCTTGAAGTAGCCGTAGGTGCCGGATACCGAGTTACGACCGAACAGCTGAACTGGCTTGTTGGCCAGGTCGCCGGTCACGCCCAGGTCGCCCCAGGTTTTCACGTCGGACTTGGCGCCGCACAGGCGAGTCGAAGAGAAGATCGAATCGACTTGAGCCATGGTCAGGCCCTTGATCGGGTTGTCCTTGTGGACGAACACAGCCAAGGCGTCAACGGCAACCGGGATAGCGGTTGGCTTGTAGCCGTATTTCTGTTCGAAGGCCTGCAGCTCGACGTCCTTCATCTTGCGGCTCATCGGACCCAGGTTCGCGGTGCCTTCAGTCAGGGCGGGTGGCGCGGTCGAAGAACCGGCAGCCTGAATCTGAATGTTCACGTTCGGGTATTCTTTTTTGTAGGACTCGGCCCACAGGGTCATCAGGTTGGCCAGGGTATCGGAACCGACGCTGGAGAGATTGCCCGACACGCCGGTAGTTTTGACGTAGGTCGGAATAGCAGGGTCAACAGCGGCAACCGCATTGGCGGTGGCAACGCCAGCGGCGACGAAAGTCAGGGCCGCCATCAAACGCTTCAGTTTCATGCCTTGCTCCTAGCAGGATTGGGGTTAGATGGATCGGGCCCAAGTATCTGCAGGCCGCATGACTACTCTATGAATGCAATGTGACAATTAGATGAAAGGCCATCACCCTTTTCGGGAGATGGCCTTTACAAAATGTAAGAAGGGTTGAGTCAGAGCGGTCTCAGCGCTTGGTCGCCATCAAATAAGCGCCCACCACCAGACCAATGGTGCAGATACCCGCCACATAGTAGGACGGGCCCATGGGGCTGACCTTGAGCAGGAAAGTCACGACCATCGGCGTCAAGCCGCCGAAGATGGCGTAGGCCAGGTTGTAGGAGAACGACAGGCCGCTGAACCGTACTACGGGCGGGAACGCCCGCACCATGACATACGGTACCGCGCCGATGGTGCCCACCAGCAGCCCGGTCAGGGAATACAGCCCAAACAGCCAGTCCGGGTGCGCCTGCAGGTTGTGGTAGAAGGTCCAGGAGCTGATCAGCAACGACAGGCTGCCGATGACAAAGACCTTACCCGCGCCGAATCGGTCGGCCAGGCTGCCGGCAATCACACAGCCGATACTGAGGAACACAATCGCGAGGCTATTGGCCTGCAGGGCGACGGTGGGGCTGAAGCCGTACACGGTCTGCAGCACGGTCGGAGTCATGAGGATGACCACGATGATGCCGGCTGACAGCAGCCAGGTCAGTAGCATCGACAGCATGATGGCGCCCCGGTGATCACGCAATACCGCACGCAACGGGATCTCTTCAGCCAGCGCCTTGCGCTGCTGCAGTTCGGCGAACACCGGGGTTTCGTGCAGCCAGCGACGCAGGTACACCGACATCAGGCCAAACACACCGCCCAGCAGGAACGGGATACGCCAGGCGTAATCGGCCACTTGCTCGGGGCTGTACAGGCTGTTGATCAGGGTCGCCACCAGCGAGCCGAGCAGAATGCCCGCGGTCAGCCCGGCCGTCAGGGTGCCGCAGGCGTAGCCGGTGTTGCGCGCCGGCACGTGTTCGGAGACAAACACCCAGGCACCCGGCACTTCACCGCCAATCGCCGCACCCTGGATGACCCGCATCAGCAGCAACAGGATCGGTGCCCACATCCCAATCTGCGCATAGGTCGGCAGCAGACCCATGATCAGGGTCGGCACGGCCATCATGAAAATACTTAAGGTAAACATCTTCTTGCGGCCCAGCAGATCGCCGAAGTGGGCCATGACGATGCCGCCCAGCGGTCGTGCCAGATAGCCGGCCGCGAAGATCCCGAAGGTCTGCATCAGGCGCAGCCATTCCGGCATTTCGGAGGGGAAGAACAATTTGCCGACCACGGTGGCAAAGAACACGAAAATGATGAAATCGTAGAACTCGAGCGCACCGCCCAGCGCAGACAGTGACAAGGTTTTGTAGTCATTTCGGGTCAGCGATCGCGCGGGCTGTGCGACGCTCGAGGGAACGGAAGTCATGTCGGATGTCTCTTATTGGGGCAAATCAAGCCGAACCTGGGGTGGAACAGGTGTGTAAGAAGTTTCGCACGATAGCAAATTGCTTGAAAAAGCACATATCCGCCGATTCTGCGGTCATAAACAGAACTCAACGGTCGTCGCAGAAGATCCGGCTCTATATACTGGGCGATGTAACAAAAGGTTGGGTGCAATAGGGGTGCTGTGCGAAAACGTTGCTAATCGGGCTGATTAGTCGATTTCGCAGAGTTTCCCTCGGAGCGCCTCCGCAAGCGAAAGCAGCGTAGTAGTTTGGTGCTGAATCGTTTTTCGAGGCGTGTATGCAGTACGCCAACCAACGAAGCGTGATGGGTCAGAGGCCCCCCGGCATGATTGAGCTCGAACAAGAAGATCCTATCCCGCAAGGCGACCTGGCCTTGCAGATCACAGCTTTACCCCGTGAAACCAACGGCTTTGGCGATATCTTCGGCGGCTGGCTAGTCGCGCAGATGGACCTGGCCGGCACCGCCATGGCCAGCAAGGTTGCCGGTGGGCGCGTCGCGACCGTGGCGATCGATCGCATGGCTTTTCTGGTGCCGGTGGCGGTGGGCGCGCAGCTGTCGTTCTATACCCAGACCCTGGAAATCGGCCGCAGCTCGATCCAGATGATGGTCGAAGTCTGGAGCGACGACCCGCTTTCCAGTGAATGGCGCAAGGTCACTGAAGCGGTCTTCGTCTTCGTTGCCATCGATGGCAGCGGCCGCACACGCTCGGTGCCACCTCGTCGCTGATCGGACTGCGCGGTAAACTCGTGTGACCCGATACGGTCCAATGTCTTATAGGCATCTGAATGAGAGCAGCGCATGTCCCCTCCTAAGGTCGAGTCCGAAAAGCACGGCGAACTGAATTGCTGGCGTATCAGCGATGAGCGCGCCGAACTGCTGGTTGCCCAACAAGGCGCACAGATCCTGAGTTACCAGCGTGTCGGTGAAGAACCGCTGCTGTGGCTCAGCGATCAGGCCGTGTTCAAACAAGGCAAATCCGTGCGCGCCGGCGTTCCGGTGTGCTGGCCCTGGTTTGGCAATCTGGCCCGCAACCCTCAGGCCGTTCAGGCCATGTACCACGGCAAGGAAGCTCCGGCCCACGGGCTGGTGCGCGGTCGCGACTGGGAATTGCTCGGCATCGACAGCAGCGGCGACGCCCTGCGCGTGGATTTCAGCTTGCCGGAAGCGGCAGAGGGTCTGCCCGGCTGGCGGCACAAGGTCGAGCTGAAGCTGAGCATCGAGATGGGTGAGCAGCTGACTGTCAGCCTGACCAGCACAAACGTTGGCGAGAAGACGGCGATGATCAGCCAGGCGCTGCACAGCTACTTTGCGGTCAGCGATGTGCGCAACGTGAAGGTCGAGGGTGTCGAAGGCCTGACCTATATCGAAACCCTGGCCGAGTGGCAGCCGCGTCAGCAGGACGGTGTGTTGCAGTTTGCCGGCGAAACCGACCGGATCTACCTGAAGGCGCCTACTCAACTAAGCATCATCGACCCGGCCTGGAAGCGTCGGATCAATATCATCAGCAGCGGATCGCGTTCAGCGGTGATCTGGAACCCGTGGACGGATCGTGCGCGGGAGCTGGTGGACATGGCCGATGACGGCTGGCAGCGGATGCTGTGCATCGAGACGGCGAATGTGTGGGATGACATTGTCAGCCTCGGTGCGGGCGCAAGCCATGTGCTGAGCGTTAAGATCGTCAGCGAACCGCTGTAATCTCTTGCCTCATTCCTGAGTCATGCCTTTGTGGGAGCGGATTTATCCGCGAATAGCTTGAAAACGGTGTGTCAGGCAAACCGCGTGAAGCTATTCGCGTATAAATCCGCTCCCACATTAAGCAAGACATTCGCCAGCATCGGAGCAGGTTTAGCAAATCAGAGGTCAGCCTCGGTCACCACCCGCACACTCCCTGCATCCAGCGCATAAGCCGCATCTGCCAGGTCATTGGTGACCGTCTCAATCTTCAGCGTGCCCGTCACCCACAGCGGTGTATAGATGTCGTCCAGCTTCAAGCCGTGGGGATAGCGCACCAATACCAGTTGATTAGGCGGCGGTGGCGGCACATGGATGCAGGCGCCGGGGTACGGCACCAGGAAGAACAGCGTGCTGTTGCCCTTGGCGTCGGTTTCCAGCGGCACCGGGTAGCCGCCCAGGCGGATTTTCTTGCCATTCATGGCCGGCACGGTCTTGGTCGAATACATCACCGCCGGCAAGCCCTTGCTCTGCTTCATGCCGCCCTTTTCGGTAAAGGTGCCATTGGCTTCGGGGCTGTCATGGTCGATCTCCGGCATCTGCTCCAGGGCTTTCTGGTCAGACTTGGGCATCAACTCCAGCCAGTCGGTTTCCGGCAGTTGTGCCTGGGCCAGACCGCTGCACAGCAACAGTGTCATCAAGAGTACGCGACGCATCATCAATTGAGCTTCCAGATGGATTTACGCCGCGCATTCTAGCGCCCTGCGCTATTGCCGCAGAGAGGGTCTGGTCAGTCAGTGAGTCAGTTTTTTTTGCGGATCAGGCCGTACAGCACCAGCAGCACGACCGCGCCGACCAGCGCCCCGAAGAAACCGGCTGCCTGGCCTGCCTGATAAATGCCCAGCGCCTGGCCGCCGTAAGTCGCTGCCAACGAGCCGCCGATACCCAGCAGAATCGTCATGATCCAACCCATGCTGTCATCGCCCGGCTTGAGGAAGCGGGCCAGCAGCCCAACGATCAGGCCGATGAAGATGGTTCCAATAATTCCCATGGGATTGCCTCTGAGTGAAGTGACCAAGCCACAGCCTAGTCAGCACTTTGGCATCCTGCCATCAGAGGGAGCCGGCAGCGGGAAGGTTCCCGGCTGCCGGCACTCGCGAATCAGCCCGCGATCAGGGCTTCGACCTTGGCGATTTGCTGCACCAGGGTGTCCATGTCGGCGCAACGCAGGGTCGCGTGACCGACTTTGCGGCCGACCTTGAAGGCCTTGCCGTAGTGATGCAGGTGGCAGTCGTCGACCGCGATCACCTGTTCTACCGGCGGCACTTCACCGATGAAGTTCAGCATGGCGCTTTCGCCGACCTTTTCGGTCGAGCCCAGCGGCAGGCCAGCGACGGCACGCAGGTGGTTTTCGAACTGGCTGCACTCGGCGCCTTCGATGGTCCAGTGCCCGGAGTTGTGAACGCGCGGCGCGATTTCGTTGGCTTTCAAGCCGCCGTCGACTTCAAAGAACTCGAACGCCAGCACACCGACGTAGTTGAGCTGCTTGAGCACGCGGCTCGCGTAGTCTTCGGCCAGGCCTTGGAGCATGTGGTCTTCACTGGCCACCGAGAGGCGCAGGATGCCGTTTTCGTGGGTGTTGTGCACCAACGGGTAAAAGCGGATTTCGCCATCGCGAGCACGCACGGCGACCAGCGAGACTTCACCGGTGAACGGCACGAAACCTTCGAGCAGGCACGGTACGCTGCCGAGTTCGGCAAAGGTGTCGACCAAGTCGGCAGCGGTGCGCAGCACCTTCTGACCCTTGCCGTCATAGCCCAGGGTGCGGGTTTTCAGCACGGCCGGCAGACCGATGCTGGCCACCGCGGCGTCCAGGTCGGCTTGCGACTGGATGTCGGCAAAATCCGGGGTCGGAATGCCCAGGGTTTTGAACATGCTCTTTTCGAACCAGCGATCGCGGGCGATACGCAGGGCTTCGGCGCTCGGGTAGACCGGCACGAACTGGGACAGGAAGGCGACAGTTTCAGCCGGCACGTTCTCGAACTCGAACGTCACCAGATCGACCTCGTCAGCCAGCTGGCGCAGATGGTCCTGGTCACCGTAATCGGCGCGCAGGTGCTCGCCCAACGGCGCGGCACAGGCGTCCGGCGCGGGGTCGAGGAAAGCGAAGTTCATCCCCAGCGGAGTACCCGCCAGAGCCAACATGCGGCCCAACTGGCCGCCACCGATTACACCGATTTTCATGCTTGAAACCTCAGGCCTGGCGTGGATCTGGATTGTCCAGGACGTTGTCTGTCTGTTCAGCGCGGAATTGCTTCAACACGGCGTGGAATTGCGGGTGCTTGGCGCCCAGGATGCTCGCCGACAGCAGCGCGGCGTTGATCGCGCCAGCCTTGCCGATGGCCAGGGTCGCGACCGGAATGCCAGCCGGCATCTGCACAATCGACAGCAGCGAGTCGACGCCCGACAGCATGGAAGACTGCACCGGCACGCCGAGTACCGGCAGGTGCGTCTTCGCGGCGCACATGCCTGGCAGGTGGGCAGCGCCCCCGGCACCGGCGATGATCACCTCGATGCCGCGGCTTTCGGCCTCCTCGGCGTACTGGAACAGCAGGTCCGGTGTCCGGTGTGCCGAAACGACCTTCACTTCATAAGGAATGCCGAGTTTTTCCAGCATATCAGCCGTGTGGCTCAGGGTGGACCAATCGGACTTGGAGCCCATGATCACGCCAACCAGTGCGCTCATCGTCGTGCCTCTTCTGCTTTGGCGCCCGCAGGCGCGTCAAAAAACAACAAGCCACGCGGGGACTACCGGCGTGGCTTGTTATGCGAAAAAGGGCCGGTTGGACCGGCCGAAGGCCGCGCAGTATACCGCAAAGCGCCCGCTTGAAAGCCCCCTGACGACCAACTGTCGGCTTGAATTTTCAAGCCCTTGGCTGACTCTGGAGTCAAGCGGTGCCTTGGGCCGCGCCGCCTTCGAGTTTGCGCCAGAGCAATCGCACGTTGGCCTTGCGCACCAGGGCGCAGCGGTACAGGCGAATTTCCAGCGGAATGTGCCACTGCGGGCCGCCACACACCACCAGTTCCCCCCGGGCAAGCTCGGCGCGCACGCTCAATTGCGGCACCCAGGCAATACCCAGTCCCTCCAGCGCCATGCTTTTGAGGCTGTCGGCCATGGCCGTTTCATACACCGTGGTAAAACGCAGATTGCGCTGGCGCAGCAACAGGTTGACCGAGCGCCCCAGAAACGCGCCGGCGCTGTAGGCAAGCAATGGCACGCTGGCGTCACCCTCCAGGTCAAATAGCGGTTTGCCGTCGGCATCGGCCGCGCACACCGGCAGCATTTCGGTATGACCCAGATGCAAGGACGGGAAAATCTCGGCATCCATCTGCAGCGCCGCGTCCGGGTCATAGAAGGCCAGCATCAGGTCACAGCCGCCTTCGCGCAGGGCATGCACGGCATCGCCAACGTTGGTGGCGACCAGACGCGTCGCAATGTTCAAGCCTTCATTGCGCAGCTGGGCGATCCAGCGCGGGAAGAACCCCAGCGCCAACGAATGGGCCGCCGCCACTTGCATGACTTCGCCCTGCCCGCCTTCCAGATGATGCAGGTGACGCAGCACTTCGCCCAACTGCTCGACCACCGTGCGCGCGGTCACCAGAAACAGCTGCCCGGCGGCGGTCAATTCGATGGGGGTGCGCGAGCGGTTGACCAGGGTCAGCCCGAGCGCCGCTTCAAGGCTGCGAATCCGACGGCTGAAGGCGGGCTGGGTCACAAAGCGGCGCTCGGCCGCCTGCGAGAAGCTGCGTGTGGCAGCCAGCGCGCTGAAATCTTCCAGCCATTTACTTTCCAGGTTCATGACGTCCTCCACGGACACGTCAAATAAAATTCATACGCTCGAATCAGTCTCGGCGTCACAGCCAACATTATGCCGTTTGTGCATAGGGCAGCGTGCAACAGCATTGGGCAGAAATATTCCACAAGCCTAGCATTAGCAGCATTCCGGCACAGGCCGGGCCAAAACTGAGATCATCTCTATCATGTCCTCCGCTGCATCATTCCGCATCGAAAAAGACTTGCTCGGCACGCTCGAAGTTCCTGCTGACGCGTATTTCGGCATCCAGACCCTGCGAGCCGTGAATAACTTTCACCTCTCCGGTGTTCCGCTGTCGCACTACCCGAAACTGGTCGTCGGCCTTGCGATGGTCAAGCAGGCCGCTGCTGACGCCAACCGCGAGTTGGGCCACCTGAGCGAGGCCAAGCACGCAGCGATCAGCGAAGCGTGTGCACGTCTGATCCGCGGCGATTTCCACGACCAGTTCGTGGTGGACATGATTCAAGGCGGCGCTGGCACTTCAACCAACATGAATGCCAACGAAGTCATCGCCAACATCGCGCTGGAGGCCATGGGCCACAGCAAGGGCGAATACAAATACCTGCACCCGAACAACGACGTGAACATGGCGCAGTCGACCAACGACGCCTACCCAACGGCGATTCGCCTGGGTCTGCTGCTGGGTCACGACGCGCTGCTGGCCAGCCTCGACAGCCTGATCCAGGCCTTCGCGGCCAAGGGTGAAGCGTTCAGCCACGTCCTGAAAATGGGCCGTACCCAGCTGCAAGATGCTGTACCGATGACCCTGGGCCAGGAATTCCGTGCCTTCGCCACGACCCTGACCGAAGACCTCAACCGTCTGCGCTCGCTGGCACCGGAACTGCTGACCGAAGTGAACCTGGGCGGTACCGCCATCGGCACCGGCATCAACGCCGACCCTGGCTACCAGCACCTGGCTGTTACGCGCCTGGCCACCATCAGCGGCCAGCCACTGGTACCGGCGGCCGACCTGATCGAAGCCACCTCCGACATGGGCGCCTTCGTACTGTTCTCCGGCATGCTCAAGCGTACCGCGGTCAAGCTGTCGAAGATCTGTAACGACCTGCGCCTGCTGTCCAGCGGCCCGCGTACCGGCATCAACGAGATCAACCTGCCAGCGCGTCAGCCAGGCAGCTCGATCATGCCAGGCAAGGTCAACCCGGTGATCCCGGAAGCGGTCAACATGGTTGCCTTTGAAATCATGGGTAACGACCTGGCCCTGACCGTGGCGGCCGAAGGCGGCCAGCTGCAGCTGAACGTGATGGAACCGCTGATCGCCTACAAGATTTTCGACTCGATCCGCCTGCTGCAACGCGCCATGGACATGCTGCGCGAGCACTGCATCGTCGGCATCACCGCCAACGAACAGCGCTGCCGTGAACTGGTCGAACACTCGATCGGCCTGGTCACCGCACTGAACCCGTTCATCGGTTACGAGAACGCCACCCGTATCGCCCGCATCGCGCTGGAAACCGGCCGCGGCGTACTGGAACTGGTCCGCGAAGAAGGCCTGCTCGACGAGGTCATGCTCGCCGACATCCTGAAACCGGAAAACATGATTGCTCCGCGTCTGGTGCCTCTGAAGGCCTAAGCCACACGCTGTAACGCTCACCAGGTCGAGGGACTAGACACCTCTCACCTTTCAGGGCCCTGAGACGATGATCTCCGGGCCCTTTTTTTTATGCCTGCGCCACCGCGATCTCCCGCCCTACAAGCAAAGCTGACAACCCCAATCTCACAGGTCATGGCACGTTGCAACAAATGTGGGAGCGGATTTACCGGAACGCCGGACCGCCGCGATGCGCCGCGCGGGCGGCGCTCGATTTCGGCAGCGCCGGAAAACCCAAGGCAAGCACCTGGAAGCCTTGATACGGTTCTCAGGCAACTCTCTTCATTCTGATGGAGGAGGCGAGGGGGCCTGCCAGCAGATCGCATGAGCCGTGTGAGGTGCCTGCCTTGGTTTTTCCTTTGTTCTTGAGATCGCGCGCCGCCCGCGCGGCGCTTCGCGGATAAATCCGCTCCCACATTTGTTGCAACGTGCCATGGCCTGTGAGTTTGGAGTTGCCAGCCTTGTTTGTTCGGCTTTAGATCTGTGTGTTTTCGGTATGGCCTTTATGCCTTTAAAGCTTCGCAGGCAACGCCCGAAGCTGAATTCCCAATACCCCCAGCAAATCACACCCATCACGCATCAGCATCGTGGCCGCCTGGGCGATATGTTGCAGATCAACGCCATCAGCCCTGGCGACCTCGGTTCGGGACAGGCTTTCCATCATCTCGGTTGCCGCTCGAATCCGCGCGAGCGCAGTGGCATGGATGCTCAACGGCGGTACTTCGCTGTCGATCATCAGGCTGGGGTTATCAAGGTCTATGTCGGTGAGGGGGATATAGCGGGGCATGGGCAAATCTCATTCAAAGTTGGCGATCGCAGCTGCTCTATAAAGCAGCCATACGTTGCAACGACGTGTTGCTTAAAAAAGCACCACCGCTGCTCGTCTGTTGCGGGTCGCCAAACCCGGTCGCCATGTGGGCGACGGGGTGGACTATAAACCTCCTGCTAATCGCCCGGCAAGGCGCGCTTTATGTAGGAGCGGACCTGGCCGCGATGGGCCGTGAAACGGCCCCGGCGATCTGCGCAATGTCATCGCAATTTAGGGCTGCTGCGCAGCCCATCGCGGCCGGGTCCGCTCCTACACATTGGATAGCGTTAATTCCCTGAGCCATTTGTTTTACCTGTTGAACAGCGCTGTAACACCTCCCTTCTTTGGCGTTACCTCAAAAACCCTGTTTCCAGGCAAGTGCTCAAACGGCGTTCAACCACTGTGCAAATTCGTGCCACGGGAGAAACCACGTTTCATATATGAAACGACCAAGAAATAAGCGCGTATGCGTAACCAATTAATTTAAAAGGACTTTTTAATAAAAAGTGTCCGTTCAAGTAACTGGCATTGTTCATGCACTAAACGACGTATCACCTATAAAACAGACCAGAGACCTCCCCAATGGCTGTGAAAGAGATGTACGCAATCGCCCCGCAATGGAATCAACAAGCGCCCAAGGAAGGCCTGGAGCCGACGGAAATCGAATTCCGTAATGTCGGCAAATGTTTCCCGGCCAAGGGTGCAAAAGAAGCGCCCTTCGCCATCCGTGGAGTCAATTTCAAGATCCGTCGTGGTGAGGTGGTTTCGATCATCGGCCCGTCGGGCTGTGGCAAGAGCACCATCCTCAACATGGGCTCGGGCCTTTATCGCCCCAGCGAAGGCGAGGTGTTCGTCGGCGGTGAGCCGGTCAACGGCCCGGTGCGCAAGGTCGCGTTCATGCTGCAGAAGGACCTGCTGATGCCATGGCGCAGCATTCGCCACAACGTCGAGCTGGGCCTGGAAATTCAGGGCATGCCCGCGTCCCAGCGCCAGCCCATCGCCGAAGATCTGCTCAAGCGTTGCCATCTGCAAGGCTTTGCCGACCACTATCCGTTCCAGCTGTCAGGTGGCATGCGTCAACGCGCGGCATTGGCTCGCACTCTGGCGATCGACCCGCAGGTGTTGTTCCTCGACGAGCCGTTCTCGGCCCTCGATGCGCAGACCAAGATGATCCTGCAGCAGGACATGGCCAAGATGCTTTTCGAAGAAAAGAAGACCGCCCTGTTCATCACCCACGACCTGGTCGAAGCCATCGCCATGTCGGACCGCCTGCTGGTCATGAGCGCCCGCCCCGGCACCATCATCGAAGAAATCACCGTCGACCTGCCGTTTCGCGACAACCCGCTGGAGCGTCGCAAGCTGCCGGAAATCGGCCCACTGGCCGGTCGCCTGATGGCGCTGCTCAAGGTGGGCGAAGACACCGAACTGCATTGATCACCGGCCACACCGGCCCATCAACGATTCAGGAGCACGCATGTTCAAGATTCTGATGAAAACGTTCAGCTGCGCCGCAGGCCTCAGCCTGGCCCTGAGCGCGCAGGCCGCCACTGACGTGACCTACCTGCTGCCGGCGCCGCCGAACTCCCCGGCCTTCGCGCCATGGGTCATCGCCAAGGAAAAGGGCTACTACACCCAGAAGGATCTGAACCTGACCTTTATCGCCGCCAAGGGCGGTGTCGATGTGGCCAAGCAGATCGGTGCCGGCAACGCGATGATCGGCGGCGCCATTGGCGACACCCCGATCGTGGTGCGCGCCAACGGCATTCCCGTGCGTAACGTGGCGGTGCTCGGCGCCGGTGGCGTGACCATGATCGCTACCAATGCCCGCGACAACATCCATTCGATCAGCGACCTCAAGGGCAAGACCCTGACCGTGATGTCGTACTCGGACACCACCTACTACGCCCTGCTCGCTTCCTTGCGCAAAGCCGGCCTGAGCAAATCCGACGTGAACGTCCAGGCCGCCGGCCCGTCCGGTGTCTGGCAGCTGTTTTCGGCGAACAAGTCCCAAGCCATGGCCGGCGTGCCGGACTGGGTGACCAACGCCGAGGAAGCCGACACGCCGATCAAGCTGATCCCGCAGGAGCAGATTTTCGAAAGCATGGCGCAGTCGATCATGGCTTCCGACGACGCGATCAAGAACCACCCCGAGATCATTCGCGGCGTGGTCCAGGCCACCCTGCAAGGCATGCGCGACATCATCGAAGACCCACGCGCCGCCGCAGTGACCTTCGCCAAGGCCGTGCCCGCCTATGCCGGCAAGGAAGACTCGCTGGAGAAGACCTTCAAGCTCTACGTCGAACACGTTTACGCCAAGCAGGCCGTGCTCGGCCGGATCGACCCGGCGCGTCTGGAGAAGGTCCGCCAGTTCTATGTCAGCGAAGGCATCGTCAGCCAGGAACCGAAGCTTGACGACCTCTACACCAATCAGTTCATCGAAACCACGACAGCCGCCAACTAGTCGCGGATCACAATAAGGTACCCAACCGATGAAAAGCCTGAATTCCTCCGTGCTGGGCAGCACGGCCCTGTTAGTCCTCTTTCTGGTGCTCTGGCAATGGGGCCCCGGCCTCTTGGGGATGCCTGAATTCGTCATGCCGCAACTGAGCCGCGTGGCCCAGGAAAGCGTGGTGATGTGGCAGTCCAGCGGACTGCTCGGACACACCCTGATCACCGCCTTTGAGATCATCGTCGGCTTTGCCCTCGGCGCCCTGCTGGGCGTGATGATCGGCGTGTCGCTGGGCCTCTCGCCGTCGGCCGAAGCCATGCTCTCGCCGTACATCCTGGCCTTGCAGATCGCCCCGAAAGTTGCCTTCGCCCCGCTGTTCGTGATGTGGCTGGGCTACACCATCTACCCGAAGATTCTGATCGCCATCCTGATCGTGTTCTTCCCGGTGATGATCAACGTGCTCTCGGCGATCCGCACCGTGGACCCGGACATGATCAACCTGGTGCGCACCATGAACGCCAGCCGCTGGCAGATCTTCCGCCTGGTGGAATTCCCCTCGGCCATGGCCGCGCTGTTCTCGGGACTGCGGATTGCCTCCACCCTTGCGGTGATCGGCGTCACCGTCGGCGAGCTGGTCGGCGGCAACCAGGGCCTGGGCTTCCTGCTGGTCGATGCTGAAGGCCAGGGCAACACCGCCGGCGTGTTCGTCGCCATCGTCATGCTCACCCTGATCGGTGTGCTCGCCTACGGCGCCGTGGTCTGGGCCGAGAAACGCGTTCTGCACTACATGCCCAAAGCCATGCTGAGTACTCAATGATGACTGCCCTCAATCGACTGCTCGAAGGCCGCCGCGTGCTGGTCACCGGTGGCGCTCGTGGCCTGGGCTTCGCCTTTGCCGAAGCCATCGCCAAGGCCGGTGCCCGCGTGGTGATCGCCGATATTCTCGCCGAGCGCGTGCAGCAATCGGCTGCCGAACTGGTGGCTCAGGAGCTGGACGTGGTCGGCGTCACCGTCGACCTCGCCGACCCAGCCTCCATCGAAGCCTGCGTCGCCCACACCGTGGCCAGCCTCGGCGGCCTTGACGGGCTGGTAAACAACGCTTCGGTGACCAACTCCGGCGGCAAGACCTGCGAAGAACTGACTATCGACACCTGGGATCAGGTCATGCAGGTCAATGTGCGCGGCACCTGGCTGATGACCAAGGCCTGCCTGCCGGCCCTGCGCGCCAGCGGCAAGGGCGCGATCATCAACCTGGCCTCGGACACCCCGCTGTGGGGCGCGCCGAACCTGCTGGCCTACGTTGCCAGCAAGGGCGCGATCATCGCCATGACCCGCAGCCTGGCCCGTGAGCTGGGCGACGACAACATCACCGTCAATGCCATCGCCCCGGGCCTGGTGCTGGTGGAAGCCACCGCCTATGTGCCCGAGGCGCGCCACCGCCTCTACACCGAACAACGGGCGATCCAACGTCCACAACTTCCCGCCGATGTCAGCGGTGCCGTGCTGTTCGGCCTGTCTGACCTGTCGCGCTTCATCACTGGACAAACCCTGCCGGTCAACGGCGGGTTCGTCATGCCTTGATCAGGAGAACATCATGACTGACCTATCCCAACAAACCGCCCCGAAAACCTGGGAGCAACCTGCAGGCACCGACCTGGCCGGCTGGATGCAAACCCGCATCGCCCGCTACGAGACCCGCAAGTACGACTGGAACGCGCTGAAGTTCCAGGCCGACTACGACCCCAAATTCCGCCGTGCGCAAATGCGCTACATCGGCACCGGCGGCACTGGCGTGAGCAGCGACATGAACACCATCCCGTCGGAGAACTTCACCTTCTCCACCATGGTGATCCCGGCCGGGCACGAAGGCCCGCCCCACCTGCACACCGACGTCGAAGAAGTGTTCTTCGTACTGCGCGGCAAGCTGAAGGTGATCATCGAGAAAGACGGCGAGCGCTTTGAAACCATCCTCACCGACCGTGACGTGATTTCCGTACCGCCAGGCGTGTACCGCGAAGAGATCAACATCGGCGATGAAGACGCGCTGATGTGCGTGATGCTCGGCGCGAAAAAGCCGGTCACCCCGACCTACCCGCCAGAGCACCCTCTGGCTTCGATCAAGCGCGGATAAGCCCATGTTACACGCCATCCAAGACCTGACCGCCGCCAACCAGTCACTGCTCGACAGCCGCTTTGCCGAGCGGTTGCTGACGCTCGACGACGGCGTTCAAGCCGTGCGCGAAGTCGGCAACGGGCCAGCCATTGTACTGCTGCATGGCATCGGTTCCGGTGCTGCATCCTGGTTGCAGGTGGCGCTACAACTGAGCGAGCGCGCCCGGGTCATTGCCTGGGATGCCCCGGGCTACGGCGCTTCAACACCACTGACGCAATCAGCACCGGTGGCTGGCGACTACGCCGAACGCCTGCTCATGACGCTGGACGCGCTGGGCATCGAGCGTTGTGTGTTGGTCGGCCATTCGCTCGGCGCCCTGACCGCAGCGGCATTCGCCAGCGGCCTGGGCCGTGAACGGGTCAGCCGGCTGGTGCTGCTCAGCCCCGCCCGTGGCTATGGCGACCCGGCCCGGGAAATCCAGCGCCAGCAAGTGCGCAGCAAACGCCTGCAGGCGCTGGAGCAATTGGGCATCGAGCAGATGGCCGAACAGCGCAGCGCCCACATGCTCTCGCCCAAGGCCAGCAACACCGCCTTGGCCTGGGTGCGCTGGAACATGGCCCGACTCAACGTCGAAGGCTATCGCCAGGCCATCGAGCTGCTGTGCGGCGATGACTTGCTGCGTTACGCACCGCTGCCTGTGCCCTGCGAAGTGCACTGCGGCGAAGCCGACAGCATCACCGTGCCGACGGCCTGCCTGAGCTTGGCCAAGGCACTGGATGCGCCGTTCAGCCTGATTCCCGATGCCGGGCACGCCAGCCCCATCGAACAACCTCATGTGGTGACGGGCCGTCTGGCCTATGCCCTCAAGCAATCTTTGACAGGTAGTGCGCTATGAGCGATTCGGATCTGATGAAAGACCCGCAAGACAAATACATCGTGCCTGGCCTGGAGCGCGGCCTGTTGCTGCTCTGCGAGTTCAGCCGGCAAAACCGCACCCTGACCGCGCCGGAACTGGCGCGTCGCCTCGAACTGCCACGCTCGACCATTTTCCGCCTGCTGACCACGCTCGAAATCATGGGCTTCGTCACCCGCAGCGGCAACGAATACCGCCTGGGCATGTCGGTTCTGCGCCTGGGCTTTGAATATCTCGCCTCTCTTGAGCTGACCGAGCTGGGCCAACCCCTGCTCGCTCGCCTGTGTGACCGCCTCAACTACCCGAGCAACCTGGTAGTGCGCGATGGTCGCTCGATCGTTTATGTCGCCAAGGTGTCGCCGCCGTCGGTGTTCTCCAGCGCCGTCAGCGTCGGCACGCGCCTGCCCGCCCACGCCACCGTGCTGGGCCGCATCCTGCTCGAAGACCTGAGCCTGACCGAGCTGCGCGAGCTGTACCCCGAAGAGCACCTGGAACGGCACTCGAACTGCACGCCAAACACCGTGCTGGAACTGTTCAACCTGGTTCAGACCGACCGCCAACGCGGCTTTGTCAGCGGCGAAGGCTTCTTCGAATCGAGCATCTCCACGGTCGCCGCGCCGGTGCGCGACCAGAGCGGCCGCATCGTTGCCGCACTGGGGGTGACCATTCCCACCGTGCAAATCGGCCACGTCAATTTCGACGAAACCGTGAACCAGGTGCGCCGCAGCGCCGATGAGCTGTCGCGCCTGCTCAACTACACACCGAACCTTTCGCACGGCCGCGTCACCGCGCTGATGAGGGACTGAGATGAGCCTTTATCAACTGCAAGGCAGCACCGCCATTGTCACCGGCGGCTCGTCCGGCATCGGCCTTGCCTGTGTCGAACTGTTGCTGGAAGCGGGTGCCAACGTGGCCTTCTGTGGCCGTAACCCGGAGCGCCTGCGCAGCGCCGAGGCGCAGTTGCGCGAGCGCTTTCCCGAAGGCCGTTTGCTGGCGCAGGTGTGCGATGTGCTGAATGCGAATTCGGTCAAAGCCTTCGCCACTGCCAGCGAGAACGCCTTCGGCCCGGCCCAGGTGCTGATCAACAACGCCGGCCAAGGCCGCGTGTCGACCTTTGCCGACACGACCGATGAAGCCTGGAGCGAAGAGCTGAACCTGAAGTTCTTCTCGGTCATCTACCCGGTGCGCGCTTTCATGGCCCAGCTCAAAAGTCAGCGCAACGCCGCCATCGTCTGCGTCAATTCGCTGCTGGCCAGCCAGCCGGAGCCGCACATGGTCGCCACCTCAGCCGCCCGCGCGGGGCTGAAGAATCTGGTGCGTTCCATGGCCACCGAGTTCGCCACCGACGGCATCCGCGTCAACGGCATCCTTATCGGTCTGGTCGAGTCCGGCCAATGGCGCCGCCGCTTCGAAGCCCGCGAAGAGCGCGAACTGGACTGGTCGCAATGGACCGCGCAATTGGCTCAACGCAAACACATTCCCTTGGGCCGCCTGGGCCTGCCCGTCGAGGCAGCCCGCGCGATCCTGTTTTTGGCATCACCCCTGTCGGCCTACACCACAGGTAGCCATATCGACGTTTCTGGAGGCCTGTCCCGCCATGCGTAATGAAAACACTGTCACCGTAGGCGCGGTCATCACCGCCTTCCTCGAACAATGCGACGTGAAAGCCGCGTTCGGCGTGATCTCGATCCACAACATGCCGATCCTCGATGCCTTCGCCGTGCGTGGCAATATCCGTTTCGTCATGGCCCGCGGTGAAGCCGGCGCCACCAACATGGCCGATGCCTATGCGCGCACCACCGGCGGCCTGGGCGTGTGCCTGACCTCCACCGGTACCGCCGCCGGTAACGCCGCCGGTGCCATGGTTGAAGCCCAGACTGCCGGCACGCCGCTGCTGCACATCACTGGGCAGATCGAAACACCGTACCTGGATCAGGACTTCGCCTATATCCACGAAGCCCGTGACCAGTTGACCATGCTCAAGGCCGTGTCCAAGGCCGCCTTCCGCGTGCGCAGCGTCGAGACCGCGCTGAGCACGATGAAGCTGGCCGTGCAGACCGCCCTGACCGCGCCGACCGGCCCCGTCAGCGTCGAAATCCCGATCGACATTCAGTCGACCTTTATCCCGATGCCGACCGACCTGTCGCCGCTGCCGATCCCGGTCGCTGTGCCTGCTCCCGAAGCGCTGGATCTGGTCGCCGAACGCCTGGCCAGCGCCAAGCGCCCGATGCTCTGGCTCGGCGGCGGCGCCCGCCATGCCGGCAAGCAGGTCAAGCGCCTGCTGGACATGGGCGTGGGTGTGATCACTTCGACCCAGGGCCGTGGCGTGGTCAACGAAGACGACGAGCGCTGCCTGGGCGCGTTCTCGCAGAACAAGCGGGTGGAAAACTTTCTGCAGACCTGCGACGCCCTGCTGGTGGCCGGCTCGCGCCTGCGCAGCAACGAAACGTTCAAGTACGCCCTGAAGCTGCCGCGCACCACCCTGCGCATCGACGCCAACCCGGCGATCGAAGGGCGCAGCTACTCGAGCGATTTGTTCATCTGCGGCGACTCGGCACTGGCGCTGGATGGTCTGGCTGATCGCCTGGAAGGACGCCTGCAAACCGACCCGAATTTCCTCAGCGAGTTGAAAGCAGTGCGCGCCGAATCCCATGCGCAACTGATCGCCGATCTGGGCCCGTATTCGGCCATGGTCGAACAGCTGCAAGCCTCGACCGGACGAAATTTCTCCTGGGTCCGCGACGTGACGCTGTCCAACAGCATCTGGGGCAACCGCCTGATCAACCTCTACCACCCAAACGCGGGCGTGCACGCTCTGGGCGGCGGTATTGGCCAGGGCTTGTCGATGGCCATCGGCGCGGCCGTGGCGGCGGCTGAGACCGCACCAGAGCGCAAGGTGTTCGCCCTGGCTGGGGACGGCGGCTTCATTCTCAACCTCGGTGAGCTGGCGACCCTGGTTCAGGAGAAGGCCAACGTGGTGATCATGCTGATGAACGACCAGCGTTACGGCGTGATTCGCAATATTCAGGACGCCATTTATGGCGCCCGCCACGCCTACGTCCAATTGCATACCCCGGACTACACCAAGCTTGCCGAGTCCATGGGCCTGCGTCATGCGCTGGTCTCTGACTTGAAGGATTTCGGCCGCGTGGTCGAAGGCGCGCTGAGCGAGCCGGGCCCGTTCCTGCTGGAGGTCGACATGCTCGCGGTGGGCAACTTCGCCACCCAGTTTGCCGGCCCGCCCAACATGGAAACCAAGGCCCAGAAGGCCACTGCCTGAGGATCGCCGCATGTTGCATATCACCATGATCGGCTGCGGCGCCATCGGCGTCGGTGTGCTGGAACTGCTGGAGAAGGACCCGCAACTGAGCGTTGATTACGTCATCGCGTCAGAGGGTTCGGCTGAGCTGGTTCGCCAGCGCCTGGCCAGCTTCAAGCGGCCACCACAGGTGCTGACCGCCCTGCCCGCCGACGCTCACCCGGATCTTCTGGTCGAGTGTGCCGGCCACCGGGCCATCGAGGAACATGTGCTGCCCGCCCTTGAGCGCGGCATCGCCTGCCTGATCGTCTCGGTGGGTGCGCTGTCGGAAGTCGGCCTGGTCGAGCGCCTGGAAGCGGCAGCCGAGCGTGGCCAGACCCGCATTGAACTGCTGCCGGGCGCCATCGGCGGTATCGATGCGCTGTCGGCCGCCAAGGTCGGTGGCCTGGACGCGGTCAGCTACACCGGCCGCAAGCCGGCGCGGGCCTGGAAGAACACGCCCGGCGAGCAGGTCTGCGACTTGGACAGCATCACCCAGGCCACGGTGATTTTTCAGGGCAGCGCTCGCGAAGCCGCACGCCTGTACCCGAAAAATGCCAACGTCGCCGCCACCCTGTCGCTGGCAGGACTTGGCCTGGACCGCACACAGGTCACGCTGATCGCCGACCCGAACAGTGACGAGAACGTCCACCAGTTCGAGGCCCGTGGCGCCTTTGGCGGATTTGAACTGAGCCTGCGCGGCAAGCCGCTGCAAGCCAACCCAAAAACCTCTGCGCTGACCGTTTACAGCGTGGTCCGCGCCCTGGGCAACCATGCCCATGCGATTTCCATCTAGGGGAAGCCAAATGACTCTGGAACAGACTTTACCTCTTTGCATCGCCGGCACCTGGCGCCTGGGCCGTGGCGAACGTTACGCCACCCGCTACCCGGCCACCGGTGAGCCAGTGGCTTGGCTCAACGCGGCCAGCCTCGATGACGTTGAAGAGGCCGTGCAAGGCGCTCATCAAGCGTTTATCCACAGCGGCTGGGCGCAGCGCAAACCCCATGAGCGCGCCAGTGTGCTGTACCGCATTGCCGAGCTGATTCGCGAGCGCAGTGAAGAACTGGCGCAGTTGCAGAGACAGGACAACGGCAAGCCAATGGGTGAAACCCGTGCCCTGGTGGCCAGTGCCGCCGGCACCTTCCAGTTTTTTGCCGCCGCCTGCGAAACCCTGGAAGAAACCATCACCCCGTCCCGCGGCGATTTCGTCACCATGAGCGTGTACGAGCCCATGGGCGTGGTCGCGGCCATTACCCCGTGGAACTCGCCGATTGCCAGCGAAGCGCAGAAAGTCGCGCCCGCCCTGGCCGCCGGTAACGCGGTGGTGATCAAGCCGGCGGAGATCACCCCGCTGATGGCCCTGCAACTGGCCCGGATCTGTGAAGACGCCGGCCTGCCCAAGGGCTTGATCAGCGTGCTGCCGGGCAAAGGCTCGGTGCTCGGCGATGCCCTGACCCAACACCCGCTGATCAAGCGTGTGTCGTTCACCGGCGGTACCCGTACCGGCAAGCACATCGCCCATATCGCTGCCGACAAGATGATGCCGGTGTCGCTGGAACTGGGCGGCAAGTCGCCGACCATCGTCCTTGACGACGCCGATCTGGACCACGCCGTGGCCGGCGTGCTTTACGGTATTTTCAGCTCCTCGGGCGAAGCCTGCATCGCCGGCTCCCGGCTGTTCGTGGCGCGCTCGCTGTACGAGCCGTTCATGGAGCGGCTGGTGGCGGGCGCGGCGCAACTTCGCCTGGGCGACCCGGCCGATGAGGGTACGCAAATGGGTCCGCTGGTCAGCGCTGCGCACCGCGAATCGGTGGAGCGCTACGTAGCGCTGGGACTGGCCGAAGGTGGTCGTCTGCGGCTGGGCGGCAAGCGCCCGGTGGGCGGCATTTACGACCAAGGCTATTTCTTCCCGCCGACCATCCTCGAAGGCCTGACCAACCGCCAGCAAACCTGCCAGGAAGAAATCTTCGGGCCGGTGCTGGTGGCCATGCCATTCGATGACGAAGCCGAGCTGATCGAACAAGCCAACGACAGCCTCTACGCCCTCGCTGCAGGTATCTGGACCCGCGACTACAAACGCGCCTGGGCCCTGGGCCGCAAGATCCAGGCCGGCACGGTGTGGATCAACACCTACAAACAGTTCTCTATTTCGACCCCGTTCGGCGGCTGGCGCGACAGCGGCCTGGGCCGTGAAAAGGGCCGCCTGGGGATCCTGCAGTACATGGAACAGAAGAGCCTCTACTGGGGCATGAATGAACAGCCACTGGCCTGGGCCAGCGGACACTGAGAGGTAACGTCATGAGCGTTTTAGGTATTGATGAAATCACCTATGGCGTCGAAGACCTCGACACCTGTGTGCGCTTCTTCAGCGACTGGGGCCTGAGCAAGGTCAGCGAGCAGCCTGACGAGGTGATTTTCGAAACCCTCAACGGCTGCCGCGTGGTCCTCGCCGACCTGAACAAACCCGGCCTGCCGCCGGCCATCGAGGCCGGTTCGACCGTGCGCGAAGTGGTCTGGGGTGTGGAGAGCGAGGCGGACCTGGCGCTGTACAGCCAGCGCATCGCCAACGACTTAGGGTTTGTCGAAGGCAACGGCCGCATCGGCTGCACCGACCCCAACGGCCTGGCGATTCGCTTGCAGGTCACCCGCAAGCGCGAGCTTCAGATCGAATGCAGCGGCCACAACACTTGGGAAACCAAGGGCCGGATCAACAAGCCGGCACCGGTGTACGAGCGCGCTACGCCGATTGAAGTGGGCCACGTGGTGTTTTTCGTCAAGGACGTGAACGCCTGCGAAGCCTTTTACCACGAGCGTTTCGGCTTCCAGGCCTCGGACCGTTACCCGGATCGCGGCGCGTTTTTGCGCACCGCCGAAGAAGGCGGCCACCACGACCTGTTCATGCTGCAACTGCCCGCGCCACGCGCCGGCTTGAACCACGTCGCCTTCACCGTGCGCGATGTGCATGAAGTGTTCGGCGGCGGCATGCACGTCTCGCGTAGCGGCTGGGACACGGAAATCGGCCCGGGCCGCCACCCGGTGTCGTCAGCGTTCTTCTGGTACTTCAAGAACCCGGCCGGTGCGCTGGTGGAGTACTACGCCGACGAAGACCAACTGACCGGCGAATGGCAACCGCGCACCTTCGAGCCCGGCCCGACGGTGTTTGCCGAGTGGGCGATTGCCGGTGGGATCGACGGCAACACCCGACGCCAGCACAACGTTGAGGCGCCCAAGGGCAAGTTCCTCACCGACAAGCCCAAAGACGAACCCAAGCCTTGAGCGCATCCGTTTTCTGCATTGGAGATCAATGACATGAGCACCACCGAACGTTACCTGGAGCCGCATCAGGCTCGCAAACGGCCCAACACCCAGTTCGAAGAGTTGCTCGGCGACTCCATCGAGCGCGCCTTCGGCAACGGTGTCACGGAGCTGGGCGCCTTGCTCGCGCACCTGAACCATGCCGGTCCGCCCTGCCCGCTGACCACCGGAGAGTGGACCGAAGACGCTTATAAAACCCTGATGGCTCGGCTGGGCGAATGACCCGTTGAAGGTAGATAAAAAATGAATACGCAATTCACCGTCGATCCTGTTGAGAACCACTTGGCCAACGGTCTGAAAGACCTCTGGTTCCCTGTTATCCCGTCCGATCAACTGGGCGTGAAACCCCTGTCGATTCGCCGCCTGGGCTACAAGATTGCCCTGTGGCGCGATAACGACGGCACGGTCCATGCGCTGGAAGACCACTGCCCGCATCGCGGCGCGCCGCTGTCCCAGGGGCCGATCCTGGGCGACCGTTTGCAGTGCCCGTACCACGGCGTTGAAGTGCGCTGTGACGGCACCGTGACCAAGGTGCCCGGCAGCCCTGGCTGCAAACTCGAAGGCGCACGCCCGACGCGCATGTTCCACACCCGCGAAGCGGCCGGCGCGATCTTTCTGTTCAACGCCACCGACCCGCACATCGAAAATCCGCCAGAGCTGGTATTGCCCGAGCAACTGACCTCGCCGCAGTGGAGCAGCTTCGTCTGCTACACCGAGTGGAAAGGTGACTACCGCTACGTGCTCGACAACGTCATGGACCCGATGCACGGGACCTACCTGCACAAAATGTCGCACTCGATGAGCGAAGGCGAAGCCACCGCCAAATTCGTCACCCGTGACACCGAGCAAGGCTTCTTCTTCGAGAAGGAAGGCCAGCGCGGCGTGAACTTCGACTGGACCGAATTCCTCGACAACGGCTGCCACTGGCTGCGCCTGGAAATCCCTTACCCGAAAACCGGCGGCCCGGGCGGTAACTTCACCATCATCGGCAGCTACACCCCCAGCAGCCGTTCGCTCTCGGCCGTATTCCACTGGCGCTGCCGCCCGCTGACCGGCTGGCAGCGCGACACCTGGCGCTTCCTCTACAAGAACCGTCTGGAAGCGCGCCACTGGGCGGTGCTGGAACAAGACCGGGTGATGCTGGAGTTCATGGAGCCGGACGCCAATCAGCGCGAAAACCTCTACCAGCACGATCTGGGTGTGGTGCGCCTGCGCCGCTACCTCAAGAGCGCGGCCAAGGCCCAGCTCGAACTGATCGACGCCAAGCAGCTGTAACGAGTGAGGTGACCGATGTCCAATTCCACGATCAACGCGCTGGTTCACACGCTGCGCTATGAAGCCGAAGGCATTATCAGCGTCGAGCTGCGGCCTTATGGCGACACGGTATTTGCCCCGTTCGAAGCGGGCTCGCATATCGACCTGCACCTGCCCAACGGGCTGGTGCGCAGCTACTCGCTGCTCAATTCGCCGAGCGACCGGGGGCGTTATGTGGTCGGCATCCTGCGTGACCGCAACAGCCGCGGCGGCTCGGAGTTCGTCCATGGCCAACTGCGGGTCGGCATGCAACTGCCAATCTCCCAGCCACGCAACAACTTCAAACTCGACACCAGCGCCCGACACAGCGTGCTGGTGGCCGGTGGTATCGGCATTACGCCGATCTACTGCATGTTTCGCCAGTTGCTGGCGCTGGGCAAATCCGCCGAATTGATCTACTGCGCCCGTACCCGCAAGGAAGCGGCGCTGATCGAAGAGATCAGCGGTCTGAATGCCAGGGTGCTGTACCACTTCAACGACGAGAAAGGCACGATGCCGGATCTGGCCACTTACCTGGCCGGTCAACCTGCGGATACGCACTTCTACTGCTGCGGCCCGACGCCAATGCTGGATGCGTTCGAAAGCACCTGCGAAGGCCTGGGCTATCCGCATGCTCACATCGAACGCTTCACCGCCGCCGAGCTGCCGCCGTCCGAAGACGCCCTGAACAGCTACAGCGTCGAGCTGAAAAAGTCCGGCAAGACCTTGTCGGTAGAGCCCGGGTTGAACCTGTTGGATGTGTTGTTGGAAGCCGGTTGTGACATTGATTACAGCTGTCGGGAAGGTGTCTGTGGTTCGTGCGAAACCAAAGTACTTGAGGGTGATGTGGACCATCGCGATGGTGTGTTGACCAAGGCCGAGCGGGCGGCGAACAAGTCGATGATGGTGTGTGTGTCCGGCTGCAAGAGTCGGCGCCTGGTATTGGACATTTGAGGTGCACCCTCTTTTGTAGGAGCGGACCTGGCCGCGCTGGGGCGCGCAGCGGCCCCGGGGTCTGCTTCGCAGCCCATCGCGGCCAGGTCCGCTCCTACAAAAGGCGGCCATAACCCTGCAGCCGACAATTATGTCGGCTTTTTTATGCGCCCCACAAAAGCCCTCGTGCACACTCAGTGTGCGCGGAAGTTACAACCGTTCAGTCCTGTTTCAGGGATGGCACAACTTCTGTCGTTTCAAATATAAATAACTGTTTTATATAGATTTATACACCAATTAAAAACAGCCATTGCTTGGCACAGTTCATGCTCTCTCCCTCTTCAAGTCAACACGCAGAAACAGCGTCTTACTTATAAAACAATAAACCCGACACGCACCCTCCCATCAGAGGGCGACGGGTAAGTATTGCCGATCGTTTTACCATTCAACGTTGCAGGGGTGGTCATGATGAAGAAGTACGTAATAGGCCTGGGCCTGATGATCAGTTGCGGCGCAAGCTTTGCCTCGGAACCCGGCCCGGCGGCGCCGGATCAACCGGCGGCGGTGAAAAAGCCGTTCCCTCATATCGCCCTGCGCAGCGACGACGGCCAGAGTTCGCTGGATATCGGCGGCGCCTTGCGGGTGAACTACCGCGATGAACATTGGGACACCACCGAAAACAACGGCCGGTTACTGTTCGACACCTTCCGGCTGGATGTTCAGGCCACCCACAAGCACCTGTTCAGCGATGTCGGTTACTGGTTTCAGGACGACGGCAAGCGTTCCATCGACCGGGGCTTTGTCGGCTATCGCTTCAACAGCGCTTCCAACCTGCAACTGGGCGCACCGTTCAAGCCCTTCGGCCTGGAACCTTATCCACAGTTTGGCTGGAGCTATCACATCCCGTTTTTCATGGGCTACGGCGTCAGCGCCGGCACGGGCCTGAAGTACAGCTACAAGGACAAGGAATGGGACCTGCAGCTGGGCTACTTCCCGCGTATGTTGCCGACCGGCATTCGCTACTCACCGGAAGTCGGCCGCTACGCAGACCTCAATGACAACGCCGTGGCGTTCACCCAATCGCGCCAGGACAACGAGAAGCACAACCAGCTCAACGCCCGCGTAGCCCGCACCTTTGTCGGTGCCGGCTGGAAAACCGAAATCGGCGCTTCAATGGCCGCCGCCCAACTCTACAACGCCACCACCCATGACGACGGCGATTACTGGGCCGGCGGCGTGCATGCGGTGTTCAACGCCGGGCCCTGGACTGTCACGACCCAAGGCATTCGTTACGAGTACAACCCCAAGAACCCGGCGGGTGTCAGCGATGACTCGGTGCTGATGGGTGGCAACGGTCTGACCCCGGCCTTCCTGATCGCCTCCAAGGCCACCATCGCCTCGCTCAACGTCGGCTACGACATCTTCACCCCGGGCCTGGGGCAGCTGAAGAAGATCAAGATTTACAACGACTACAGCCGGCTGATGAAAGACAAAAGCGGCTGGGATGACTCGCAGATGTTCACCGTCGGCGCGCAGTTCCTGGCCATGCCGATCATGGCCTGGGTCGACCTGACCTGGGCGAAGAACGCCAACCCCTTCGGCGGCGCGGAAAACGCTACCGGCTGGACCAGCACCAGCTCCTCGGGCAGCAACGAGTGGTACTACCGGACCAACATCAACATCGGCTATTACTTCTAGACCCGTCTTCTGTACTGTTGGCCTGTACTGAACCTGGAGATAGGGCGATGACCGTTACTCAGCACATCAAGGTGCTCTACACCGGCGGCACCATTGGCATGCAAGAAAGTGCCAATGGCCTGGCACCGGCTTCGGGGTTCGAACAGCGCATGCGCGAGCAACTGGCCGAACGCCCGGAACTGATCCTGCCGCACTGGAGCTTTCGCGAACTGCTGCCGCTGATCGACAGCGCCAACATGACGCCAGTCTACTGGCAGCGCCTGCGTGAAGCGATTATCGAGGCTGTGGAAAAAGACGGCTGCGATGCCGTATTGATCCTGCACGGCACCGATACCCTGGCCTACAGCGCCGCGGCCATGAGCTTCCAGTTGCTGGGGCTGAACGTGCCGGTGCTGTTTACCGGCTCCATGTTGCCTGCGGGTGCGACGGACAGCGACGCCTGGGAGAACCTCAATGGCGCTCTGCTGGCATTGGCGGCGGGTGAGGCCTCGGGTGTGCAGTTGTATTTCCACGGCGAGTTGCTGGCACCGACACGCTGCGCCAAGGTGCGCAGCTTCGGTCGTCATCCGTTTGCCAGGCTCGACCGTCAGGGCGGTGCCAAGCGAGTCAGCGAATGGCCGACGGCGCTGGATTACCGTCAGCCCAAGCAAGTCGCCAATGTTGCGGTGCTGCCGTTGGTGCCGGGGTTTTCGGCCCAGCCGCTGCTGGCCGTGATCGACAGCGGCGTGCAGGCGCTGGTGCTGGAGTGCTTTGGCAGCGGGACCGGGCCCTGTGATAGTGCTGAATTCATGGCGGCTTTGGCTCATGCCCAAGCACGTGGGGTGGTCGTCGTGGCGATTACCCAGTGCCATGAGGGCGGTGTGGAGCTGGACATCTACGAGGCGGGTAGCCGCTTGCGGGGTGTGGGTGTGGTGTCAGGTGGCGGCATGACCCGAGAGGCGGCGTTCGGTAAGTTGCAGGCGCTGTTAGGTGCTGGTTTGCCAGCTGAAGAAGTTCGCCGATTGCTGGAGCTGGATCTGTGCGGTGAGCTGATCTGATAGCCCCGGCACACAACTTGCCTGCCTCCACCGGCCACCCCGCCGGAAGCCGAGCATGCTGCATACCCATCTCACCACGCTGAATGCTGTCTCGCTGGTCCTGAAAACCTTTGAAGCCGAAGGCCTGCCAGATACTGACCTGCTGGCCGGCAGCGGCATCACAGCGGCTGATCTGGCACGCCCCGACCCGCGCATTACCACCCACCAGGAAATGCAGGTCTGCGCCAATGCGGTCGCGTTGCGCCAGGACATCGGCCTGGACCTGGGCCGGCGCATGCACGTTTCGGCTTATGGCATTCTCGGTTATGCCCTACTGTCCAGTGCCACCTTCGGTGACGCGTTACGCCTGGCGCTGCACTATCCGGCGCTTCTGGGAACACTTTTCCACCTGCAATTGATCGAGGATGGCGACCGGGTCTGGTTCAGTGCCAGCGATTACGGCGATCGCGCGGATCTGGCGGTGTTCAACGCCGAGTTCTGCCTGACCTCGCTGAAACTGATCTGCGATGACCTGCTCGGCCACTCACTGCCGCTGCTGGGCGCTCGTTTTGGCCATGCCGCGCCGGACTATCAACAACGTTACCGGGAAAGCTTCGATTGCCCGCTGCAGTTCGGGGCCGCTGACCACGCCTTTGCCTTCGAAAAACGCTGGCTGGAACAGCCTCTGCCGCTGGCCGAACAGATCACGCACCGCGCCATGAGCGAACGCTGCCGCCGCCAGAACACCGAATTCGCCGGCCGCCAGGCCTGGCTGGGGCGGATTCGCCAACTGCTGGCTGAACGCCTGGACAACCCGCCCGGCCTTGAAGGCCTGGGGCGATTGATGAACTGCTCGGCGCGTACGCTGCGCCGTCATTTGCATGAATTGGGCAGCAGCTACCAGGAGCTGCTCGACGAACTACGCTTCGAACGTGCCAAGCAGTTGCTGGCCGAAGACGAACTGCCCATTTACCGCATCGCCGAGACCCTGGGCTTCAGTGAAGCCGCCAGTTTCCGCCATGCCTTCCTGCGCTGGAGCGGCGTTGCGCCTAGCCATTACCGGGCGTGAATCAGCCTTGGCAGAGCAAAAATGGGCCTGAAGCGGACAGCGAATTTGGCCATATCGATCCCCTTTTGGCCGTTCCCGCCGTTTTCCGTCAGCGTTTGCCCATCAACAATGAGGCCAAGCCACCCTCGGAGAACAAGAACGTGCTGACTGTCTATTCAGATGACCACCACCTGCATCACGGCCGCTGTGAATTGATCGACGGGCAACTCAAGCCCTGCTTCGAAATGCCCTCGCGCGCCGATCACGTGTTGCAGCGTGTTCAGGAGCGTAATCTGGGGCCGGTCGAAGCGCCTCGAGATTTCGGTCGTACGCCCTTGCAGCGCATTCACTCCGAGGATTATCTGGATTTCTTCCAGGGTGCCTGGAAACGCTGGAGCGCACTGAACCGCGACGGCGACTTGCTGCCCTTCACCTGGCCGGCCCGCACCCTGCGCACCCTCAAGCCGAAAAGTCTGCTGGGCGAATTGGGCTACTACAGCTTCGACGCCGGCGCTCCGATCACCGCTGGCACCTGGCAGGCAGCCTACAGCGCCGCGCAAGTGGCGTTGACCGCCCAGGCTGCGATCCAGGCCGGCGCCCACAGCGCCTTTGCGCTGTGCCGTCCGCCTGGGCACCACGCTGCCAGCGACGTCATGGGCGGCTATTGCTACCTGAACAACGCTGCCATCGCCGCCCAGGCCTTCCTTGATCAGGGCCACAGCAAAGTTGCGATCCTTGACGTGGACTACCACCACGGCAACGGCACCCAGTCGATTTTCTACGACCGCAGCGATGTGTTCTTCGCCTCGATCCACGGCCATCCGGAGGCCGAGTTCCCGTTCTTCCTGGGCTATGCCGACGAGCTGGGCGAAGGCGCTGGCGAAGGTTTCAACATCAATTACCCGCTGGCCGCCGGTAGCGACTGGAACACCTGGAGCGCCGCCCTGGAACAGGCCTGCCAGCGCATCGAGGCCTACGCGCCAGACGTGCTGGTGATCTCTTTGGGCGTGGACACCTTCAAGGACGATCCGATTTCCCAGTTCAAGCTCGACAGCCCGGATTACCTGCGCATGGGCCAACGCATCGCGCAATTGGGCAAGCCAACCCTGTTCGTGATGGAAGGCGGCTACGCGGTCGCTGAAATCGGCATCAACGCGGTGAACGTACTCGAAGGTTTCGAAAGCGCCCAACAGGAAGCCCGATCATGATCAAACTCAAGCGATTGTTCGCCCCGCTGCTGTGCAGCGCCTTGTTCGCGGGCGCCGTGCAGGCCGACGAACCCCGCACGTTGCGGGTCTACAACTGGTTTGACTACATCACCCCGCAAACCCTGGTGGACTTCAAGAACGACACCAAGGTCAACCTGGTCTACGACATCTTCGACACCAACGAAGCGCTGGAGGCCAAGCTGTTGACCGGCAATTCCGGCTATGACGTGGTGGTGCCGTCCAACGTGTTTCTGGCCAAACAGATCGAGGCCGGCGTGTTCCAGCCCATCGACCGCAGCAAGCTGCCCAACTGGCAGCACCTGGACCCCAAGCTGATGAAGCTGATCGAAGCCAACGATCCGGGTAACAAATACGGCGTGCCGTACATGTATGGCACCGTGCTGATCGGCTTCAACCCGGCCAAGGTCAAGGCAGCGCTGGGCGACAATGCCCCGGTCGACAGCTGGGATCTGATCTTCAAGGAAGAGAACATCGCCAAGCTCAAATCCTGCGGTGTCGCCCTGCTCGACTCGCCCTCGGAAATCATGCCGCTGGCGCTCCAGTACCTGGGCCTGCCACCCAACAGCAGCACGCCTGCGGACTACAAGAAAGCCGAAGAGCTGATGCTGAAGATTCGCCCGCACGTGACCTACTTCCACTCCTCCAAGTACATGGCCGACATCGCCAACGGCGACATCTGCGTGGCCGTGGGCTATTCGGGCAGCTTCTCCCAGGCCGCCAACCGCGCCAAGGAAGCCAACAACGGTGTGGTGGTGGACATGCGCCTGCCCAAGGAAGGCGCGCCGATCTGGTTCGACATGCTGGCGATCCCCAAGGGCGCCGCCAACCCGCAAGACGCCCACACCTTCATCAATTACCTGCTGCAACCGAAGGTCATCGCGCCGATCAGCGACTTCGTCGGTTATCCGAACCCGAACAAAGACGCCACCGACGCAGTCAGCCCGGCGATTCGCAATAACCCCAACCTGTACCCGACCGAAGCGGCCATGGCCAAGCTCTATACCCTGCAACCGCTGGCCCGAGACGCCGAACGGGCGCGCACCCGCGCCTGGACCAAGATCAAGTCCGGCACCTAACGCCAGGCCTCGCGCAGCCGCGCCAGCGCACTTGCGATGGCCGGTTCCGCGACGGCGGCAAAACCCAGCACCAGCCCGCAGGCGCGGCTATCCACAGCTCCGTTGTCTTCAGGCAGCCAGTAATCACTGAGCGGATTGATCTCGACATCCACAGCGGCCGCCCTGGCGACCAGCCTTTGCTCAGTCGCCAGATTATCCACAGGCACTCGCACATGCAGGCCGGCGGCAATTTCCGGCATGCCCGCGCAGCCGGGAATATCCACAGGCCAGCCCCTGATCAGCGCGTTGCGTCGGTTCAACGCCGCCTTGCGCATGCGCCGGATGTGGCGCTGGAAGTGTCCTGCTGCCATGAATTCAGCCATCACCGCCTGGGTGCCAATCTCGCTGTGGCGCATGTCAACGGCCTTGCGCCTGGCAAACGCTGGGGCCAGAGTCGGTGGCAATACCAGATAGCCCAGTCGCAGCGCCGGGAAGGCGATCTTGCTGAAGGTGCCGACGTACAAGACCCGTCCCTGCCGATCCAGCGCCGCCAAGGGCGCGAGCGGCGCGCCGCTGTAGCGGTATTCGCCATCGTAGTCGTCTTCGATGATCCAGCCGCCCGTACGCTCGGCCCAGGCCAACAAGGCCAGCCGCCGCGCCAGGCTCATGGTGACGCCGGTCGGGTACTGGTGCGACGGCGTCACGTAGGCCATGCGGCAATCGGCCAGGCCGTCCAGCGCCGCGCAATCGAAGCCCTGCTCATCCACCGCCACGCCATGCAACCGAGCCCCGGCCGTGGCGATGGCATGGCAGGCCGATCGATAACCGGGGTTTTCCACAGCCACCCCATCGCCCGGTTGCAGCAGCAACTGTGCACAAAGGGCAATGGCCTGCTGCGCACCACTGGTGATCACAATTTGCTCAGCCGTGCACGAAAGGCCGCGTGCGCGGCGCAGGTAAACAGCGATCAATTCACGCAACCGCGGGTCGCCAGCAGGCTCGCCATAGCCTAGCTGATGCATGCCGGGTTTACGCCAGAAAGCCGCTTGCAGCTTGGCCCAGACCTCAAAAGGAAACAGGTCGAAGGCAGGCACACCGACGCGAAAAGCCTTGGGTGGACCGCTCTTGGGAGGCGGTAAAAAATGCGTTTCAAGCCGATCGAGGGCTTCGGTGTGGATAACTTTACTGGACAAATCTACAGTTATATTGGGCTGATTTGTGGATAAGGCTGTTGATAACCCTGTTGGCAACCTTGTGGATAGTTGTGTGGATAGATTTCTCGCGTTGAGTAATCGTTCAGGCAAATCAGCGACATAGGTACCGTCTCCGACCCGACCCTCGATAAAACCTTCCGCATACAGTTGATCGTAGGCCCGCACCACGCTGTTACGGGAGATCGCCAATGCGCGGGCCAAATCCCGGCTGGCCGGTAGCCGAGTACCGCTGCCCAGGCGCCCATCCAGCACCCGCGCACTGAGCGCCTGGTAAAGCTGGCGGCTCAGGCCCTGGCGAGGGTCCAAGTAGATCCCGGTCGGGTCAAAGGTCAGTGACAGCGCTGGCTCGCGCATGGAAATGGTCCTATGAAATTGACGGTAAATGGCTCTTACAACAGTCCATTGGCCTGCCTAGCATACGTCCAATTGCTCAGGAAAATCGCCATGTACTCACCCACTGCTTTCAAGGACACCAACCTGCCGAGCCTGCACCGGCAGATCCAGCAAACGCGCCTGGCCGTACTGATCACCCAAGGCGAACACGGTCTGCTCGCCAGCCATGTGCCGTTGCTTCTGGAGCCAGGGCATGGCGCCAATGGCACTCTGTACGGTCACCTGGCCAAGGCCAATCGCCAATGGCACGACCTGGCCGCTGGTGCCGAAGCACTGGTGGTGTTTGCCGGCGCCGATGCCTACGTCAGCCCGGGCTACTACCCGAGCAAGCTGGAAAACGGCAGAAGCGTACCGACCTGGAATTACCTGGCGGTGCATGCCTACGGCACGGCAGAGGTTTTCAACGATGACCAGCGCCTGCATGCGCTGGTCGGTAGCTTGAGCGATCACCATGAGGCCGGGCGCGCCAAGCCCTGGAGCATCGACGAGGCGCCGGCCGACTACATCGCCGGCATGCTCAAGGCCATTGTCGGTTTCGCCCTGCCAATCAGCCGCCTGCAAGGCCAGCGCAAGCTCAGCCAGAACCGCAGCGCCGAAGACGTTGAAGGCGTGCGCAGTGGCTTGGCTGCAAGCCCGCTGGCCAATGAAAACGAACTGGCCCGACTCATGGGCCAGGAACAGGGAGCGCGTTGATGTCAGCCGTAGCGATTCGCCCGGTCACCGCTCAAGATCACGCCGCCTGGTTGCCCTTGTGGCAGGCCTACCAAGCGTTTTATCAAACCCGCATCGAGGACAGCGTCAGCACGGTGACCTGGCAACGCATGCTCGACCCAGCCGAACCGATCAATGCCGCGCTGGCTTGGGTCGGGGGCGAAGCGGTGGGCATGGTGCACTATATTTATCATCGGTCCTGCTGGACGGTGGAGAACGCCTGCTACCTTCAAGACTTGCTGGTCAGCGAGCGCCAGCGTGGCGGCGGGGTCGGTCGAAAACTGATCGAATACGTCTACACCACGGCTCGCGAAGCCGGCTGCGCCAAGGTCCACTGGTTGACCCATGAAACCAACACCACGGCGATCCAGTTGTATGAGCGGGTCGCCGAGCGCCCTGGGCTCATTCAATTTCGTAAGCCGCTGTGAGGCTTGAGGTATGAACATGCCCATCGACCCACTGAACTGGCGCCCCGCTCGCCTTCCGGTCCCCGCACCACTGAACGGGCGCTTCATACGCCTGGAGAAGCTCGACCCGCGCCAGCACGGTGAAGACCTGTGGCAAGCCCTGCAAGGCCCCGCTGCCGACCTCAAGCTCTGGAACTACCTGGCCTACGGCCCGTTCAGCGAACGCGAAGCCTTCGATCAATGGCTCGACCGCAACGGCGCCAGCACCGACCCGCTGTTCTTCAGTGTCATTGACCTGCCCAGCGGCAAGGCCCAGGGAATACTCTCGCTGATGTCGATCGTGCCCGAACACGGCCGTATCGAAATCGGCCACATCACCTTCGGCGCCGCCATGCAGCGCACGCCCAAGGGCACTGAAGCGATCTACCTGCTGGCCAGGCTTGCCTTCGAGTTGGGCAACCGCCGCCTGGAGTGGAAGTGCAACAACGACAACGCCCGCTCCAAGCGGGCAGCCGAGCGGTTCGGGTTTGAGTTCGAGGGGATTTTCCGCAAGCACATGGTCATCAAGGGCCGTAATCGCGACACGGCCTGGTACTCGATAACCGATGACGAGTGGCCCAAAGTGCGCGCGGGGTTCGAGCGCTGGCTGGCGGTGGAGAATCAGGCCGAGGGTGGGCAGGTTCGTACGCTGGAAGAATGCCGAGGTATAACTGTGTAGGATTTAGCGGCGAGATAAAAAAGGGGAGCCGAAGCTCCCCAGAGGTTAACCGTTACATCCGAGGGCTATCAGCCCTCGATTTCAATCAGGATCTCGCCCGGGTTGACCCGATCGCCCTTGGCCACGTGAATCGCGGTGACCTTGCCGGCAATCGCCGACTGGACTTCGGTTTCCATCTTCATGGCTTCGGTGATCAGCACGGCCTGGCCGGCCTTGACCACGTCGCCTTCCTTGACCAGTACATCGACGATGTTGCCTGGCATGGTGGTGCTGACATGGCCCGGCTCGCTGGCCTGCTTGCGTTTGCTGCTGCCGCCACCGACGAATTCGTTGAGCGGTTCGAACACCACTTCTTCCGGCATGCCGTCAATGGACAGGTAGAAGTGACGCTTGCCTTCGGCCTTGACGCCCACACCGGTGATGTCGACGCGGTAGGTTTCACCGTGCACGTCGATCACGAACTCGGTCGGTACCCCTTCGCCGCCCGCCGAGCGGACTGCGCCCGCTTCAGGAATCGGCAGCAGCACTTCCGGAGCCAGGGTGCCGGCTTCACGCTCTTCGAGGAACTTGCGGCCGATGTCCGGGAACATGGCGTAAGTCAGCACGTCTTCTTCCGACTTGGCCAGGTTGCCGATATCCGCGCGCAATTTGGTCATTTCCGGCTTGAGCAGGTCGGCCGGGCGAACGTCGATCACCTCTTCGCTGCCAATGGCCTGGCGACGCAGCTGCTCGTTGACCACGCCCGGCGCCTTGCCATAACCACCTTGCAGGTACAGCTTCACTTCGTTGGTGATGGTCTTGTAGCGCTCGCCGGCCAGCACGTTGAAGAACGCCTGGGTGCCGACGATTTGCGAAGTCGGGGTGACCAGCGGCGGGAAGCCGAGGTCTTCACGAACCCGCGGGATCTCTGCCAGCACTTCGTTCATGCGGTTCAGGGCGCCCTGCTCTTTGAGCTGGTTGGCGAGGTTGGAGATCATCCCGCCCGGCACCTGGTTGACCTGCACACGAGTATCGACCGCGGTGAATTCGCTTTCGAACTGGTGGTATTTCTTGCGCACGGCGTAGAAATACAGGCCGATCTCCTGCAGCAGTTCCAGGTCAATGCCGGTATCGAATTCGCTGCCCTTGAGGGCGGCGACCATCGATTCGGTACCCGGGTGGCTGGTGCCCCAGGCGAAGCTGGAGATCGCGGTGTCGATGTGGTCGGCGCCGTTTTCGATCGCCTTGAGCTGGCACATGGCGGCCAGGCCAGCGGTGTCGTGGGAGTGGATGAACACCGGCAGCGATTGCTCGGCCTTCAGCGCCTTGACCAGTTCACCGGTGGCGTATGGCGTCAGCAAACCGGCCATGTCCTTGATGGCCACCGAGTCGCAACCCATCGCTTCCATTTGCCTGGCTTGAGCCACGAACGCGTCAATGGTGTGCACGGGGCTGGTGGTGTAAGCGATGGTGCCTTGTGCGTGCTTGCCCGCCGCCTTGACCGCTTCGATGGCCACGCGCAGGTTACGCACGTCGTTCATGGCGTCGAAGATACGGAATACGTCGATGCCATTGACCGCAGCCTTGGCAACGAAGGCCTTGACCACGTCATCGCTGTAGTGGCGGTAGCCCAGCAGGTTCTGGCCGCGCAGCAGCATTTGCAGGCGCGTGTTCGGCAGCGCAGCGCGCAGTTTGCGCAGGCGCTCCCACGGGTCTTCCTTGAGGAAGCGTACGCAGGCGTCGAAGGTCGCGCCGCCCCAGACTTCCAGCGACCAGTAGCCCACTTTGTCGAGCTTGTCGCAGATCGGCAGCATGTCTTCGGTGCGCATACGGGTGGCGAGCAGCGATTGGTGGGCGTCGCGCAGGATGGTGTCGGTTACATGAATCTTCTTGGACATTGTCATATTCCTCACAGGCCTGCGTGGGCGGCGATGGCGGCGGCGATGGCCAGGGCCAGCTCTTCGGGTTTGCGCTTGATCGAGTAGTTGGTCAGTTCAGGGTGGCTTTCAACGAAGCTGGTATTGAACTGGCCGCTGCGGAATTCCGGGTTGCGCAGGATTTCCTGATAGTAGGCAGCGGTGGTCTTGACGCCTTGCACACGCATGTCGTCCAGAGCCCGCAGGCCGCGGTCCATGGCTTCTTCCCAGGTCAACGCCCAGACCACCAGTTTCAGGCACATCGAGTCGTAGAACGGTGGAATGGTGTAGCCGGTATAAATCGCCGTGTCGGTGCGCACGCCCGGGCCGCCGGGGGCGTAGTAACGCGTGATCTTGCCGAAGCTCGGGAGGAAGTTGTTCTTCGGGTCTTCGGCGTTGATCCGGAACTGCAGCGCAAAGCCGCGGTGCTGGATGTCTTCCTGCTTGACCGAAAGCGGCAGGCCCGAGGCGATGCGGATCTGCTCGCGAACAATGTCGATGCCGGTGATTTCTTCGGTGATGGTGTGTTCCACCTGCACCCGGGTGTTCATCTCCATGAAGTACACCTCGCCATCGGCGAGCAGGAACTCCACGGTACCGGCGTTTTCGTAGCCTACGGCCTTGGCCGCGCGCACCGACAGATCGCCGATGTAGGCGCGCTGTTCAGGGGTCAGCTGAGGGCTTGGGGCAATTTCGATCAGCTTCTGGTTGCGGCGCTGGATCGAGCAATCGCGCTCGAACAGGTGCACCACATTGCCAAAGCTGTCGCCGAGGATCTGGGCTTCAATATGCTTGGGGTTGACGATGCATTTTTCCAGGAACACTTCGGCCGAGCCGAAGGCCTTGGTCGCCTCGGAAATCACCCGAGGGAACGCCTGTTCCAGTTCTTCGCGGCTGTTGCAGCGGCGGATACCACGGCCGCCGCCACCGGAGGTCGCCTTGAGCATGACCGGGTAACCGATCCGGTCACCCTCGCTCAACGCTTCTTCGATATCGGCCACGTTACCTTCGGTGCCGGGGGTAACCGGTACGCCGGCCTTGATCATGCTGCGACGGGCTTCAGTCTTGTCGCCCATGCGGCGAATGACTTCAGCGGATGGGCCAATGAACTTGACTCCACGTTCGGCACAAATCTCAGCCAGTTCGGCGTTTTCCGAAAGGAAGCCGTACCCTGGGTGCAACGCATCGCAACCGGTTTCCACCGCCAGGTTTACCAGCTTGCGCGGGTTCAGGTAGCCGGCCAACGGCTCGGCACCGATGCTGTGCGCCTCATCCGCCCGCTTGACATGCAAGGCATGGCGATCGGCGTCGGAATAGATCGCGACCGAGCGAATGCCCATCTCGGCGCAAGCGCGCACGATCCGTACAGCGATTTCACCGCGGTTGGCGATCAGGATCTTTTTTATCACTTGGAGGTTCCTCGACCGATGAAACAGACGTACCGGGTAAACCGGTCGGCGCGTGACTCAGCGTCGCTGGCCAGTCGCATAATTACCCTACCGTCACTGATCGATAAACAAAAATCAATATTTGTTAGGACTGCCATTAGCGAAAGCTTATAGTCAGCTCAACACGTCTGAAAAATAGAGATACAAAATGCGTAAGTCATTGATGCGTATGACATTGCGTCAATTGCAGATTTTCAATGAAGTCTGTGATTTGCGCTCGTACAGCCGTGCTGCCGAAGAAATGGCTCTGACACAACCGGCCGTCAGCCTGCAGATTCGTCAGCTGGAGGAGTTGGTGGGCCAACCTCTTTTCGAATATATCGGTAAGAAACTGTACCTCACCGAAGCCGCCGAAGCCTTGCAGCGGGCCAGCCGGGACATTTTCGGGCGCCTGGAAAGCTTCGACATGCAGCTCTCCGACATGCAGGGCTCGCTGCAAGGGCAGCTGAAGCTGGCGATCGAGTCCAGCGCCAAGTACTTCGTACCGCACCTGTTCGCCGCTTTCAAGCGCCAGCATCCGGAAGTCAACCTGACCCTGACCGTGGTCAACCGCGCCCAGGCGATTCGGCGACTTTCCGACAATCGCGACGACCTGATCATCATGTCGATGGTGCCCCAGGACATGGGCCTGGAGTTCATACCGTTCCTGAACAACCCGATCGTTGCGGTCGCGCCGCCCGACCACCCGCTGTGCAAGCTCGAAAGCCTGCGTTTGCAGGATCTGGAGCCGCATACCCTGCTGATTCGCGAGCAAGGTTCAGGCACGCGCAAGGCCTGCGAAGAATACTTCAAGGAGAAACGCGTGCATTTCACGCAGACGCTTGAGGTGGCATCAGCCGATGCCCAGCGTGAATGCGTCATCGCAGGCCTTGGCCTGGCCCTGCTGACCCGCCACGCGCTGAACCTGGAACTGGCCACGGGCATCCTGCGCGAACTGCCGGTCGAAGAACTGCCGCTGTACCGCAGCTGGTGCATCGTCCAGGCCAAGGCCAAGCGCCTGTCACCGGTGGCCCTGGCCTTCCTGGGCTTTATCCGCAGCGAGCGGACCCAGATCAGTGCGCTGGTTGAGCGCTTCTCTGGGCGCTTGCCGATGCCACCTGCCATACCGTGACGGCGTCAAGCTCGGGGTAATCGGAGATTTCCTGGAGCAGGCGACGCTGATCGGACAAGGTTTCTATGGCGCGGCGAAACTCCATGCGCCGGCGGTCTTCCTGTTGCCGACGAGACTTGCTGTCGGACTGCTGAGTGCCATCGTTGTAACGGGCCATCGCGTGTCTCCCAGTTCGAATGCGGGAGCTACAGGATCGGCGCGGGCGATGACGCTATGGCGGCAGGGGGATGACAGGAAGGTGAACTCTTTGCGGCAGGGGCGTGACGCCTGCAGGCCGCAAGGGTTCAGTCGTCGAGCGCCTTCACCGACTTGGGCGACAAGCGCAGGCTGCGCAAGCTGCGCTTGACGCTCTTGAGGTGGTTGACCAGGCTCGGGCCACGGGCCATGGCAACGCCCATGGCCAGCACGTCGATCACGACAAGGTGAGCGATACGCGAGGTCAGCGGGGTGTAGATCTCGGTGTCTTCGTGCACGTCGATCGCCAGGTTGACCGAGGACAGCTCGGCCAGCGGCGTCTGGCTCGGGCACAAGGTGATCAGCGTTGCGCCGCTTTCGCGAACCAGGTTGGCGGAGATCAGCAGGTCCTTGGAGCGACCCGACTGGGAGATGCACACCGCCACGTCGCCGGCCTTGAGGGTCACGGCCGACATCGCTTGCATGTGCGGGTCGGAATAGGCGGCGGCATTAAGCAGCAGCCGGAAGAACTTGTGCTGGGCGTCGGCAGCCACCGCGCCCGAGGCACCAAAGCCATAGAACTCGACCCGCTGGGCCTGCGCCATGGCCGTGACGGCGCGCTGCAGGGCGTGCGGGTCGAGGTGCTCGCGCACTTCCATCAGGGTGTGCAGCGTGGTGTCGAAGATTTTCAGGCTGTAGTCGGCGACTGAGTCGTCTTCGTGAATCGCGAACTGGCCGAAACTGGCGCCCGCGGCCAGGCTCTGGGCAAGCTTGAGCTTGAGGTCCTGAAACCCGGAGCAGCCGATCGCACGGCAAAAACGCACGATGGTTGGCTCGCTGATACCGACGCTGTGGGCAAGGTCGGCCATGGAGCTATGCATGACGGCCGCCGGATCCAGCAGTACGTGATCGGCAACTTTAAGTTCCGATTTGCGTAGCAGGTGGCGCGACTGGGCGATGTGTTGCAACAGATTCAAGGGGCAGGACTCGGTTATGATCGGCTGACCGGAGTTGTAGCTTTCTTGTAGTTATACTACATGAGGTGCTTCCCCGCCCAGTTAAACGATTCTTCACCATGAGTTGCCGCACTGATGACACGCCCCATTCCTTGCGACATCCTGGTCTTCGGCGGCACCGGGGACCTGGCTCTGCACAAGCTGCTTCCAGCGCTCTACCACCTGTATCACGAAGGCCGCCTGCACCCCGAAGTCCGCATCATTGCACTGGCCCGCAGCCCCCTGGCGCGCCAGGCTTACCAACTGCTCGCCGAACGTCACTGCCGCGCACAAGTGGCGCAACACGACTTCGATGTCGACACCTGGACGCGCTTCAGCGCGCGCCTGGACTACTTCCCCATGGACGCCGGCCAGAGTGCCGACTTCGGTCGCCTGGCCCGCTACCTGGGCGAGCCCGGTGGCCTGACGCGCATCTACTACCTGGCCACGGCGCCTACGCTGTTCGCACCGATTGCCGCGCACATGAAGGTGGCCGGGCTGGCGGACAGCGAAGCGCGGATCGTGCTGGAAAAGCCCATCGGCCATTCGCTGGAATCGGCCAAGGCGATCAACGAAGCCATCGGTGCGGTATTCGAAGAGTCCCAGGTGTTTCGCATCGACCACTACCTGGGCAAGGAGACCGTACAAAACCTGATGGCGCTGCGCTTTGCCAATGCGCTGTTTGAACCGATCTGGCGCACGGGCTACGTCGACCATGTGCAGATCAGCGTCTGCGAAACCCTGGGCGTGGAAAACCGTGGTGGCTACTATGATCGCGCCGGGGCCATGCGCGACATGGTGCAGAACCATTTGTTGCAGCTACTGTGCCTGGTGGCCATGGAAGCACCCGCACATTTCGACGCCGAAGGCGTACGCGACGAAAAAGTGAAGATTCTCAAGGCACTCAAACCAATCAACGGGCAAGACGTGCAGGACAAGACGGTGCGCGGCCAATACGGCGCCGGAAAAATCGGCGGTCAGGAAGTACCTGCCTACTACTTCGAGAAAAATGTCGACAACGACAGCGATACCGAGACCTTTGTCGCCATTCAGGCGGAAATCGCCAACTGGCGCTGGGCCGGTGTCCCAATCTACCTGCGCACGGGCAAGCGGCTGGGGAAGAAGTCATCGCAAATCGTCATTCAGTTCAAGCACGTGCCGCACCTGTTGTTTGAAGGCGGACAGACCAACCAGCTAGTGATCCAGCTACAACCGGACGAACGCATCAGCCTGCGGATGATGACCAAGACCCCGGGCAAGGGCATGCACCTGGCTCCCGTTGAGCTGGATTTGAATCTGGCCCAGGCCTTCAGTCAGACGCGGCGCTGGGAGGCTTATGAGCGCTTGCTGCTGGATGTGGTCGAGGGTGATTCGACGCTGTTCATGCGCCGCGATGAGGTAGAGGCGGCCTGGGCCTGGGTCGACCCCATTCTCAATGGCTGGCAGGAGCACTTCCAGGCGCCGCGCCCCTATCCGGCCGGCTCGCATGGCCCGGACCAGGCTCATGCGCTGCTGGAGCACCAAGGCCGCAAATGGCACCTGTAATGACTGAATAGGTGGCCATTGTGGGCCCTCCACACATTCTGCAGGAGCCGGGCTTGCCCCAATGCCGGTCAGTTAAGGGATGAAGCGCCGAAATCCGTGTAGGAGCGGACCTGGCCGCGATGGGCTGCGAAGCGGCCCCGGCGATTCTGAAATCACCTGCACTCGCTGGCTCAATCACAGATGCCAATGGCCTCCGGGGCCGCTGCGCGGCC
>NZ_JAAAMT010000050.1 GCF_009905435.1 Pseudomonas sp. R5(2019)
AAGCAGCATCTTCAGCAATGCGGCTTTGCGTTCAGGTGAATAGTACGGCACGACCAGTCTCTTTCCGCCCCCGATATGCTTTTTCAGGAAAAACCGGAGAGGCGACAACTATCCTGACACCGGGGGCCGTGCTGCAGTCAGCATCCCCCTCCTTGAAACTATTTTTTGCCACAGATCTGCCACAAGCCCAAACAGCCCACGACGGACAATGGCGGATTTCTGCGGATTTTCACGGGTGGCATTTTGTGGCAAAAATGGAATTTTTAAAGAAGAAGGGGTCAGCCTGTAACGGCTAACCCCCTGATCTTATTTACTATTTAAATGGCGCGAGCGACGGGACTTGAACCCGCGACCTCCTGCGTGACAGGCAATATTTTAGGCTTGGGTTTCTGCGGCTTTCAGAGGTTTTGCCACAGATTTGCCACATGATTTTTGGGAAGACTGTTTCGCCTTAGGTTTTTGCTTGAGCGAGGCCAGCATACCGGTATGGCGCTCTGCTCTCGATTCAACGCGCTCGATCAGATGTCCATACACATTTAATGTAGTTTCAATTTTTTCGTGGCCCATTAGTTTTTGAAGGCGCTTAAGGTTCACACGATTCTCGATCTGCATGGACGCAAAAAAATGCCGAAGGTCATAAGGACTGTATTTTGGCTTGGCGACCATTTTCCCTTCCTCTTCGACAGTTTCCATTAACCCCGCCTGCTCGCAAGCAGCATTAAAACCGCGCTTGCGCCAATTATCCGTACTTTGCCAATGACCGCTTGCTGTGGGAAAAACCAGCGAGTGCGCGTTTTCAACAGCATGTTCTTTGACATAATATCGAACCATATCGAGTGTATCTGGACTGAGCTCAATAAAGCGCCGTCCTGCGGGTGTTTTGGTCACTGATATTTTCAGACCGCCACGTTCCAGCGCACGGTCAACCTTCACGCCTGTATCTTCAATGTTGTAATCCGGTACAACGATGTATTCCTGCGGCCTCATACCGGTATCAGCGGCGAGGTAAAGCATGGGGCGGTAGCGCTCCCAGGTTTTTTGGATTTGCTTGTTTTTGGAGTTGGCAAGATCGTCCGCCGCTTTCAGCAGAGCAAGCACTTCTGCTTCAGAAGGAATAACGACGGGAGTGTCGTAGCGGGAGCCGCTGCGAATGGAAACCCCTGTCACGAAGTCGTGCGTGAGAATGCCCCGCTTTATGAGCTCCAGCACCATCGAATGAAAAGATGAAAGAAGTTTACCGGCGACATCCCGACTATGATTGAGCAATAGCCATGAACGAAACTCAACAATGTCTGGTGAAGTGAGTTCATGTATATCTTTTTGCCAGTCATAGGAAATAATATGATCTCGACGCCATTCATAGTTTTTCAGGGTGTACGGCGTAACCGGGTCTTTCCCGTCACGCCCTTCTTTTTCACAGACATCAAGCCATTTTTGTAAGCCCTGCTCGACGCTGTGAATTTCCTTACTGAGCGGCCCTGTCCTCTGATGAGACTGAGCATCCTCACGAAACGCCAAAGCCTCTTTGCGCGTATCAAAGGTTTTGTATGAATAACCGGTTTTAGAGGATTTATCCGCGTACCTTACCTGATACGTCGGCCCCTTTTTACCTGCTCTTTTTCTGATGTCGGACATGATTCTGCATATCGCATTTAGCCCTTGCGGTCAAACGCTCCTTTAAGGCTTTTCGCATTTATATGAGCGCTATTTTGCGCGTCAACCTGGCAGGTATTATAAATTTCAACGAGCAGATTTTTGTCTATTTTTAGTCGCCCATCGATGGGGTCAACGAAGAATGGCAGCTTACGTTTCCCGTGCGCATCTGGGTCTGCAGCGCGCTTTATCTGTCTCTGGGTAAGCTCAATCCCGTGATCAGCAAGAACGCCCCTGGCTTGCTCTATATTCACGTAGCGTGGAAATTCCATGGCAATATCAATCCCCTAATAATCATTGTCCCTGTTAGATTTTGTAGTCCTCGGCGGCGCTTCGGTACGGCCCGTTACTGTGTAGCTTATTGACCTGCTGTCCCAGCTTGTTGCGTGGCACGACCTCTTCACCAAATTCGTTTATGGGATTGACGTAAAGGGTTACGTTTTTGAGGTGCTTGATATTGTAATCGTCCTCCAGCTCCTTGAGCGTTTCAAAGAACGCCTGGCGCAGCTGGCCGATTGTCATCTCCCCTCTGATTGTAATTTGCATCCCCGCGAGCCTCTTCCCCCAAATAGAATATTTTTATTATTTATATCTTTATGATGAACCCTGATCAGTTGATAAATTATTAATTTTTACACTCTATAGTTGTGTATTTTGCTTAGAGATTTTCCTGTCAATCCGCACCGATCCCTCTCAATCCGAATGTGCCCCAAGAGGAACACGAGAGGAAGTCAGCTCGTTCCTCTGCGCTAAAGTGGAGCCATGTTCCCAGTCGGGAGATCTGACATGATCGCCTACTACTCCACCCAGGATCTCTGTGATCGTTTTCGCTGCTCCAGCCGCACGCTGTTCAGACGCATGAGACGTGCTGTTAACCCGTTCCCGTCCCCCTGCATGAAGCAGGCTGGCAGTTTCAACCTATGGGATGCTCACGAAGTAGCGCGTTGGGAAGCGCGTGAGCGAGAAAGATGTACTCTCGTAATCTGAACCCAACACAACTAGATGGTCATATGCACAATTCAACATACGACCTTATGCATCTCATACATGCAACCTCCTGAAAATAATAAAACACCCATGCAAACACATAAAACGGATTGTCGTTCATACAAAGGTGTGGTGGGATCTAGAAGATAATTCGCAAGGGTTATACATGAAGACCCTTGCATGAAAAATAAGGAGACAACATGGCGCACCCAGTAAAAATCGGAAAATTTCGTATTAGCAATTTATTATTTGTGTTCTGGCTAATGGCAATTACCGTTTCCGCTGGCTGCGTTTTTGCGATGGATGAAAAAGGAATTACGTCCAATGAAAGCCAGACCACTAAAACTGATGAAAGCATCATCATTAAAGGTCGAGCCTCATATAAAGACGTAGGCAATGGCGAACTGGTAAGCGTGCATAACGATCAAAACGCCGCTAATATTTTGATCATATCTGAAAAAGACGGCCAATATTATTGGGCCAGCAACGAAAACAAAAAGCTTAACAAAATTGAAAAAACCGATAACAAAGGCGTAACGAATTACACCACCTTTGTGAATCCTGACGGCGAAGGCCAGATTTTCATTAAACATGCAAAGCTTTTAGCTTGCGACTTAAGAGAGTCGAACTACAAGGAGTATCGCACCTCTGATATTGGACTGGGCTTAGTCGTTTACTCCGGATTTACCGACCCATATCCATACCCAGTGGCAAGAACTTGTGCTGACTGAAGCCCACCAATAATTTAGGAGATTACAAAAATACTGTGACAGCCAGGACAGCATCAATTATTTGCGATGGGGAATAGATATTCCCTCCCAGGCAAAACTAGATTGGCGTCACTTAAAATACTCATTGCGCTTTTGACCCCACATACATTCGCATGCAGCTTTATGTATACAACCACTAATTACATACTAAATCATATGAGCATAATTCGATAATTGAACAAAGCAGATTGCCGGGCATGCAAGGATATGATGGGATTAAGCAGGCATGATTCGCAAAGGATAGCGTATGAGAAACTTATTACTAGCTTACTGCTTTTTAGTTTTCACCTTTGTAAGTGGTAGCGCTTTTGCACAAAGCCAAAAGAGCTCATGGCCTGACGAAATAACACTTGATGGCCAAGTATTTAAGAAAAACCAGTTGAATCAGGCTTTTCTGGATGCGGTTTTCACAAAAGATGTACTGAATGACTATAAAGGCAGGCTCAATTTGGCTTTGCCAACCAGCGTCGCAACAAAAGATTTTTCCTCTCCAGAAAATATCAAGCGGGAGTATCCGTGGATATACCCCCATATATACCCGCAGGATGGATTGCCGCGCCTATTGGCGGTCAATAAATGGGTCAAACCTGTCCGCATCACATTCGGCATGCCAAATGACTTAGTACCATTTGTGGGTGACCCTAGCAAAACTGACAGCTACGTTTTGGAACACAAGGATCTGGAGTATTTGCGAGAATTTCGGAAAAGCCCGATGATTCAACAGCTTGTGAGCGAGGCTGAACATTTATCATCGCAATTGAGCTCACTGACAAGATTGAAAATCAGCTATTTGCCGCAAGAGCAAGAGTCAAAAGAGAACCTAGCTGAGATTAGAATTAACGTTATCTATAATGACACCTCTTCAAATCGTGACACCCCTGAATATCGTTACAAAATGAGAGACGGAGTAACTTATGGTTTCACATCATGGGGGCCAGAGCTTCTTCCTTTTCGTAGCGATGCTGAGTCGCGTATAAAAACAGGCTTTGTTTTTACCGTAGATTCCCAGAAGCAGGTCGATGGTTACATATTGACGAATGCCAAAAATGAAATCGAAATGGCATTCTGTTACATCTGGAAGAAACATGATGTGATTATGATGAAAGCCCTAGTCAATGAGTGCATCATTCGCTCTATGGGCTTTCCAGGCGCTATGCGCTTCAATTATTCGAGCGACCCCGTCCCTGAAAGCTTCATATCACTTTGGAATGATCTGGATAGTTGGCCAAAAGCTTTGAAGGCCAACGTTCGACAACCATCAAGCCTCAGTAAATTTGATCAATACATGATCCGCACACTCTATGACCCGGCGATTAAACCAGGCATGGATTACGTCGCCGCACAGAAAATTCTTCTCAATTCAAATTTTTGATAAACCCCTTCATATAACAAGGAGACAACATGGCACGCTCAGTGAAAATCGGCGAATTTACTTTTATGGTTGATGAGACAGTAGGCAGCTCTACTGATCGTGACGCGTTGTATCGCGAGTTGCAGCTGGCGGCAAGGATGCCCAATGCAGCCGCTCTATTTAGTGGAGCTGGGTTGGATCACAATATGGGGGCTAATCCTGTAGTTACGGTTAGAGTTGATCGTAGCTTTAATAAACCAGCCCAAGTAGATATGGGAATAGATTTCAATAACTCTACTCTGCAAGCGCTGTCAGTGAATGGAGACTTTCGTGTTTCAACAGCAACCATAATACTGGATCCTGAAGCAATTAATGCGGCACGGTATCGCGCCCCCAGTGGGGGTGATAATGACTGGAATGAGCTGCACGTTCAGCCCACGCTTTTTAATGAACTTGGAAATTTAGCCGCTGCAGTTAACAAAAATTTGCCTATTCCGGGTGGATCCGGAACTGATCCTAATACTGTTTTTGGGAGGCCGACTGGAAACACTGCAGCTAATGATCCAGAAACCGATGACGAACAATGGAACATTAACAAGAGCCCATTCGAAAAATATAGCGCCGAAACGGAAGATACAGCGCATGATGCTTATGGGGAAACAAAGCGTGAAGCTGAATATGATGACGCCAGGAATCAGGACACCGGAGATCCCACTGGCGGCTCAACAGCTGATCCGGAGTGGACTCCTGAAGAGGCTGCCAAGAAAGCTCTAACAAAGGCCGCTCAAACGCGAACAAATCCCTCAGGTAATGCCCCCACCCCCGTCCCCGTTGACAGCCCTGCGGAAAAGCTTGGGGCTGGAGAGCAGAAAAAGGATCCCTTGGTATTGGATCTGGATCACAGCGGGACGATTGACCTGATTTCTTTGGCGAATACCACAGGGTATTTCGACCGTGATATGGATGGGTTTGCGGAAGCATCAGGCCTGGCGGCGGCTGAAGATGGATACCTTGCACTAGATTTGAATGAAAACGGCCAAATAGATGCAGACGAGTTATTCGGAACAGCGGAGATGGGCGGCTTCACGCACTTGGCACAATATGATTCAAATAATGACGATATCATTAACGCAGAGGATACTGTCTGGGCAGACCTGCTAGTCTGGCAGGATTTAAACGAAAATAGTTTTTCTGAAACTGACGAACTTTATACGCTGGCTGACCACGATATAATTTCAATTAACTTATCTTCCACAGCGGTCTCACAGACCAATCAGGGCCACTCAATCACTCGAACTGGAACCTTCACAATTGACACAGGCTCCGGTACAGCCAATTACGCAGCACATGAAGTCAATTTCCAGTATGACAACGTAAACACGATTTATGTTGGCGACTACGAGCTGGATTTTGACGCATTACTGTCAATTGACCACCGTGGATACGGAACCCTGCCCGCGCTTTATATTGCCATGAGCATGGATAACACAGGCACCGGCAATTTGCTGGATCTGGTAAGCGGTTTTAGCGCACTAACCTTCTCACAGATTTTTGATGGCACATCAGCCACCGAAGATGATGTCCGCGACATTATGTTCAGGTGGGCGGGCGTCGATGACGTAAGCTCGACCAGTCGGGGAGATTATGTTGATGCGCGGGAACTCGAATTCTTGGAGAAGCTGTTTGATAATCCATTCCGTCAAGGTGGGCACCAGCCTAACCCCATGTATAACGCGTCAATTGACATTAATAACGCTTTCAAGGAAGTCTTCAACCATATCTACGCGAACCTCACGACACAGGGGGCAGGCGGGGAATTATTCGAAGGTAACTGGCGTTACAACCTGACAGCAGGCGTTATCGAGGGTGTCACGGGATTAAATCTGACGAAGCTTTCTGAGTTGGAAACAGAAGCGACGGGACTAGCCAATACGGCGGCGCGTCAGACTTTCTGGGAAAACGTTGTACGCATGATTGACGGGGCCGTGGGCGTCAGCAACCTCGACGGGGGAGACCTGACGGCGCTGCAAGGCGCGATCACGGACTCCGATGCAACACTTGATCTGGAGGATGACATTCTCCCAGAGCTGGAGGTGGACGCACTGCCTTTCGGCAGTGGCGACGACCAAACGGTTGTAGGCAGCGGTGGCGTTGATAGCCTATTTGGTTATGGCGGGAATGACCTGCTGCAAAGCATCGGCGGGAACGATACGTTGAACGGCGGCACGGGCTCTGATGTGCTTGAAGGCGGCCTAGGGGACGACTTATACGTGTACGCTAGTGGTGATGGAGATGACGTCATCGAAGATACTAGCGGAGCGGATACGATCAGCCTCGCCGCAGGAATCGATGCTGGCGATATCACGCTGGTTCGAGCGGGGAATAGCGACCTGCGGATTGACATCGATAATGGTACTGATACAGGCGTGATTTATGTGTACGACCATTTTGCTTCAGGCAAAGCTCTGGAAACAATCCTATTTTCTGATAGCTCAACGATCAATATTACCACACAAAACTATACGCTAACCGGAAACTCTGAAAGTGAAACCCTTTATGGTGTGCAGTTCGGCGGTGGCACGGTCGATACTATCTACGGCCTGGGTGGTAATGACAAAATTTACGGCTACGCCGGTAATGACACGCTTTATGGGGGAGATGGCAATGATGATATCGACGGCGGCAACGATAATGACACGCTCTATGGCGATGCCGGGAATGACGCACTAACAGGCGGCGCTGGCAACGACCATCTTTATGATGGTACGGGAGATGACTATGTTCAGGGTGATGGAGGAGATGATACCTATCACTATGGCGGCGGTCACGATATCTATAAAGAAAACAGCGGTACAGACAGCATAGTTCTAGCTTCTGGTATATCTTCCGCCTCTACGCTTTATTATCGCTTTGGCAGTGATTTGCAGATTGTATTTGACGCAAATAATACAATCACGATTGATGGTTTTTATTCGGCAAGCGGCCCAAAGATCGAGACTCTGGATTTCTACAGTGATACCGATGTAAACCTGACTACCGTATCAACTATCACCCAAGGCGATGACAGCAACAACACACTCTATGGCACCAACAACGCTGAGTCTATTTACGGCAATGGCGGTAATGACACGATCCATGCACAGAATGGAAATGACTATCTCTTTGGCGGCACAGGTAACGATACGCTAAATGGCAGCTACGGGGCCGACTGGCTTGAAGGTGGTGCTGGGAATGACACCATGAATGGTGGCAACGACAACGACACCTATGTCTTCACCAGCGGCATTGATATAGTCAACGAACTTGGCGGCACAGACGAACTACGGTTCATTGAAGGATGGGACGAGGAAGAGCTGACCTTTAGTCGAAACTTTGCCAACCTGCCTGATTTGCTGATCACGATTAATGGCTCCAACCAGGTGACCATCCAAAACCAGTTTTATACCAGTGGTTACGGTGTTGAAACCATCCGATTTGCCGATAACAGCACAATTAATTTACTGACCAAGGAGTACATTACCTACGGCACCAGTAGCAACAATACCATTAACGGCATAACGACTGGTGGCAGCACCAACGACACTATCTACGGCTACGATGGAAACGATACCCTGAATGGCGGCGATGGCAACGACACGCTCTATGGTGGCGATGGCACTGATACGCTAACAGGCGCTGCGGGTAATGATTATCTCGATGGCGGAGCTGGAAGTGACACCCTCACGTCCACTGGTGGCGACGATACTTTCTTCTATGGAGCAGGTCTCGATACCGCTACTGAATCAGGAGGGGGTACGGACAAGGTACTGATGGGCGCAGGCATAGACGTCAACGCCATCAGTTTCAGTACCTACAGCACGAACGGCCTCAAAATTACCGTGACTGCGAGCACGGACGAGCTGAGTCTTACAAACCAGCGTCACGGCACATCGACCTACCACATTGAGAATATCGAGTTCGCCGATGGCTTTAAGACAAGCCTGCCGGACTACGCCTCATGGGTAAACGGCACCTCTGGTAATGACCTGATAGCCTACTCCACCGCCGATGACACGATTATTGCCAAGGCCGGTAATGACACCATCACTGCCGGTGGCGGTAATGACGACGTTCACGGCGGTGACGGCAATGACGACATCTCCGGTCAGGCTGGCACTGACCTGCTCCATGGCGGTGCTGGCAACGACATCCTTTATGGCGGTGATGGCCTCGATACGCTGTTTGGCGGTGCCGGTGAAGACATTTTCGTGTTTGAAGTCGCGAATGCGTTCAACAATATCGATGTCATCAAAGACTTCGATGTGGCGAACGACAGCATCGACATCAGCGACATCCTGGGCGGTTACGACCCCATGACCGATCTGCTCACCGATTGGGTAGAAATGACCACCAGCGGCTCTGACACGATCCTCAAAGTGGATCGCGACGGTGATGGCGGCACGTATAGCTTGGCGCAGATCGCGACCATTCAGGGCGTCACAGGCCTCACCGATGAAGCCGCTCTCGTCTCTGGCGGTCAGCTGCTGGTGGCTTAAACCAGACAACCCAGACCTGCTGCGGCAGAGCATCTCTATTGGGTACAAATTCTTAAAACAAGGCCATCCGCACGGATGGCCTTGTTTACTTGCAGTCCGCATTCAGTGGGGCGCAAGACTTCTAGTTTTACGGACTCACGACCAGGGCTGTTAGGCGCTGGCACCAGGCGCTATAGGCGTCCTTCTGCTCTGCCAGATAATCATACTGGTCGTAAACCTGCCAGCTACCCGGCAGCTTGTGGCCCAGCATGATTTCGGCAATGTGCGGCTCGGTCAGGGTCGAGAAATTCGTCCGCGCGGTCTTGCGCAGGTCGTGAACCGACCAGTGCTGCATCTCGTATTTCTCATGCCGCCGCAGCCACTGCATGATGTTGTAGGGCAACTGCAAGGGAGCCCCTATTCCCATCGGCTTGTTTGTACCGCTGTTCGAGAACAGGTGCTTGCCGTCAGAACTGAGCGCCATGGCCTGTTTGATGAGCGCTTCGATCTCCGGCGTGATCGGACGCAGAAGAGGCTTGCCTGATGCCTTACCGAGCTTGTGGTTCTCGGTGGGCACCGTCCAGACCTGCTTACCAAAATCAAAATGGCTTTTTTCACTCAGACGCAGCTCGCTATTACGGCATCCGTAGATCAGGCAAAGTTTCAGGAAAATTTTGTTCTTGGTCGCCATGCGCGATTGCTCCGTGGCTTTCCATACGAGCCTGATTTCCTCGTCGGAAAGGGAGCGCGAGCCCGCGACCTTTTTGATCTGCAAATCTTCTTTGGCGTTGATATCTGCGAGCGGGTGCGCGGGGATCAGCTGGCGCTTCACGCCCCATTTCAGCATCTGCTTGGCATTGACCAGGATGCGTTCGGCGATGCCGGGCCGGGCTTTGGCCTGCCCCTCAAGAAGCGCCAGCCATTCGTGCAGGGTGACTCGTCCAGCCGGGAGCTTGCCGATCTTCGGGAACACATGGATTTCAAAGGAACGCAGGATTTCGTGATGGCCTTTCTTGTTGCCTTTGCAGTACGCCTCGTACCACTGCCGGAACAAAGACTCTACGGAATCGGCCTGGAGGATCGCCTGTTTCTCAAGCTGCTTCACCACCCGTGGATCATGCCCCTGCTCCAGCTGGGCACGCAGGCGCTGCGTTTCTGCGCGCGCCTCCTTGAGCGACATCAAGGGATACGTGCCAAGGTCAAGGCGGCAAGGACGACCGTCATAGCGAAAGCGCAACTGAAAGGTAATCTTGCCCTTGGGTGTCACGCGCACGCTTAAGGCTTCGCGGTCGGCCTTCTCTTCGCGTGTGGCGTGGGGTTTGCCGCTATGGGCTTTCAGCCAGGTGTCTGAGATCGCCATGGGCTTCTCCGGACTTGCGTACATAATTTTCTGGAAGGTTCCGAAAGCTGTTTTGTGTACGCGGCCATGTACACAAATCGAGTGGCTCAGCTTGTCTTCGGATGTCTCAGATTGTCGCGACCTGGCCTGATTTCATCAATGAAATCAGTAGATTATTTGAGAATATGGCGGGGGCTGTCTTAGCCTGACTCAGAGGGTAATGTCAGGGTGGGAAATGATGGCGAAAGTGCGGCGCTTCGCGACTTCGGCGGCCTGGTGGGTCATGGGAAATCGCCTGCAGGTGATTCGAAAAAAGGGCCGGGATTATAGCTCAAACTCGTGCCTGAGCTGAACCTTTGGTCAATGCAGGGTGGCCAAATGGTGGCCTAAGCCTTCCTCGCCTGCGCGGGGTGCATTTGATGTTGTAGGAGCCGGGCTTGCCCGCGAGGCGTAGCACCTGACACACCGCGGTGTGCCTGTCGCTGGCAAGCCATGCTCCTACTGAGGCTCGGCACAGTTAAAGGGATAACCCATCAGAAGCCGACGCTGGCCTGCACAAACACCGTCCGCGGCTCGCCCAGATAGATCCCCGAGTTGTTATCGCTGGAGCGGGTGAAGTACTGCTTGTCGAAGATATTGCGCACCCCCACGCCCACTTTCAGATTCGACAGTTCCTTGCCGAAATCATAGCCGCCGCGAGCGCTCCAGGTGACGTAGCCGGGAATATTGCCGAATTGGCCATCGGCGCTCGGTTCGGTGATGTAGTTACCATTGAAGCTGCCATCGGCGTTCATGCCGGTGCCCGGCGCGCGCTGCCTGGATTGGGCGAAGGCGTCCAGGTTCCAGGTCCAGCGGTTGACCTGGTAACGCAATCCGGCGTTGACCACCTGGCGCGAATAGAACGGCAAGTCACGGCCCTTGAAGCCCGGGATATCGCCTTCATAGGTGGCACGGGTATAGGTGAAGCCGGCGTTGGCCGTCAGGCCTTGCAAGCGGCTGTCCAACGCCGCGAGGTCGTAGTGCATGGAGGCCTCGATGCCCTGGTGCTTGGTCGCACCGAGGTTGGTCCAGCCGATGTCGTTGCTGATGTACTGCAGTTCATGGTCGAAGTCGATGTAGAACGCGGTCAGCTCGCCACCCCAGACACCGTCGTCATAGCGGGTGCCGATCTCGTAGGTCTTGGCCTTTTCCGGCTCCAGGCCACTGGCCGGCTCATCGCCGATCCCGCCCTGGCCCAGCTGGAAGTACTGCAGGCTGCCGAACGAGGTTTCATAGTTGGCGAACACCTTCCAGGCATCCGACAGGTGATACATCACACTCAAGGCCGGCAGCGGTTCGTTACTGGCAATGCTGCGGTCTTTGGGCTGCACGCGAACACCGTTGGCGCCGATCACGGCACGCTCATGCCAGTCCGTGCTGATGTGCTCGAAGCGCACACCCGGGGTGATGGTCCAGTTGCCGACGTCGATCTTGTCATCAATATAGAAGGAGGTGGCTTCAGTGCCGCCGGTGCGGTCCTGGAACACATGTCCGTCCGAACCCGGGCGCACCACCGGGGTGTTGTTGACCAGCGCCAGACGGCTGGTCTGCTCGTGCATGGCTTCCTTGAGGTAACGCGCACCGACGCTGACTTCCTGGGTCGTCTCCCCGGCAAAGAAGATCCGCGACACACGCGGCTCGATACCGAAGGTATGGTACGAACGCGGGTAAGACGACAGGGTTTTCTGATCGCGGGCGGCAATGGTGCTGCCTCGGAAGCTGTCGGTGTAATACGTCAGCACTTCGAACTGGGTGACGTCATCGAGCTGGCGCTTGTACTTGAGCGACACGTCCTTGCGACGGCCACTGAAGCTGTCGTGGTCGCGATCGGACTGGTAAGGATCAGCATCGAACTGTGCCTGGGTCAGGCCGCCGGGCATGTCGGCCTTGCCGTCGTAATAATGGAAGTTCAGCCACAACTCGTCGGCCTCGGTCGGCGCCCAATGGGTCTTGAACAACACGTCGTCGATGTCGTTGCCCTGATTGCTACTGCGGTAGCCGTTACCGTTCACGCCCGAGTACAGCAGCGCCGCACCGATACCGTTGTCGGCGGTGCCACCGATAAACGCCGACTCGATGTGCTTCCAATGACCCGTGCGTGAGGTTTCCAGGGTGGTACCGACTTCGCCGGTGAGTTTTTCCGGAATGGCGCGGGTCACGAAGTTGATCACGCCACCGACGTTCTGCGGCCCGTAGCGCACGGAACCGGCACCACGGACCACGTCGATGCTGTCCAGGTTGCCAGACGAAATCGGTGCCATCGACAGTTGCGGCTGGCCATAGGGCGCGAACGCCGCCGGCACCCCATCGATCAACACGGTCGAGCGTGGCGACAGCCGCGAGGTCAGGCCACGCACACCGACGTTCAGCGCGATGTCGCTGCCACCGGTGCCGTTGGAATCCTGGACCTGCACGCCGGGCACCTTGCGCAGCACGTCCTTCACGTTCATGGCGCCCTGCTCGACCATCGCTTCGCGGCGGATCACCGTCCGCGCGCCCGGATGGTTCTGCACCACGGTCTGGTCCGCATCGCCAAGCCAGTCGCCGACCACTTTGACATCGGTCGGCGCCAGCTCCATGGAGCCCGTCGGTGCAAGGCTCGCACCGCCCTGCTGCGGATGCAGGACCACGGTGCCCTGGGAGATTTCATAGTCGAGCCCGCTACCGAGCAACAGCGCGCGCAGGGCGTCTTCAGGCGCCATCTCACCGTTGACGGCCGGAGCTTGCTTGCCGGCCACCAACTCCGGGCTGAAGAACAGCTGCAATGAGCTCTGCTGACCCAGTTGAGTCAGCGCCGAGGCCAATGGCTGGGCCTGGATATGGATGCTGCTGACGTCCTGCTCGGCGTAGCTGGAGGCGATCCCGCCGCTGACCGCCAGGGCCAGGACCCAGGGCAGCAAGCGTGAACGGGAGGCAGAATGGACAGCAAGGGATAACGCGCAAGGTTTGTTGTTGTTCACGTTGATGACAGGTCCTGGCAGTGCGGATTCAGTTGAGGTCTTGGTGCGACTGGAAATGCAAACCAGTCTCAGGTGGCAAGAAGACGAACAACTGAAAAAAAACCTGAATCTAACGTGAAAAAATTTCTGCAGAACCGTCTGGAAGGGTTCGCACACTCACCGGCAAGATGCCCGGCAAGGCCCGCAGCAGAGCTTCGGTGTCGTCGGTTTTGAACACGCTGCTCAGGCGCAGCTCCGCCGCTTTGCCGGTGACAACCCGCAGTGGCTTGTCCCGGTAGCGCGAGACTTCCCGGACCACCTCGCTCAAGGGCGCGTTGTCGAACACCAGCTTGCCGGAGCGCCAGGCGGTCAGGTTGGCGGTGTTCACGGCATAAGCCGGCGTGACCTGGCCCTGGTCGTCAATACGCGAGCCATGCCCGGCGCTGAGCATGACCGGTGCACTCGTCGAGGGTTCACGACCCTGGACCTTCACCGAGCCGGATTCGACCGCCACCTGAGTCAGGCCCTGATCATGGCGCATGTCAAAGCGGGTGCCGGTCACCGTCACCTGCCCTGCCCCGGCAGCCACCACAAAGGGCCGGGACGTGTCGTGATGAACACTGAACATCGCTTCGCCCTGGCTCAACTCGACCGAACGCCGCGCCGATTCATAATGCACGGTCAGGGTGGTTCGGCTGTTCAGGTCGATCACCGAGCCGTCCGGCAATTCGACCTGGCGCAGCTCCCCGGCCGCGGTCTGGTAACGGGCATCAAAGCTGTTGTCACGCAGCGCACTGAATAACCCCAGCCCCAACGCGCAGGCGAGCACGCTGGCGGCGATGGCGTAACCGGGCCAGCGACGGCGTGGCAGCGCGACGACCTCATCGGGTTCGCACAAGGCCCGCAGGCGCGCGGCGGGCAGCAGGTCGACCGCACCCCATAGCTGCTCAAGCACGGTGTATTCGTGGCGATGGCTCGGGTGCGCGGCCAGCCAGGCCTCCAATGCCGAGCGCTGTTCAGGGCCAGGCTCACCGTCCCGGGCCTTGGCAAACCACAAGGCAGCCTGCTCGCGCACCGCCTCAACGTGTTGACGGTTGTCCATCATGGAATTCTGACTCATGTCGGTGATGCATCCAGTTGCTCACGCAGATGCCGCAGGGTGCGGATCATATACCGCTCGACCATGTTGCGGCTCAAGCCCATGCGCTCGGCGATCTCCGCCTGGGTCAGGCCCTCCAGCTTCTGCCAGACAAACACCTTGCGGCAGTTGAGCGGCAGCTCGGCCAGGGCCCGCTCAATGTTGTCGGCCAGTTCAAGGGCATGCATGACAGCCTCCGGGCCTTCGCCCAGCAACGGTTCGGCGCTGATGGCGTCCTGCTCGAGTTCGGCGCGGCGGTCTTCGCGACGGTAGCCGTCCACCGCAATATTGCGCGCGATCTGGTGCAGGTAGGCGCGCGGCTGCTCGACGTGCTCATGCCGTGCTTCCAGCGCCCGAACGAACGCATCGTGAGCCAGGTCTTCGGCCTGTTCACGGTTACGCAACCGGCGCGTCCAGGTTCCGATCAATTCTTGATAGTGAACGAGGAAGCCGGAATCTTGGGGCGACTTGGCGGTCATCGGCAGAGGCTGTGGCGAGGAGAGCGCGAATAGTAATGTTTCCTATTAACTCGAGCAATCGACCCGAGCGCATTCGTCAGCCCGTCGGGGAGTTGCCGACCAGCGGGAACATCAGCCTGTCATGCAGGTCCGTTAAAACGAGGTTGCACGGCCAGTCACGACGAACGCGTGTAAAAACGCGACATTTTTTGTTGATCTCAAACCGCTCACGCCCTAAAGTTCGCGCCGAACGTCCATGCTGGAAACGATCCATCCGGCTCAAGTACTGACGACGAGACAGCAAGGCCATGAGGAAGCTACGTTTCCTATGGCCTTTTTGCTTTCGGCGGACATGCCTTGGGAAGTAGGCGAACCAAAGTGGGGATACGGAGGGCGTTCATTTGAACCCATTGAATTACAACGTTTGCCAGTAGGAGCCCTAGCATGTCGATCCAGGTCGAAGACTATTTCGCGCGCGATACCTTCCAGAAAATGAAGGCGTTCGCCGACAAGCAAGAAACCCCTTTCGTACTCATCGACACTCAGATGATCAGCCAGGCCTACGACGACCTGCGCGCCGGCTTTGAATTCGCCAAGGTCTATTACGCGGTCAAGGCCAACCCGGCTGTCGAAATCATCGACCTGCTCAAAGAGAAAGGCTCGAGCTTCGACATCGCCTCCATCTACGAGCTGGACAAGGTCCTGAGCCGTGGCGTGGGCGCTGATCGCATCAGCTACGGCAACACCATCAAGAAATCCAAGGACATCCGCTACTTCTACGACAAAGGTGTGCGCCTGTTCGCCACCGACTCCGAAGCGGACCTGCGCAACATCGCCAAGGCCGCACCTGGCTCGAAAGTCTACGTGCGTATCCTGACCGAAGGTTCGACCACCGCCGACTGGCCACTGTCGCGCAAATTCGGCTGCCAGACCGACATGGCCATGGACCTGCTGATCCTCGCTCGCGACCTGGGCCTGGTGCCCTACGGCATCTCCTTCCACGTGGGTTCCCAGCAACGCGACATCAGCGTCTGGGACGCGGCCATCGCCAAGGTCAAGGTGATCTTCGAGCGCCTGAAAGAAGAAGACGGGATCGAACTGAAGCTGATCAACATGGGTGGCGGCTTCCCGGCCAACTACATCACCCGCACCAACAGCCTGGAAACCTACGCTGAAGAGATCATCCGCTTCCTGAAGGAAGACTTCGGTGACGAGCTGCCGGAAATCATTCTGGAGCCAGGCCGTTCGTTGATCGCCAACGCCGGTATCCTGGTCAGCGAAGTGGTGCTGGTTGCGCGTAAATCGCGTACCGCCGTCGAGCGTTGGGTGTACACCGATGTGGGCAAATTCTCCGGCCTGATCGAAACCATGGACGAAGCGATCAAGTTCCCGATCTGGACCGAGAAGAATGGCGAAGTGGAAGAAGTCGTGATCGCCGGCCCAACCTGCGACAGCGCCGACATCATGTACGAGAACTACAAGTACGGCCTGCCGCTGAACCTGGCCATCGGTGACCGCCTGTACTGGCTGTCGACCGGCGCCTACACCACCAGCTACAGCGCGGTGGAATTCAACGGCTTCCCGCCGCTGAAGTCGTTCTATATCTAAGCGCGACAGGTAAAGAAAAAGGGGCACTGACTCACTCTCAGTGCCCCTTTTTTGCGCCACCGCGATCTCCCGCCCTACAAGCAAAGCTGACAACCCCATTCTCACAGGCCATGGCACGTTGCAATAAATGTGGGAGCGGATTTATCCGCGAAGCGCCGCGCGGGCGGCGCGCGATCTCAAGAACAATGAAAAAACCAAGGCAGGCACCTCCCACAGCTCATGCGATCTGCTGACAGCCCCCCTCGCCTCCCCCATCAGAATGAAGAGGTTGCCTGAGGCCGTATCAAGGCATCCAAGCGCTTGCCTGGGGTTTTCCGGCGCTGCCGAAATCGAGCGCCGCCCGCGCGGCGCTTCGCGGATAAATCCGCTCCCACATTTGTTGCAACGTGCCATGGCCTGTGAAATGGGTGTTGCCAGCCTTGTTTGTTCGGCTTTAGATCTGTGTGCTTTCGGTGTGGCTACCCCGCAATTGCGCGATGAGCCTTTTTTCATGGTGAATGACCGCAAGCGGTTATCGACGCGCCTCATCCACGGCTTTGATGTTGACCGTGAACTCCAGTTCGTCACCAGGAAATTCGTCGAGTCGCTGCCGATAGCGCTGGGCCATCTCTTGAATTCGCACGTCGCCTGCCTGTTCAAGCACCGGCGTAGTGGCCCGCAGGAAATTCAAATTGCCACCTTCCAATGCACGCTCCCACCATTGCAGGGCGTGCTCGATATTGCCCTGCTCGGCCAGGGACGCTGCGTAGCTGAACTGCCCACGAAAATCCCCCTCCTGCGCCGAACGTCGATACCATTGCAGCGCTTGCGCTGGATCGGCCACGCAGGCCAACCCTTGCTCCAGGTAACGCCCCAGCAGGTTCATGGACTTGGCGTGGCCAAGCTCCGCAGCCTTGCGATAACAGGCCAGTGCTGCCGGCTGGTTGACTGCCGCCCCTCGGCCAGTGGCGAGCAAGTTGGCGTAGTTGTAAAGCCCCCAATCCAGGCCCAGCTCTGCGGCCGAGCGGTAATGCCCGGAGGCAGCGGCCGCATCGGGCTCCCCTCCCCAGCCATGCTCCAGGCACCGCCCGAGCATGTTGTGCGCCATGGCATTGCCGCCGTTGGCAGCAATGGCAAACCAGCGTCGGGCCAGGGCCGGGTCTTTTTCTATGCCGCGGCCATCGAGCAGGATCTGCCCAAGCAACACCTGGGCTTCGACACTGTGTTGCCCGGCCGCCAACAGTAAGGCCTGAGCCGCCCTGGCCGGGCTCTGTTCGAACATCTGGCCCAGTTGCTCGGCGTCCAGCACTTCTTCGCGGCGAATATGGAATGTCATCGCTTACACCTCGACCCAGCGACGCAACAGGTTGTGGTAAGTCCCGGTGAGCTGGATCAGTGCCGGATGATCGGGCACATCCACGGTCAGCTTGCGAATCGCCTCGTCCATCTCGAACAGCAGCGCGCGCTGGCTGTCTTCCCGCACCAGGCTCTGGGTCCAGAAGAACGAGGCATAGCGTGCGCCACGAGTGACGGCGTTGACCTTGTGCAGGCTGGTGCCGGGGTACAGCACCATGTCGCCGGCCGGCAGCTTGATCTGGCGCACCCCGAAGGTGTCCTGGATTTCCAGCTCGCCTGCGTCGTATTCATCGGGGTCGCTGAAGAACAGCGTCGATGACAGATCGGTGCGCACCCGCTCGGCACTGCCCTTGGGCTGACGTACCGCGTTGTCGATGTGGTAGTCGAAATTGCCACCGGCCCGGTAGCAGTTGAACAGCGGCGGCACCACCTTGTGCGGCAAGGCCGCCGACATGAACAGGGGGTTGGCCCACAGCCGCTCCAGCATGGCCTCGCCAATCTCCCGGGCCAACGGGTGGCCTTCGGGCAACTGCAGGTTGTGCTTGGCCTTGGCCGACTGATAACCGGCGGTGATCTTGCCGTCCGCCCAGTCGGTCTGCTCCAGGGCCTGGCGGATACGCAACACCTCGTCTTTGGAGAAAAGGCCGGGAATGTGTAAAAGCATGGCTCGGCACCTGGGCGCGGGAAAAGATGGCAATGGTATTGATTCTTATTGGCTCGGTATAGCCCCCATCAGGGCTCCAGACGAACGAGCACGAAAAAACCGTCAGAAGACTTTGTAAAGAATGTAAATTTAATGCGAATAACAATTTGTCTCAATTGATACGAATACTTGTTTACCCTATATTTCGCGGCCTCAACTCCTTGGGGAAGGACATTCGCAATGCCGCGCCAACACGTGCCTACATCTGTCAGCTCACCGCGACTGCTCACCTGCGCCATCGGCGTGGCGATTTGTGCGACCTCTGTCGCCCATATGGCGCAAGCCGCCGAGAGCACCGAGAAGTCCATCGCACTGGATGCCACCAGCATCACCGGTGAAGCTCAGGAGCAGACTTCCTACAAGACGGAAAAGGCCCAGTCGCAGAAATACACCGCGCCGCTGGTCAATACGCCGCGCTCTGTAACGGTGGTGCCACAGCAGGTCCTCAAGGACACCAACGCCATTTCGATGCAAGACGCCCTGCGCACGGTGCCAGGCATCACCTTTGGTGCCGGTGAAGGCGGCAACCCGCAAGGGGACCGTCCTTTCATTCGCGGTTTCGACTCCCAGGCCGACACCTACCTGGACGGTGTGCGTGACACCGCCTCCCAGAGCCGCGAAATCTTTGCAATTGAGTCGATCGAAGTCAGCAAAGGCCCGAACTCCGCCATCGGTGGCCGTGGCTCGGCCGGCGGCAGCATCAACCTGGTGAGCAAAAAGGCGCACCTGGGCAACTCGTTCGACGGTGGCTTCACCTGGGGTTCGGACCAGACCCAGCGTTACACCCTCGATGGCAACTATCAGTTCTCCGACACCGCCGCAGGCCGTCTGAACCTGATGAGCCACGAAAGCAACGTCGCCGGCCGTGACACAGTGGATTACGACCGCTGGGGTATCGCACCGTCCCTGGCGTTTGGCCTGGGCACCGACACCCGCGTCAACCTCGACTACTACCATCTGGAAAACAACGACACCCCGGATTCGGGCATCCCCTACAGCATGCCGGCCTCAGGCCGCAGTGCCGACCGTAACAAGGCCAACCCGGACAAGCCGAACGATGGCGGTGATTCCAGCAACTTCTACGGTCTGGATCGTGATTTGCGCAAGGGCCGCACCGATATCGCCACCATCGCGATCGAGCACGACCTGAGCGACGCCCTGACCATCAAGAACACCCTGCGTCACGGCAGCAGCATGCAGGACTACATCCTGACCCAGCCGGATGACAGCAAGGGCAACGTCAACAATGGCAGCGTCTGGCGTCGTGCCAACACCCGTGTCAGCAACGTTGACACCACCACCAACCAGACTGACCTGTTTGGTGACGTTTACATCGCAGGCTTCAAGAACAGCTTCTCCACCGGTATCGAATTCACCCGTGAAGAAGCCGAGAAGTCGACGTACACCGTCAACACTGACACCACGCCAGCGACCGCAGCTGCCACCACCAACTGCACACCGGCGATGATCGGCGCGGCCAGCAATTACAACTGCACCTCGCTTTCCAACCCGACTCCGAATGATCCGTGGAGCGGCTCGATCACGCGCAACTACGCTGGCACCGACACCGATGCCAACACCCGCGCCATCTATGTGTTCGATACGCTGGAGCTGTCGTCGCAATGGCTGGTGAACATGGGCCTGCGTTACGACCACTTCGACACCCAGTACAAAACCTTCAATGCTTCTGGCGTCACCACCGCCAAGGGCAAAGACACCAGCGAGTTTGTCACTGGCCAGTTCGGCGTTGTCTACAAACCGGCTGAAAACGGCAGCATCTACGCCTCCTACGCCACCGCTGCCACACCACCGGGCAACGCCCTGGGTGAAGGCCAGGACGGCAACCCGTTGAACGGTGGCACCACCAGGAACGATCTGAAACCTGAAACCAGCAAGAACTACGAAATCGGCACCAAGTGGGATCTGTATAACGATCGCCTGTCCCTGACCGCTGCGGTCTTCCGCACCGAGAAAGACAACGCGCGTGTGCAGATCGACTCCACCACGTACCAGAACGTCGGCAAATCCCGTGTAGACGGCGTCGAACTGTCGGCCACCGGCAAGATCACCAACCAGTGGCAAGTATTCGCGGGCTACAGCTTCATGGACAGCGAGCTGGTCAAAGGCGGCCCGCTCGACGTCATCAACGAAGGTAACGAGCTGCCGAATACGCCACGTCATAGCGCTTCAGTGTGGACGACCTACGCCATCACGCCGAAGCTGACCATCGGTGGCGGTGCCTTCTACGTCGACGACGTATTCGGCAGCGTGGCCAACACCACCCTGGTCGATTCGTATGTCCGCTACGACGCAATGGCCAGCTACAAGCTGACCAAAAACGTCGACCTGCAGCTGAACGTGCAGAACCTGACCGACGAGACCTACTACGATAAAGCCTTCTCGACTCACTTCGCCAACCAGGCGGCGGGCCGTATGGCGCTGTTCTCGACCAACGTCCACTTCTAAGGTCGTTGTTCGGCAAAGCCCTGCTCACTTCGGTGGACGGGGCTTTTGTGTGTAAGGCAATGGGCATCGGGCGCGGCATAATGCGCACCGATAGGGCTCCATGAATTAGCAAGGTGGTCGCACGTGTTCAAGAAAACACTCTTTCAACTGCACTGGTTCTTCGGTATCACGGCCGGACTGGTCCTGGCGCTGATGGGCATTACCGGCGCCCTGGTGTCGTTCCAGGACGAACTGCTGCGTCTGCTCAATCCGCAGGAACTGACCGTCCAGGTGCAGGACAGCGGCGTGCTGCCACCCGCCGAGTGGGTGCGCAAGATTGAAGCGACTGAAGCCAAGACTGTCTCGGCCCTGTGGGTCGAGATGGACAGTGGCAATGCCTCGCGGGTGTTCTTCACCCCGCCAGCGGGGGAACGCCGTGGCCCGATGCGCTACTTCGACCCATTCACCGGCGAGCTGCAAGGCGAGGCCTCGGGCCAGGGCTTTTTCGGCCTGATGCTGCAGCTGCACCGGTTTCTGGCGATGGGTGATACCGGCCGGCAGATCACCGGCGCCTGTACACTGATCCTGGTGTTCTTCTGCCTCTCCGGGCTGTACTTGCGCTGGCCGCGCAAGGCGCTGAACTGGCGGGTGTGGCTGACACTGGACTGGGCCAGGAAGGGTCGCAGCTTCAACTGGGACCTGCATGCGGTCGCCGGCACCTGGTGCCTGTTCTTCTATTTGCTGCTGGCGCTGACCGGCCTGTTCTGGTCCTACGAGTGGTACCGCGAAGGCCTGACCAAGCTGCTGAGCGACGCGCCGGCTGCCGGTGAACAGCGCAAAGGCGGTGAAGGTCGCCGTGAAGGCGGGCGTCGTGGGCCACCGACAGTGGACAAGAATGCCCCTACGCTGGTGGTTGATTACGACGCGGTGTGGAACAGCATTCGTACCGAAGCCGGCCCCCAACTCAGTGCCTGGAACCTGCGCCTTCCACCCGTCGGCGGGCAACCGGCAACCGTCTTCTATTTATTGAAAGACGCACCCCATGCGCGCGCACTCAATAGCCTCAGCCTCGACCCGGCCACCGGCAAAGTCAGCCGGCACGAGCGCTACAACGACAAGTCGCTCAAAGGCCAGTTGCTGACCAGCATCTACGCCCTGCACGTGGGCAGCTACTTCGGCATGGTCGGCCGAATCCTGAATACCCTGGCCAGTGTCAGCATGCCGCTGTTCTTTGTGACTGGCTGGTTGCTGTACCTGGACCGCCGCCGTAAAAAGCGTCAGGTTCGTGATGCTCGAAAGGACCTCAGCGCAACGGGTTCGAATGCCGAGGGCTGGTTGATCGGTTTCGCCAGCCAGAGTGGTTTTGCCGAGCAGATGGCCTGGCAAAGCGCTGGCCAATTGCAGGCGGCGGGCTTCCCGGTGCGGGTAGAGCCCCTGGCGGCACTGACCGAAGCAGACCTGCGCGAGTCGCAACAGGCGCTGTTTGTGGTCAGTACCTTTGGTGACGGCGAAGCGCCAGACAGCGCTCGCGGGTTCGAGCGCAAGGTGCTGGGCCAGCCCTGGGCCCTGAACAACCTCAACTACGCCTTGCTGGCCCTGGGTGATCGACAGTATCCGCAGTTTTGCGGCTTCGCCCAGCGCCTGCATGGCTGGCTGAGTGCCCGGGGTGCCAGCGCCGCCTTTGCCCCGGTGGAAGTCGACAGCGCCGACCCGGCCGCCTTGCAGCACTGGCAGCAACAACTGGCCTTGCTGACCGGCGCACAACCGAGCGCCACTTGGCAGGCACCCAGCTTTGAACCCTGGACCCTGAGCCGTCGCCAACTGCTCAACCCCGGCAGCCAGGGTGAGGCCATTTACCTACTGGCACTGACGCCTCTCGGCGCCGCTCACTGGGAAGCCGGAGATCTGGTGGACGTGGTGCCACGCAACAGCGCCGGTGCCGTTACCCAGTTCCTGGCCGGGTTGGGCCTGGACGCCAACAGCCAGGTTCAGGTCGACGGCTTGCGCGAAACCCTGAGCCAGGCACTGGCCAGCCGCCAGTTGCCGCGCAGCCGTGAACACCTGGTGGGCCTGCACGCGCAGGCGCTGGTCGAGGCGTTGATCCCGATTGCCGCCCGCGAGTACTCGATCGCGTCGATTGCCAGCGACGGCCAGCTTGAATTGATCGTGCGCCAGGAGCGCCACACCGACGGTTCACTGGGCCTGGGTTCGGGGTGGCTGACCGAGCATGCTGAAGTGGGTTCGAGCATCAGCCTGCGCTTGCACCGTAACAGTGGTTTCCATCTGCCGCAGGAGCCCGTGCCGCTGATTCTGTTGGGCAACGGCACCGGCTTGGCTGGCTTGCGCAGCCTGCTCAAGGCACGCATCGCAGCAGGTGAGCCAGGTAACTGGCTGCTGTTCGGCGAACGTAATGCGGCCCATGACTTCCTCTGCAAGGAAGAACTGCACGAATGGCTGGCCAATGGCGACCTGCAACGCCTGAACCTGGCGTTTTCGCGGGATCAGTCGAACAAGATCTACGTTCAGGACCGCCTGCGCGAAAACGCCGACGAACTGCGCGCCTGGCTCGCCGAAGGTGCCGCAATCTATATCTGCGGCAGCCTGCAAGGCATGGCGGCGGGCGTGGATGAGGTGTTGGTCGAGGTGCTGGGTACTGCCGAGGTGGAGCGCTTGATCGAGGTGGGGCGGTATCGGCGGGATGTTTATTGAGTCTGCTCGACGCCCCAATGCCGGTCAGCTAATGCGAACTATTTAATGTGGGAGCGGATTTATCCGCGAATGAATGCACCGCGCTTTTTCAGGCATTACGCGTTGTCTTCATTCGCGGATAAATCCGCTCCCACAAGGGTTTATGCCTTAACTGACCGGCATTGGGGCAAGCCCTGCTCCTCCTTGATCAGGCCTTCACGGCCTCCCCCGCCAACTCCTCCACTTCACCGCGCTTGATCACCGCATACACCACCGCCGTCAGCACACTGCCCGCCACGATAGCCAGCAGATAGAGCAAGGCATGGTTGATCGCATTCGGAATCAACATCACAAACAGCCCGCCATGGGGTGCCATCAGCTTGCAGCCGAAGTACATCGACAGCGCACCGGTCAACGCGCCACCGGCGATGCTGGCCGGGATCACCCGCAGCGGGTCCTTGGCCGCAAACGGAATCGCGCCCTCGGAGATAAAGCACAGCCCCAGCACCAGCGCGGCCTTGCCGGCTTCGCGTTCGCTCTGGGCAAACTTGCGCCGGGCAATAAAGGTTGCGATGCCCAAGCCGATCGGCGGCACCATTCCCGCCGCCATGGTCGCCGCCATCGGCGCGTAACTTTGTGATGCCAGCAAGCCGACCGAAAACGCATAGGCAGCCTTGTTGATCGGTCCGCCCAGGTCGACGCACATCATGCCACCCAGCAATACCCCCAGCAGGATCGCGTTGGTGGTGCCCATGCTGTCGAGAAAATGCGTCAGTGCCGTGAGCATGCCCGCCACCGGCGCGCCGACCACATAGATCATCACCAGACCGGTGAACAGGCTGGCCAGCAACGGAATGATCAGGATCGGCTTGAGCGCTTCCAGGCTGCTGGGCAGGCGCGCCCAACGGTTGATCGCCTGGGCGCTGTAGCCGGCCAGGAAGCCCGCCACGATCCCGCCGATAAAACCGGCCCCCAGGGTGCTGGCCAGCAAGCCACCGATCATCCCCGGCGCAAGGCCCGGACGGTCGGCGATCGAATAGGCGATATAGCCCGCCAGCAACGGTACCATCAGCTTGAACGCCGCCTCACCGCCGATCTGCATCAAGGCCGCCGGCAAGGTGCCCGGCTCCTTGAAGGCATTGATGCCGAATACGAATGACAAGGCAATCAACAACCCGCCCGCCACCACCATCGGCAACATGAACGACACGCCGGTGAGCAGGTGTTTGTAAACGCCCTTCTTCTCGCTGGTCGAGGCCGTGCTGGCGGTGCTGGCTGCCGCTTCCGTCCGGGCTTCGGCCAAGGCCTTGTTCAGGGTGGCCTGGGCCTGCTTCAACGCGATGCCGGTGCCACAACGGTAGATGCGCTTACCGGCAAACCGCTCGGTGGGCACATCGATGTCTGCTGCCAGCAACACCACATCGGCCTCGGCAATGGCGTCGGCCGACAACGGGTTACGCGCACCGACCGAGCCCTGGGTTTCCACCTTCAAGCTGTAACCCAGTTGGCTCGCCGCCTGCTGCAAGGCTTCGGCTGCCATGAAGGTATGCGCCACCCCGGTCGGGCAGGCCGTAATCGCGACAATACGCGGCGCCGCTGCCGCCGCGGCAACCGGTGCGGCCACGGCTTCGGGAGCATAGGGCCGGGCCAGTTCCGCGGCCTGGGTCAGAAACGCTTCGCTGTCCTGCAAGGCCTGCGCCGGCGTGCTTTGGAACAAGCGCTTGCCGACAAAACGGTCCAGCGCCACCGGCCCGCTGCTGATGACCAATACCCAGTCGGCGGCGTCGATGGTCGCTTGCGAGAGTTGGCGTTCGGGGTGTTGCGCGTCGGTCACTTCGACGCTGGTGCTCCAGCCCAGACGCTGCGCGGCAGCTGCCAGCAAACGGGCACTGAGCACACTGGAAACCATGGCATTAGGGCAGGCCGTGATGATTGCGACGTTCATGGGCGTTCCTCTTGTTCTTCGGTCAGGGCGCGGACGCTCACGCCATCTTCAAGCTGTTTCAATCGCTCGGGGTCGTCGATGCCAAAGCCGATTTGGGTCACCGCCATCGCGGCAATGGCTGTCGCAGTTCGCAGGCTGTGTTCGGCGTTATCGCTGCCGAGCAAGCCGTGCACCATACCGGCCAGCAACGAGTCGCCGGCACCGACCGTGCTGGCCACACGAACCCTGGGCGGCTGGGCGTGCAGGGCTGCCTGGGCACTGAACCAGCTCACGCCGTCGGCGCCCTGGGAAATCACCACATGCTGGATGCCTTGAGCGCGCAGCTGGGACGCGGCCAGTCGCTGTTCGGCCTGGGTCTCGACACTGCGGCCGAGCACCTCGCCCAGCTCCTCGGTGTTCGGCTTGACCAGCCAGGGCTGCGCTTGCAGACCGGCGCGCAAGGCCTCGTGGCTGGTGTCCAGGGCGACCTTCAGCCCCAGACTCTTGAGCCGGACCACCAGCGCCTGCAACCACTGCGGGCTGACGCCGCGCGGCAGGCTGCCGGCGACGACCACTGCATCATGCCCCGGCGCAATCTGCGCCAGCCGCTCCAGCAGCGCCTGCTGCGCGGCCTCGTCGACCTGCGGGCCAGGCCCGTTCACATCGGTGATGCAACCGTCGCGCTCGGCCAGTTTGATATTGCTGCGCGTCTCGCCGGGCACCCGAATAAAGGCATCGACAAACCCGCGCAGCTCAAACAGCGCCTCGAACGGTCCGGCATTGTCTTGACCGAGAAAGCCGCTGACGGTCATTTGATGGCCAAGGTCAGCCAACACTTGCGCCACGTTCAGACCCTTGCCGGCGGCATGGCTGTGCAGGGCCTCGCTGCGATTGACCTCGCCGACGCGCAGGGCAGCCAGTTCAACGGTGAGGTCCAGGGCCGGGTTCAGGGTAATGGTCAGAATCTTTGCCATCATGGGTTCTCCACCAGCGCACGAACGTCGCTGGCACTGCCGAGCGTCAGCGCTCGCCGGGCCAATTCAATGGCCGCGCTCAGGTTCAGCTCGCGCACGGCGGCCTTGACCTCGGGAATGCTGCGCGCCGAAACGCTCAGCTCGTCGACTTTCAGGCCCACCAGCAGCGGCACCGCGACCGGGTCTGCCGCCAGCTCACCGCACACCCCCACCCACTTGCCGTTGGCATGCGCGGCGCGCACGGTGATGTCGATCAGCTGCAACACCGCCGGGTGCAGGCCGTCGGCCTGCGCCGAAAGCGTCGGGTGGCCGCGGTCGATGGCCAGGGTGTATTGGGTCAGGTCATTGGTGCCGATGCTGAAGAAGTCCACTTCACGGGCCAGCACCGGGGCGAGCAAGGCTGCCGACGGCACCTCGATCATGATCCCCAGTTGCAGGTCGGCGACCGGGATGTCCTGGCGCAGGCGCTCGGTCATGTCCCGGGCCTGGCGCCATTCTTCGACGCTGCCGACCATGGGGAACATGATCCGCAACGGGCGGTTATTGGCCGAACGCAGCAACGCGCGCAACTGCGCTTCCATGATCTGCGGACGTTGCAGGGTCAGACGCACGCCGCGCACGCCGAGAAAGGGGTTTTCTTCCTTGGCGATCGGCCAATAGGGCAACGGTTTGTCGCCGCCCACATCGAGTGTGCGCACCACCAGCGGACGTCCGCCGAGGCCATCGAGCACGCGGCGGTATTCGGCTTCCTGCACCGCTTCGTCAGGGGCCTGGGAGTGGGCCATGAAAATCAGTTCGGTGCGCAGCAAGCCGACGCCTTCGGCGCCCTGCTCCACGGCCAGGGCGACACCGGCGCTTTCGCCGATGTTGGCGGCTACTTCGACGGTATGACCGTCGCGGGTACACGCCGGTTCGTGACGCTGGGCGGCGGCAGCCTGCAGGCGGGCTGCGCGGGTGTCACGGTCAGCAATGGCGCGTTGAAGCGCTTCGGGGGAAGGAGCGACGGTCAGGCGGCCGCGCTGGCCATCGATCAGCAATGGGCAGCCGGACTCCAGCAACAGCACACCTTCGCCCGCCCCGACCACCGCCGGAATCCCCAGGGCCCGCGCGACAATGGCACTGTGTGCAGTGGCGCCGCCGCGCGCGGTCAGAATCCCCGCCACGCGTTCAGGATCAAGACGGGCGACGTCGGACGGGCCGACTTCGTCCATCACCAGAATATAGGGCTGATCGGGCTCTTCCAGCGTGTGCACGCCGCACAACTGCGCCAGGACCCGGCGACCGATGTCGCGCAAGTCGGCAGCTCGTTCGGCGAGCAAGGCGTCGTCCAGCGACTCCTGCTGGCGAGCGGCGCTTTCAATCACACTGTTCCAGGCCGCTGCGGCGCTTTCACCTTGTTTGAGGCGGTGGGCGACGTCATCGGACAGAGACGGGTCGTTGAGCATTTCCTGGTGAGTGACGAGAATCTCGCGGATCGCTTTGGCCTTGCTGCGTTGAATCAGGCCTTCAATGTCCTGGCGCACGCAGGTCAACGCCTGCTGCAGACGCTCGCGCTCGAGACTGTGGGATTCGCCCCGCAGCGGGTATTCAAACTCGCGCAGCACATGAACATGCGCAGGGCCGATGGCAATCCCGGGCGCGGCAGCGATGCCTTGCACCACCGAACCCGGCGCGGGCGCCAACACTTGTGCGATGGACTCGACCACTTCCTCGGCGATCACCGCCGTCAGCGGCAGCGCTTCGACTTCCTCACCCAGGCCCTGCTCCACGGCGGCCAACAGCGCCGGCAAGGCGTCGGCGGCAATGCTGGGCTCGACAATGAATTCCAGCACCTGCCCACGCCGGGCGCCGAGGCTCAACAACTTGCTCAGGCTTTTCGCCGACACCGGCGCCTGGGTGCTGTCGAGCACGCGCAGATGAACCTCGCCCTCGAAGGCCTTGGCCACTTGCGCCAGCTCCTTGGCCGGGCGCGCGTGCAGGCCATGGGCATTGGCCAGCACGATGCGGGCACTTGGCCAGTCGGCGGGCACGTCGCCGCCCAAAGCCTGCAATACCGCACGCGGATTGGTGGCGTGGCCCAATTCATGGCCACGACCTTCGATCAAGAGCCCACAGAGGCGCTCCAGCAGGGCCTGATGGGCCTCGCCCAGGCTGGCCAGGCAGAACAGGCCATTGAGCGGCTGGCCCAGGTAACGCAGGGGCTTTTCCGGGGTGACGAAGGCCAGGCCCGGAAGCTTGACGGTCTGTTCGCTGTGCAACCACCACAGCCCGTCGCCCAGCGGCAAGGCGTCCACCTGCTGCAGCACGGCGGCAAAACCGTTGCTCACGCAGTCGGCCTGGCGCAGCAACCGGGCGCCGCGCCACACCAGCTCTTCAAAATCATCAGCCGGCACACCCAGGCCGATCAACTGGGCATCCAGCGCCAGCTCCTGCGGCGCCCCTTGCAGCAGCTTCAGCAGCGCGTCGGGGGTGCTGGCGCGGCGCAGCGCCTCGCCCAGATCAGTCTCGCCCAGCGCGCGGGTCAGCAACTGCAACAGGCGCAAGTGCTCGTCGGATTTGGCGGCAATGCCAATGGCCAGGTAAACCATTTGCCCATCGCCCCAATCCACGCCTTCAGGGAACTGCAACAGGCGCACGCCCGTGGCAAACACCAGGTCGCGGGTTTGCGGCGTACCGTGGGGGATCGCGATGCCCTGGCCAAGAAAGGTCGAGCCTTGCGCTTCGCGGGCTTGCAAACCGGCCAGGTAACCGTCAGCGACCAGGCCATCGGTAACCAGCCTGTCGGCGAGCAATTGCAAAGCGGCGGATTTGTCCACGGCCGTCTGGCCCATGCAGATCTGCTCTGAAGTGAGTTCGAGCATGACACTCTCCTTTGCAGCGCCCGGCAGACGCTGAGGTATTGTTGTGGATGTCACCAGCATAGGGGCAATCATTTACCCCACTGCCTGAATGCGCGTTCAGCTCGCTCGGTCGCAATTATTTTTGACCGCCTCGACACGTGTTTTTCGGCAGAAAAAACGCCAGCTGAATCGTTTAATCTTGAATAACAGGCACGTTACTCGATAATCTGCCAACCATAAAGCCCCATCCCGTCGGCCCGTTGCGACAATGGTCAGCTGCATGTGGTCCTACAGATAAGCGAGAATGCCCCTACGCTTTGTCGGTACTACAAGGAATCTACGGTTGAAACTCAGCGATATTGCCCGCCTGGCGGGGGTTTCTGTGACCACTGCCAGCTATGTCATCAATGGCAAGGCCGAGCAGCAACGCATCAGCAGCAACACTGTCGAGCGTGTGCGCGCGGTCGTGGAGCAGCATGGATTCACGCCCAACCCGCAAGCCGCCGGGCTTCGTAGCCGACACACGCGGACCTTGGGGTTTATCCTCCCGGACCTGGAAAACCCCAGTTACGCCCGCATCGCCAAACAGCTGGAGCAAGGCGCCCGCGCCCATGGCTACCAGTTGCTGATCGCCAGCAGCGACGATGACCCTGAAAGTGAACGGCAACTGCTGCAGCTGTTTCGCGCACGCCGTTGCGACGCGCTGTTTGTTGCCAGCTGCCTGTCGGCAGACGATGACTGCTATCGCCAATTGCAAGCCAAGGGGCTGCCGGTGATCGCCATCGACCGGGTCATGGACGCCGAGCACTTTTGTTCGGTGGTCAGCGACGACCGCCAAGCCAGCCTGCAGCTGACCCGCAGCCTGCTGACACCCTCGCCTCGGCATATCGCACTGATCGGTGCGCGCCCTGAACTGAGCGTCAGCCGTGAGCGTGCCGCCGGCTTCCAGCAAGCCCTGGAGTCCTTTAGCGGGACCGTAGAAATCGAGCAAGCGCCGGCCTTCAGCCGCGAATGCGGGCGCCAGGCAATGGCGGCGTTGATTGCGCGCCTGGGCCGCCTGCCCGATGCGTTGGTCACCACCTCGTATGTGCTGCTGCAAGGCGTCTTCGACGAGCTGCAACGCCAGCCTGCCAGCGCCCGCTCGCTGCACCTGGGCACCTTCGGTGACACCCAGTTGCTGGACTTCCTGCCGTTGCCCATCAATGCCATGGCCCAGCAACACGCGGTCATTGCCGAAACCGCGCTGCGCCTGGCGCTGGCGGCGGTGGAGAAACAACACTACACACCCGGCGTGCACGCCATCGCCCGAACCTTCAAACAGCGTATTTTCGAGGCCTGACCGTGCGCCTGATCGACACCCATACGCATCTGGATTTTCCAGAGTTTGATGTCGATCGCCCGGCAGTGCTCGGCAACGCACGGGCACTGGGCGTTGAGCGCATGGTGGTGCTCGGGGTCTTTCAGGGCAACTGGCAGCGGCTATGGGAACTGGTGCAAAAAGACCCTCAGCTGTATGCCGCCTTTGGCCTGCACCCGGTTTATCTGGACGAGCATCGCCTTGGGCACCTGGCCCAATTGCGTGGATGGCTGGAGCGCTTGGCCGGCCATCGGCAGCTGTGCGCCGTGGGTGAATTCGGCCTGGATTATTACCTTGAAGGGCTTGATCGCGAACGCCAGCAAACGCTGTTCGAAGCGCAGCTGACGCTGGCAGCGGACTTCGACCTGCCGGCACTGCTGCATGTGCGCCGCAGCCATGCGGTGGTGATCGCAACCCTCAAACGCTTCAAGCTCAAGCGCGCCGGCATCATTCATGCCTTTGCCGGCAGCCAGGAAGAAGCCCGCGAATACCTCAAGCTTGGCTTCAAGCTGGGCCTCGGCGGGGCCGCAACCTGGCCTCAGGCTTTGCGGCTGCGAAAGGTGATCGCGGCGCTGCCGATGGACGCGGTCGTGCTGGAAACCGATTCACCCGACATGGCCCCCGCCATGTTCCCGGGTGTGCGCAACAGCCCCGAACACTTGCCACAGATCGCCACGGCGCTGGCCGAGTTGATGGGTATGGATGTCGAGCAGCTCGCCAGCGCAAGTACCCGCAACAGCTGCGAGCTGTTTCAGTGGTGAGGCGCTTGCTCACACCCTGAACGCGCTGATCAAGCCCTTGAGTGTCACCACCTGCACCGACAACTCGCGGCTTGCGCTTTCGGTCTGGTCCGCCCCTTGCGCGGTGCGTTCACCCGCGCGGTTGATCTCGACGATGTTCTGGTCGATGGCCTGTGCCACAGCTGTCTGCTGCTCCACCGCCGCCGCGATCTGCTGGTTCTGGTCGACGATCATGCCCACCGCACCCAGTATATTTTCCAGCGCCTGCTCGACCTTTTCCGATTGGCTGACGGTATCGGACGCCATCTGGTGGCTGCCACCCATGGCCTTGACCGCCGCGCCCACGCCCTGCTGAAGGCGGCCGATCATCTGCTCGATTTCCTCGGTGGACTGTTGGGTGCGCTTGGCCAGGGTGCGCACCTCATCGGCAACCACCGCAAAACCGCGGCCCTGCTCCCCGGCGCGGGCGGCTTCGATGGCGGCATTGAGTGCCAGCAGGTTGGTCTGCTCGGCAATGCTCTTGATCACCTCCAGCACTCGGCTGATGGCCTGGCTGTCGGAGGCCAGTTGATTGATCACCTGCACCGACCGATCCATCTCGCCCGCAAGCTCGGCGATGCTGCCCTGTTGCAAGCGCACCAGGGCACGGCCACTGACGGTTTCCTGATTGACGCTGTGGGCACTCCCCGCCGCGGCAGCGGCATTGCGGGCCACCTCCTGAGCGGTGGCCGACATCTGGTTCATGGCCGTGGCAACCTGCTCGATCTGGCCACGCTGGCCGGCCACGGCCTGATTGCTGCTTGTCGAGACAACGTGGACCTCATCCGCTTGGCGTTGCACCTGCGCAACAGTCTGGCCAACTCGCTCGATCAGGTCGTGAATCTGGCGCACGGTATCGTTGAAGGTCTGGCCCAGCGCACCCAGTTCATCAGCGCTTCGCGGGACGAAGGTGACGGTCATGTCACCGCCGGCGACCTTGTCCATGGCGGCGCCCAGGTAGCGCAAGGTCGAGCGCGTCGATGCGTAGAAGCCACCGTACAGATACAGGATCAACAGGAATACCGTCGCCAGCGCGGCCGCCAGCAGCACCATCTGCAGGCGATGCTGCGCAAGGCGCTGATCCAGTTGTTGATTGAGGTAGCTGGCAAGGGCGCTGTCGAATCGGTAGGTGCGGGCCATCATGTCGCTGACCTGATCGTAGAAGACCGGCCAAGGGGCCTCCAGCGTATCGGCCATCACCACCTGCGCTTCGAACAGCTCGCTCGCCAGCTTCAATGAGCCGAGACTGTCAGCAGCCGTGGACCCCAATGCCAACGCTGCCGCACTGCCCGGTGCAAAGGTATCGCCGAGTTTCAAGGCATAGTCGGCCTGCAGTTTTTCCAGCCGCTGCTGCAACTCTTCAAAGCGGTTGCTGGCGGCCGAATCCAGAAAACCACGGCCCAGCGCGCCCGCCCCCAGCGTCCGACCCTCGCCGAGCGCCTGGGTCACCTGCGGGGTCACGTGGGTCAGCCATTCGCTCAGCTGTCGGACTGCACTGTCGCTGTCCTGGCTCAAGCCGGTTTGGCTGGCGATGATCTTGCTGAGCAGCAGCGCCTGGCCCAACAGTTTGTCGGCCAACGCGGTCTTGTTCTGCAAGGATGTTTCGAGACGAGCAGCCGCCAGCCCGCGGATTAACTCATCGCGCTTGACGGTAAAGGCCTGGGCGTCATCGGCCGGAACCTGGGCCAGCGCTTGCAGGCGTTTGTCGATGGCAGCTTCCAGCCTGTCGATCCGACCTTCCAGGTCGCCTGCCTTGCCGGACTGGCCCAGCACGGCGTTGATTTGCAGCAGGTTGCCGAGTGTCTCCAGGTCCTGGCGCAGGCCCAGGCTGCGCTCCAGCAAATCAAGGCTTTGCAGTTCGACGCGAGTGCCCTGGTACTGTCGCCAGGGATCACGGACAAGGTAGAAGTTGGTCACCAGCATCGGCAGGAAAAACAGGATGCTGATCAACGTGAACTTCATCCCGAAACTCAGGCGATTCATCAGCGCAATGGCCGGATACAGCAGGCTCTTCACAAGTCATGTCCCATTGATTTTATTATCGGGCAGACGCAGTAGCACAAAGCCACACGCGTGATCGCTGGCTTCTGTATAACCGATATCGACGGGGTGTTTTGTAACTAAAGGTTAAGCGATGGGCGACCGAGCCTCAGGGCGAGGCTCGGTGCAACGAAGCGATTTACAGCAGCACGGTGCAGAGCGCGAATACCGAATACCACAGCACCGCCGAACGCAGCAGCAGCTCCCACAGGCTGTCGAGGCTGGCGACCCCTTCAGCGCCCGCTACGGGGGGCGGCAGCTCATCGGCAGCACGCCCCACCTGAGCGATCAAGTGCCCGGCCGACAAATGCCAATTGAGCAGCTCACTGATCATCACCCGCCCAACCGCGACGAAATTGCCCACCAGCGCGAAGCTGATGGCCAACAGGCGCACCGGCAACCAGTCAAAGGCATGCCGCAACTGCTGGGCACAACGTCTCAATTCCCGGTTACGCGCATGCTCTTCGGTCAGTGCCAACAACCGATAACCCAGCGCCACCGCGGGGCCCATCAGGAAGTACCAGAAGATCACCGCAAAAAAACTCTGGTACGCCTGCCAGAGCAAATGCCCCTGCACCCGCTCCAGCAACTCGGGGCCGCTGTCGGCACCCAGCCCCAGGTCGCGTTCGGCGACGTGTTCGGCGGCCTGCACATCACCGCGTCGCCAGGCATCGCGAAACGGGCCAAGCGCGGCTTTGACGTCGCCACGGCCCAGGCTGTAGATCATCACCAGCAGGTGAATCGGAAACGCCAGCAGCCCATAGGCCACCGGCTCCAGGGCATACAAGACAAATGCCAGCAACACCACGGGGGCGAACACGCACACCGCCAGCGTCCACCAGGGCTGATTCTTCAGCCGTGGCCCGCGCTCAAGCCTGGCCAGCTCACGCAGATAAAAGCCGTCTTGCTGCAAGCGTTGGCGAAAGGCGGAAAATTTCTCGATCCACAACACCAGTAACAACACCAGAAAACTCATTGTGATTCCTCTTCAATCCTGAAGGCTGGCGAGATAACGCGACCAGTCGAACTCCGGGCCCGGGTCGGTCTTGCGCCCGGGCGCAATGTCACTATGGCCCTGGATACGTTGCGCGGTGATGGCGGGCCAGGCCGCCTGAATCTGCCGCGTCAAGGTCGCAAGGGAAGCGTATTGGGCATCGGTGAACGGTAGTTCATCGGTGCCTTCAAGCTCGATTCCCAGGGAAAAGTCATTGCACCCCTCGCGCCCGTCAAACCGGGATATACCCGCGTGCCAGGCGCGGTCAAGACAGGAGACAAACTGCGTCACCTTGCCGTCACGCTCAATCAGAAAATGCGCAGACACCCGCAAATCGGCGATGCCTTCAAAATAAGGGTGCTTGGTCACATCCAGGCAGTTTTGAAAAAACGCCTGCACATTGCCGGTGGCGAATTGCGCCGGCGGCAAGCTGATGTTGTGGATGACCAGCAGGGAAATTTCGCCCTCGGGGCGGGCGTTGAAATTGGGTGACGGGCAGTGCGTTATGCCGTCGCACCAACCGCTTGCGGGGTCCAGTTGCATGGAAATTCCTTGATCGCGGACATCAGTGCCTCAGTATGCCGCGATGACTGCCCGCTGGGCAGCGCCTCGATACATTTGGCCAACAAACTCTCAGGTATTTTCAAGCGAGGCCCGGACCGTTGCCAACGCACGATCGAACAACAAGGAATCATCCAGTTGACGGGCAATACCACGCCGCAGTGCGACCGCCAGCTCCATACGAGTCATCTCCAGGACCTTCATGCCGGTGCGGTTCACAAACACATACTTGCCGGGGGCGGCGATCACCGCTGCCAGTTTGCACCGCAGTGCTGGCTCCCCTTCCCGGGCTATTTCGAACCAGCGCCCCGGTCGCAGAGTGTCGACCCTCAGTAGCTGCGCATCTTCGCGGGCCAGGCTGATCGGTGCCTCATCCTGTTCGCGCGCATCAACGCTACCGAGCACAATCGGTCGCTCAACCCGCACCCGCGATGTGACCTGCTCGCCTTGAGGGGCTTGCGGGTCATGGATCTGCGGCTCAAAGGCCTGCACATGCAGGACTTCGAGCCGGGCGAAGAATTCTCGCGTGGCAAAGGGATCAAAGGCGCAATGGGTCAAGCCATCGCGCAGCGCCTTGAGCAACCCGGGCACGCGCTCAAGCAGGCGCAACTGGAAGTCCGGGTCGTTGCCAGGTCCGACACTCCAGACCAGCAAATCCAGGGTCGCCAGGCCTTCGCGCCATTGCGCCGACGTCTCGCCATGCTTGAGCCACGCCAGCAACAGGTACTGGCTCCACGCCCTTTCGATCAAGCTCAGCACTTCATCCGGCAGGGTCTTGCCGAGCAGTCGCCGGTTCAATTCATCTTCAACCCGGCGGCAGCCCCGTTCAGCGTTGGCGCGGCCCTCTTCGGCATCGCGGGTGCGCTGCTCGAGCAACTCACTGCGACGGCGCTCGTCACTGTTAAAGGCCAGAAATTCGGCCAGCAGCTCGGTGAAAATTGTCGGGTCATCGGCATACTCATCGAGCAGGCGCTGCACCAATTGCTCGACGCGCAAGTAGAACCCGTCCTGCCCACCGGCTTGCTGACCATCCCAGCCCAGAGCGGCACTGGCGACTTCGTTGAGCAAACGCCTGGCCGGGTGCTGGGGCCGATCGAGGAACTCGCGGTCCGACAACGCCACCTTCAACAGCGGGATCTGCAAGCGGACGATCAACGCCTTGATAGCAGCAGGCAGCCCGCACTCGCGGTCGATGGCTTCGAACAACAGCGCCATCAGGTTGAGTACGTCTTCGTCGAATTCGGACAGTACCCGCAGCGTGCCGCTTTTAACGCTCAAGCGTGACAGCATCTGCTCCAGCTGGTCGCGCAGGTCGAACTCAACCACGGCATCCGGCACCGGCACAAACTGCTGAAGATGGGAAAGCAGGCGCATTAAATCGCGGCTGGAAATCGGCTGGACGTTGGCGCTGCCGTCGCCGCGCCGGGCAAAGCGCCCACGCAGTGGCGCGAGCAAGGCTTCCCAGCGGGCGAATGCAGGTGGCGCAGCCTCTACCGGCCGGCCCGGCACGGCCACTGGCCCCCTGGGCTGGGTGATCCGTCGATCCACGCTGCGCCGATTCGGCATTGCCGCCAGCTCAGGCAGCACACCCGTGGCAATCAGCAGCTGATTGGCCTCGGCATACAATTGACCGACATCATTCAACACATACTTTTCAAACAGCTTGAGCACGATCAACTTGACCTTGATAACCACGCCCAGGCTGCGCCCCGATTGCAGGAAGCACTCGCAGAGCATGCCCGGCGCCAGCGGGTTTTCCGGGTCCTGGAGCGGACGCCCCATCAGGGTACTGAACCGGGTGGTCAATTGTCGAAGGGCTAAGCCGTCGCGGGCCAACACTTTGTCGACCATGGCATCGACCGCCACCGTGCGCTCCAGCTCATCGTTGGCCACCAGCATCAAGGTGTCGGTTGTTGCCGTACGTGACGACACCGGGACCAGGCGGTCCGGCCGATCCATCTCGATAAAGGCTTGCTGGAGCTTTTCGATAAAGCCACGCTCGATGCTTTTGCGCTTGAGGCGCAAATCGCGCATGGCTTCGAAGAAGGTGTTCTGATCGGCGAGCTTGTTGGCTTTGTCAGCCATTTCGAACAAGGTGTCATCGGCATTGTCGAACAGAGACTGCAGCCCCTTGCGCAATTGCATCACGGCCTGGTCACGCACTTGCAGCAAGACGACGGGCAGACGCACCAACGACGTGGAAGTCGATTGTTCGTGGGCGGCCTGTAAAGGCACCACTTTGCCGTCGTTGTGCATTCCGGTCTCCCTGCGAAGGTGCTGCGCCCTTGGACGTCAACGTAATGACGCCAGATCCATGGCGGATTATCTTGCAAAAAAAGTCGATTGCACCAGCGCCGCCTGGCCTGAAAGCCGGAACAGTGGACTGCCTCACGAAATAGACTGGAAAAATCTGGAAAAGGTTCGATGAAGCGACCAAATGCCTGAGCTTCTCACCATCTGCCACGCGCCTGTCGCCCCGGTGGGTGCACTGCCCTATAATCCGGGCCACTTAGTATTGGAGCCAGCCATGCCGAATCTTCGCCTCGCCGACCTGACTGCCGAAATCGAAGCCAATGTGCGCCGCGCGCTGTTGGAAGATATCGGTAGCGGCGACATCACCGCCCAGCTCATTCCCGAAGAACGTTTGGCCAAGGCCAACATCATCACCCGCGACGCCTGCGTGATCAGCGGCACAGCCTGGGTTGATGCCGTCTTCCGCCAACTGGACCCGCGCGTTGCCGTGCACTGGAAAGTGAACGATGGCGACCGGGCAGCTCCCAATCAGGAGCTGTTCAGCCTCGAAGGCCCGGCCCGAGCGCTGCTGAGCGGCGAGCGCAGCGCGCTGAACTTTTTGCAGCTGCTGTCGGGTGTGGCCACCCGTTCGCAGTCACTGGCCGACAAGGTGGCACACACCCAGGTCAAGTTGCTCGATACCCGCAAAACCTTGCCCGGCCTGCGCCTGGCCCAGAAATACGCCGTGACGTGTGGTGGCTGCCACAACCACCGCATCGGCCTGTATGACGCCTTTCTGATCAAGGAAAACCATATCGCAGCCTGCGGCGGCATTGCCAACGCCATCACCGCCGCCCACCGCATCGCCCCGGGCAAGCCGGTCGAAATTGAAGTCGAAAGCCTGGACGAACTGCGCGAAGCACTGGACGCTGGCGCCGACATCATCATGCTCGACGAACTGAGCCTGGATGACATGCGCGAAGCCGTACGCCTGAACGCCGGTCGGGCGAAGCTGGAAGCCAGCGGCGGCATCAATGAAAGCACGTTGGTGGTCGTCGCCGAGACCGGCGTGGACTACATCTCCATCGGTTCGCTGACCAAGGATGTGAAGGCCGTGGACTTGTCCATGCGCTTGAGCCTGTAACACGGCGCATGGCCTTTTCGCGGGCAAATGGATTGCCGATGTTGATTTTGTAATGAGTACCGCACATGAATAAGCAAGTCGTCATCAACACCCCGGCAGACATTGCCAAGTCCCGCGCTGCCGGGCAACTGGCCGCCGAAGTGCTCGCCTACCTGGTGCCACATGTCAAACCGGGCATTTCCACCGACGCGCTCGACCGCCTCTGCAACGACTACATCGTCAATGTGCAAAAAGTGACGCCTGCCAACGTGGGCTACCAGGGTTTTCCCAAAACCGTCTGCTCATCGGTCAACCACGTGGTGTGCCACGGCATCCCCTCGGGCGAGATCTTGAAAGACGGCGACATCATCAACCTCGATATCGCCGTCATCAAGGACGGTTGGTACGGTGACACCAGCCGCATGTACTTCGTGGGCGAACCCACGCCTCAGGCCAGGCGTCTGGTCAACACCACCTACGAAGCCATGTGCGCCGGCATCAAGGCTGTGCGTCCCGGCGCTACCCTGGGCGACATCGGCCACGCCATCCAGACCGTCGCCCACCGCGACGGCTTCAGCGTAGTGCGCGAATTCTGCGGCCACGGCATCAACAAGGTGTACCACGATGAACCCCAAGTGCTTCACTACGGCACCAAGGGGCTCGGCCTGAAGCTCAAGCCCGGGATGATCTTCACCATCGAACCGATGCTCAATGCCGGCAAGCACCAGGTGCAAATGCTCAAGGACGGCTGGACGGTCATCACCAAGGACCGCTCCCTGTCGGCGCAGTGGGAGCACATGGTGGTGGTGACGGACGATGGGTTTGAAGTGCTGACGGCCTGGCCGGATCAGTCGGATGAGTATCCGGCGATTGTTTGACGGATCTCAAAGGCGCCATCGTTCTTATGAGGGGGAGGCTTTTGTGGGGGGCTCTATGTCCAGGACAAGCCCGAAATAGCCTCCACCTCAAATTTTGGCGGGGAATGTGGGAGATTCTATGGTTGCCTGCAATTTTTTTGATGTAGGAGCCGAGCTTGTCGTGCGGTGGTCGAGCCGCGCCGCACAGTTTGAAGAAACGAGACTATCCGGCCTGTTCCGACCCATAAAAAGATCATAGTGCCACTGCCTGACACCAGGTAACACCATGACCCCAAGCACCAGGGACCGGCGCTCCACTCCCCGTTGCGCCCCCCTCATATAGCCCCGCTCACAAAGCATTCATTTCAGCAATATCACGCACCACCTGATCTGCAGAGCGGTCGAACATCGCCTGCTCCTGCGCAT
>NZ_JAAAMT010000051.1 GCF_009905435.1 Pseudomonas sp. R5(2019)
CGATCGAAGAGGCGGCCATGGACCTGGGCGCGCGGCCGTGGAAGGTGTTCTTTTTGATCACCATCCCGATGATCGCGCCGTCGCTGGCGGCGGGCGGGATGATGTCCTTCGCCCTGTCGCTGGATGACCTGGTGTTGGCCAGCTTCGTATCCGGCCCGGGTTCGACCACCTTGCCGATGGAAGTGTTCTCGGCGGTGCGCCTGGGCGTGAAACCAGAGATCAACGCCGTCGCCAGCCTGATTCTGCTGGCGGTCTCCTTCGTGACCTTTTTGGTCTGGTACTTCAGTCGTCAGGCCGAAGAGCGCCGTCGCCGTGCGATCCAGCAAGCCATCGAGGAAAGCGCTGCCGACTCGTGGAAGCAACCGGACCCACGCCGGACGCCGGCGCCGGCTTCGGTGTAGGCCCATTCGCGGGCAAGCCCTGCTCCTACTGTAGGAGCAGGGCTTGCCCGCGATGAGCCTCAACCCTTTCTAAAGCCGATCACCACCGGGCACCAACTTCAAGGTGCTCACTGTCCCCAGCGCCACATCCGCCTCATCCATCAGCACCTGCCGATAGCCCCCCTCGATATACCCCTTCGCCTGATCCGCATAATGCCGGTCAAACAGCACCCCACTCTGCCCAACCGGATTAATCGTCAGCGCCTTGCCGGGCTTGGCGAAGTCGATCAGCCGCCGCGTCGACGGCCCATAGGTCACAGACCAAGGCGCGGGGCCAATCTTGGCGGACAGGTTGTTGGGCACTTCATGGCTGCCGGGTGCTGCGAACGGGCCGATGTTGAACAGCCGGTCCAGCGGCTTCTGCCGCCCCAACGCATGACCGTGGGTAAGGGTATGCACCTTGCCCCATTGCCAGTCATGCGGGTTCTTGCCGAGGGTGGCCTTCAGGTGGCTGATGCTGTTGCCCCAGGCACGCTTGACGGTCTCGCGGCGACTGCCCTGATTGGCCGTGCCGTGCTCGCCCCACCAGGGCGATTGTGGGTCGGCAGCCAGCCGCGGCAGGGTGGCGTCCAGTACGCGGGTCGAGAGCAGAGTGTCGAACATCGCGTCACCCAGTTCGTCATGCATCGCTGCGCGAGCCAGTTCATAGAGAAACTGGCTGAACACCGTCGCGCTCAGCGACTCAACCGGGAAGTCGCCTTGCCAGGCTGCGAGGTCTTCGAGCAGTTCCTTTTCACCAGGGTCGGTGACCACTTCACGCAGCACCGGTATCAGTGGCGCGAGGGTTCGGGGGCCATAGGCGGTCGCTGTGCCGAGCTGCAAGGCCTGGCTGTTCTTCGTGTCCCACTTGACCGTCGCGTCGCTCAATTGCAGGTGCAACTGCTGGCCGCGATCGGCCAGGTTGTAGTAGCCGGGAATCGGCGTTCCGGTGGGCGAAACCGGCTGGGCATTGGCCGACACGATATGGCCGCGGGCCGGGTTCTCTTCCTGCGGGTTGGCGCTGAAGGGATAGAAGCCGAGTTTGCGCGCATCGTCGCTGCTACCGTCGAGAATGAACGCCGGGTTCACCCCCTCGGGGCGAATCGGCAGCTGCGCCGCCGCCCACCAGCCAATGTCGCCCGCGGCATTGGCCCAGACCAGATTCAGCCCCGGTGACTGGATTTTTTCGGCGGCGCTGCGGGCCTTGTCCAGGGTGTCGGCGCGGTTGAATTCGTAGAAGCCGTCGAGGATCGGGTTTTCGGTCTCCAGGAAGGACCACCACATGGCGATGGGCGCGATGCCGGCGTTGGGGCCGATCACATCGTTGACGATCGGCCCGTGAGGCGACTGGCGCAAGGTGATGGTGACCGGCGCTGCATCCTTGACCGCAACCTGTTGCTCGCTGCGGGTCAGGTCGGCCCACTGACCGTTGACCCAGACTTGCTCGGGGTTGTCCGGGTTGACCTTCTCGGCAATCAGGTCGATGTCGTCGTTCTGGAACATGGTCAGGCTCCAGCCGAAGTGCAGGTTCTGGCCCAGCGACGCAAACGGATTGAGCGCCTGGTGATAGCCGTACAGTTCGAAGCCTGGCGCCGAGAGTTGCGCTTCATACCAGACCGAAGGCACCGCGAATCGAATATGCGGATCGCCCGCCAGCAGCGGCTTGCCGCTTTGTGTCCGACGGCCACTGACAGCCCAGGCGTTGCTGCCTTCGAACTGCGGCAGGCCGTTGTCCACCAGCGCCTGCTGGCTGAGCCGGGCAAGCTGGGCCAACTGTTTCCAGTCGTTGGCCCCCAGTTGGGGGGAAGCTTGCAGCGCGCCTTCGGGATGCCAGTCCAGATCAAAGACCTTCAGGTAGTCCGACCCCAGCTGATCGCGCACGTAGGTCAGCAGCGGTTCGGTGCGAAAGGCGGCGGCAAAGCTGTAGGCCATGTACCCGGCGATACTGATGGTGTCTTCGGCGGTAAACGGCCGGCTGGGGATGCCCAGCGCATCGAACTCCATGGGTTTGGGGTGCGTGTCCTGATAGGCGTTAACGCCTTGCAGATAGGCTTGCAGCGCCTTCCAGGCCGGCGACTGCTTGTTCTGGCGGGCAATCACCAGTTGAGAGTGTTCACGAATACGCAGGCTGCGGAACATCCGGTCGGTGTCCAGCAGCTTGGCACCGAGCACCTCGGCCAGCTCGCCACGGGCCAGGCGGCGCATGACTTCCATCTGGAACAGCCGGTCCTGGGCGTGCACATAACCCAGGCCGCGGTACAGGTCGGCCTCGTTTTCGGCGCGGATATGCGGTACGCCCCGGTTGTCGTAGCGCACCGTGACCGGCGCTTGCAGCCCTGCGAGGGTTACCTCGCCACTGCGCACCGGTTGCTTGCTGTGTACATACCAGGTGGCGCCAGCGGCAATGGTGGCGACGGCTACGGCCAGAATCGTCAGGCTGCGTTTCATTGAACTCCCTGTTCTTGTTGTTGATTGATGGGACACCGGTTCAGCGGCCAGGTGGTTGCCACTGGCAATAACAGCCCACCGCCAGCGTATGCGTGGCGTTGACCGGTCGATCCTCGCTCAAGGCGCGCAGGATGGGTTCGATAAAACTGTTACTGGAGTTGCAGGTGGCGCCTTCGCTGTAAGGCCCGAAATACGCCAGGTGGCCGGCTCGGTCCCAGATCGCCACGGCCGGGCTTGCAGGTATTTGCCCGGCACCGGGCAGGTCTGGCAACGGCTTGAGCGCTTGCAGGGTGTCCGGCAGACGGCCCTGGCTGCCGGGCTTTTGCACGGCATGGAAGGCCACGCCCTGCGGGCCGAAACGCTCGATCAGCTCGGCCAGGTGTTGCTGATTGCCGACATTGCAGGGGCAGGCCGGGTCCCAGAAGTGCACCAGCCGAATCGGCCCCGGCCCGGCCAGGTGGGTGGGCAGGCTGAGGATGTCGCCGGCGAACAGCGCGGTCTGCTCGGCGAACGGGCGGATGTAGCGCCCCTCGAACCATTGGTACGCCGCCCAGAGCCCGTAGGCACAGAGCAGGGCGCAAAGGCAGAACAGAACAGGCTTGTAGCGGGCACGGGCCATGTGCGGTGTTTCCGATTGTGGGCGGCTAGCTTGCCATGCTTGCCCGGACAGATGAATATCGCAGTTCGACTCCGCCAGCACTGTGATCGGGAAAGCCATGCCAGCGATGTTCCAAGCCGATACCCTGCGGGCCAGCCTGTCGCCTTTGGCCGCGCTGCAGCCGCTGTCGACGCAGGCCAAGGCCTATCAACGCTTTTACGGGCTGGATTTGCCTGAGCGCAAGAAACGGACGGTCAGCGGGCTAGGGCGCTTCGAGGCAGCGGGCTTCGAGCTGGTCGCACAGCTCTGGCGGCCTGAAGCGCCGGTGGCGACGCTGTTTCTGCTGCACGGTTTCTACGATCACATGGGGCTTTATCGGCATGTGATCGACTGGGCGCTGGATCAAGGCTTCGCTGTCATTTCCTGCGACCTTCCGGGGCACGGCCTGTCCAGTGGCGAGCGCGCCAGCATCGGTGACTTCAATGATTACCAGCGTGTGCTCGAGGCGCTTTTCGAGCAAGCCCGCAATCTGGCGCTGCCCACGCCCTGGCACCTGTGCGGGCAAAGCACCGGTGGGGCGATTGCCATCGACCATCTGCTGCACCAAGGCATCGACAGCCCGATCAAGGGCGAGGTGATCCTGCTCGCGCCACTGGTTCGCCCGCGTGCCTGGGGCTGGTTGAAATTCAGCTACCGGCTGCTCAGGCCGTTCGTCAAAGGCATTGCCCGGCGCTTCAGCGAAAACACCAATGACCCGACCTTTCTGCCGTTCCTGCAGACCGATCCGCTGCAACCGCGGCGCTTGCCCACGGCCTGGGTCGGCGCATTGCTGGCGTGGGTGCGCAAAATCGAGGCGGCACCGAGCAGCACGCGTTCACCGATGATTATTCAGGGGCAAGCCGACATGACAGTGGATTGGCCTTACAACCTGGCGGTGCTGGAGAAAAAATTCGCTGCGCCGAGAATTCTGATGTTGCCGCAGGCCCGGCACCATCTGGCCAATGAGTTGCCGGCGATTCGTGAGCGATATTTCGGCTTTCTGACCCAGCACCTGGGTGTGTAGGAGCAGAGCTTGCTCGCGATGGGCTGCGTAGCAGACCCTGGGGCCGCTGCGCGCCCCATCGCGAGCAAGCTCTGCTCCTACAGGTCCGAGGTGGGTTGGCCGACCGCAAGGCCGGCGCGGATGGCGGCCAGGGCGGCCTTGTAATAGGCCTTGCCGTCGGGAGACTCGGCGAAGTTGGCGAACTCTTCCAGTTCCGGATCGGACAGGTCGCGATAGACATACAGCAGCGTGTTGTCCAGGTCGCTGCCTATCTGCGCCATCAGGCGCTTACGCTGACCATCGAGCATGCCCTGGGCCTGACCGCCGCCGAGCAGGCCGGGGATCATCTGGCTCAGGCTGTCGGCGGCGACCCCGGCGATGGCCAGGCTCACTTCGGCGCCGGCTTCGCGCGCGGGCAAGGCTTGCGCCAGGTGGCGAATCAGCAGGGCGCGGGTGGCGCTGGCCTCCATCTTCGGCAGGCCCTTGGCGTTCTTGGCCAACTGGTCGTGGCGGGTGGCGAGCAGTTCGGCGGCGACAATCTTGCGCCCCAGTGGCGACTGGAAGAACGCCAGCGCTGGCTTCGGATTGGCCAGGTTCTGGCGCAGGTGAGCTTCGGCGCGTTTGTCCATGGCCTGGGGGGCGAAGCGCTGGTTGCTATTGTTCACCAGCGTCTGGTAAACCGCAGGTGGCAAGCTGCTGCGGTAGCGCTGTTGGGCGGCATTGAGGGCATCGGTAAAATGCGCACGTTGTTCCGGCCAGCCAGCGACCTTGTACAACTGGTCGAGGGCGTCTGCCCAAGTGGGCGCGGAACAGAACAGCATGAGCAGGAAAAACAGACGGCGCATTGATGGACTCCTGTCGGCAGGCCGCTATTGTCCGTGGGGTGGCGGGGCTTTGTCGAGAATCCTCTGTCATGTAACGCCGCCAAGTGGCTCTGTCGGTTTTATTGGCACATCGATACTATGCGCGCCATGCACATATCCCATGATCATCCGCTGCTGTTACGTATTGTCGATGACCTGGCCACCCATGGCTGGTCGCGGCAAGACCTCTTCTTGCCCCACGCGCTGACCCAGGCGTTGGCGGGCGAGTGTCGCGCACGTGCCGCAGCCGGTGAGTTGGCTCCGGCGGCGGTTGGTCGCGGCCCGGCCCTGGAGGTCCGCGAGGGCATTCGTGGCGACCGTATCCTCTGGCTCGACCCCGGCCAGTCCGAGGTTTGCGACGCTTATCTGGACGTGATGAACAGCCTGCGCGAAGCCCTTAACCGCGGATTGTTCATGGGGCTTGAAGACTTCGAAAGCCATTTTGCGCTGTACCCGCCCGGCGCGTTTTACCGACGCCATGTCGACCGCTTTCGCGATGACGACCGGCGCTCGGTATCGGCGGTGGTGTACCTCAATGAGGGCTGGCTGCCAGACGATGGCGGCCAACTGCGCATGTACCTCAAGGACGACACGGTGCACGACGTATTGCCGGCCGGCGGTTGCCTGGTGGTCTTCCTCTCCGGTGAAATGCCGCACGAGGTACTCCCCGCCAATCGTGATCGGCTGTCTTTGACCGGCTGGTTCCGCCGCCGTGGCAACGAGCCGTTCTGAGATGCAGAAGATTCTGGTCAGCGCCTGCCTGCTCGGCCAGCCGGTGCGCTATGACGGCAAGGACAGCGGCCAGTTCGATCAGCTGCGCGCCTGGCAGCAGGAAGGCCGGCTGGTGGTGCTGTGCCCGGAAGTCGCCGGTGGCTTGCCGACCCCCCGGCCTGCGGCGGAAATCCCGGGCGGGCAGGGCGGCTCGGTGCTTGACGGGCACAATCAGGTCATTACCCGTGATGGCAGTGATGTCACCGACGCGTTCATGGCCGGTGCCGAGCAAGCCTTGCGCCTGGTGCACGCGCACGGCATCCGCATTGCCGTGCTCAAGTCGGGCAGCCCATCCTGCGGTAATACGCTGACCTACGACGGCACCTTCGGCGGTATCAAGGTCAGCGGCGAGGGCGTCACCACGTCGCTGTTGCGCCGCCGCGGCGTGCAGGTGTTCAGCGAGCTGGAGCTGCCTGAGGCCGCCCTCGCGCTGGACGCCTTGTCCTAAGGCGCGGTGCCCTGAGCGTGGGCGCCGAGCCATTTCTGCGACAACTCGTCCAGCCGGCCATTGTCCTTCAGCCGTTGCAAGGCGTTATCCAGCACGCTCTGGAAGGCGGGGTTGTTCTTCTGGAAGGGAATCGCCAAGTTCACCGGCTTTGTGCTGGCGGCCGCTGCGTCGAGGGCTTTGGGCGCGAAGGGGATGACCAGTGCGTCGGCCGGGGCCGGCTCTGGCGGTTTGGCTTTTGATTGAACGTAGGATGAGCTGAAGTCCAGGCGCTCCTTGAGCTCGGGCGTGGCCGTGATGTGGTTCAGGGCGATGTCGTACTTGCCGCTTTCCACCCCTGCCAACAAATCAGCCTGGTCGGTCACGATAAAGGACGGATAGACATCCATCTCCCGGGCGAGCGCTTCCCCCAACTCGACTTCAAAGCCGGTCAACTTGTCGCCTTCCTTGAAATTGAACGGCGGGGTGTTGGCTTCCACGGCAATTCGCAGCTCATTGCGGTCATTGATTTCGTCGATCAGTTCGGCATGTGCCATCGGGCTGATCAGGGCTGCTAGCAGTACCCCTATGGTCAAACGCATCTGCGCCCCTTGTTCTTGGTATATGAAAAGTATTGGGCCCGCCTCGACTTTTTGGCAGTGTCGAAGTCGAACGCAAGCTAGGACCACATTCCTGCGAAGTTGTTTGCCAACTACGCTATTTAATTATCGTCCTCGATCCCGTGCAGTAAATCATAGGAGAAGTGAATGAAACGTCTACTCTCGCGCATTGCAGTGGCCGGTTTGTTGGTCGGTATGTCGGCCTACAGTGTCGCCGAAGGACTGCAAGGTGCGCCAGCACCTGCGGGTGCGAAGGTGTTTTTCGTATCGCCGGCCGACGGCGCCACGGTCGACAAGACCTTTACCGTCAAATTCGGTATTGAAGGCATGGAGCTCAAGCCTGCCGGTGACGTCACCCCGAACACCGGCCACCATCACTTGCTGGTGGATGTCGACAAGGCGCCGGCCGCCGATACGGTACTGCCGATAATCATGATTCCGGAGAACAACCAGCCACTGCCTGCCGGCCCTCAAGTGCTGCACTTCGGCAAGGCTCAGACCGAAGCCAGGATCACCTTGGCGCCGGGCAAGCACACCTTGCAACTGGTGTTGGGCGACAAGGCCCATGTGCCGTTCAAGCCAAGTGTCGAATCGAAGAAGATCACTGTCACGGTTAAATAATCCGGGCCCTGAAAAGCATCGCGGGCAAGCCCTGCTCCTACCCGGTAGGAGCAGGGCTTGCCCGCGATGGGGTCACCCTGTTTTACAACGTGAGTTCTAACTCAGAACAGAACGCGGGAACGAATAGTGCCCTTGACCTGCTGGAGTTTGGCTTGCGCCAGGTCCGAGTAATCGGCATCGACGTCGATCACCACGTAACCGACTTTCTCGTTGGTCTGCAGGAACTGACCGGAGATGTTGATGCCGTTTTCGGCGAACACTTTGTTGATCTCGCTGAGCACGCCCGGAATGTTTTCGTGGATGTGCAGCAGACGGTGCTTGCCCGGGTGAGCCGGCAGGGCCACTTCAGGGAAGTTGACCGACGACACCGAAGTACCGTTGTCGCTGTACTTGACCAGCTTCTCGGCCACTTCCAGGCCGATGTTGGCCTGGGCTTCAGCGGTGGAGCCGCCGATGTGTGGGGTCAGGATGACGTTGTCCAGGCCGCGCAGCGGGCTTTCGAACACGTCATCGTTGGAGCGCGGTTCGACCGGGAACACGTCGATGGCGGCGCCGATCAGGTGCTGGTCCTTGATCGCGTCGGCCAGGGCGTCCAGCTTGACCACGGTGCCGCGCGCGGCATTGATCAGGATGCCGCCTTTCTTGATGGCACGGATTTCCTTCTCGCCCATCATCCACTGGGTGGCCGCGGTTTCAGGCACGTGCAGCGAGACGATGTCGGACATGCCGAGCAGTTCGGTCAGGCTGGCAACCTGGGTGGCGTTACCCAGCGGCAGTTTGGTGATGGTGTCGTAGAAGTACACCTGCATGCCCAGGCCTTCGGCCAGGACCGACAGCTGCGTACCGATCGAGCCGTAACCGATGATGCCCAGCTTCTTGCCGCGGATCTCGAAGGAGTTGGCCGCGCTCTTGATCCAGCCACCACGGTGGCAGGAAGCGTTCTTCTCGGGGATGCCGCGCAGCAGCAGGATGGCCTCGGCCAGTACCAGCTCGGCAACGGAGCGGGTGTTGGAGTAAGGGGCGTTGAAGACTGCGATGCCGCGCTCGCGGGCCGCGTCCAGGTCAACCTGGTTGGTGCCGATGCAGAAACAGCCGACGGCGACCAGTTTCTTGGCGCAATCGAAAACCTCTTCGGTCAGTTGAGTGCGCGAGCGAATGCCGATGAAGTGGGCATCGGCGATCTTTTCCTTCAGCTCGGCTTCCGGCAGTGCCTTGGTGTGGTACTCGATGCTGGTATAGCCGGCGGCCTTGAGGACGTCCACGGCGGATTGGTGGACGCCTTCGAGAAGAAGGAACTTGATCTTGCTCTTATCGAGAGAAGTCTTGCTCATCTGCGTAAACCTGTGTCCCGGAGAAAAAATGGCAGGGAAATGGAGCTGGCGCAGAATCGGCCTGAAGCACGATCAGCGGGGGCGTATGCTAGCATGACTACCCCTTGATCCGCCCATCCCTGGCACTTGAAGAGTGCTCAGGGTGACTATGAATTGTTCGAGAGTTCTTTCGATGACTGTTCTTGCGCCGATTGATGAATTGAAGACCCTTGTCGAGCCCGGCAAGGTGCTGACCGATCCCACTTCGCTGGACACCTACGGCAAGGACTGGACCAAGCACTACCCGCCTGCGCCAACAGCGATCGTGTTCCCCAAAACCATCGAGCAAGTCCAGGCCATCGTGCTCTGGGCCAATCGCCATCGCATTGCGCTGGTGCCCTCGGGCGGGCGCACCGGGCTGTCGGCGGCGGCGGTGGCGGCCAATGGCGAGGTGGTGGTCGCATTCGACTACATGAACCAGGTGCTGGACGTGAATACCGTCGACCGCACCGTGGTCTGCCAGCCGGGGGTCATCACCGAACAATTGCAGCATCTGGCTGAAGAACAGGGTCTCTACTACCCGGTTGACTTCGCCTCGGCCGGTTCCAGCCAGATTGGCGGCAATATTGGCACCAATGCCGGCGGGATCAAGGTCATTCGTTACGGCATGACCCGCAATTGGGTCGCTGGCCTGAAGGTGGTGACCGGCAAGGGCGACATCCTTGAGCTGAACAAGGACCTGATCAAGAACGCCACCGGCTATGACTTGCGTCAGCTGTTCATCGGTGCCGAAGGCACGCTCGGCTTTGTGGTCGAAGCGACCATGCGCCTGGACCGCGCCCCGCGCAACCTGACCGCCATGGTGCTGGGCACGACGGACTTCGACTCGATCATGCCGGTGCTGCATGCCTTCCAGAACAAGCTCGATCTGACCGCCTTCGAGTTTTTTTCCGACAAAGCGTTGGCCAAGATCCTCGGTCGTGGCGATGTGCCGGCGCCGTTCGAGACTCCGTGCCCATTCTACGTGCTGCTGGAATTCGAAGCGGTCACCGAAGAAGTGCTCGACGATGCTTTGGGCACCTTCGAGCATTGCATCGAGCAGGGCTGGGTGCTCGATGGCGTGATGAGCCAAAGCGAACAGCAACTGCAAAACCTCTGGAAACTGCGCGAGTTCATCTCCGAAACCATCGCCCACTGGACCCCGTACAAAAACGACATTTCGGTGACGGTGTCCAAGGTTCCGGCCTTTCTCAAGGATATTGATGCGATCGTCGGCGAAAAATACCCAGACTTTGAAGTGGTCTGGTACGGCCACATAGGCGATGGCAACCTGCACCTGAACATCCTCAAGCCTGAAAACCTGAGCAAGGACGAGTTCTTCGCTCAATGCGCGGTGGTGAACAAGTGGGTGTTCGAGATCGTGCAGAAGTACAATGGCTCGATTTCTGCCGAACATGGGGTGGGCATGACCAAGCGCGATTACCTGGAGTACAGCCGCTCCGAAGCTGAAATTGCCTACATGAAAGCGGTCAAGGCAGTCTTTGACCCGAACGGAATCATGAACCCCGGCAAGATTTTCGCGGTTCAGTAATCGGAACAGATTCAAAGCAATCAACAAACCAGGAGTGGGGAATGAGCTACCAGCACCAGTATGTCGACGGAACGCGCGTTCACTTTCCGTTGGGTAAGGTGGTGTGTATCGGTCGTAACTATGCCGAACATGCCAAGGAGCTGAATAACCCGATACCCACCGAGCCGTTGCTGTTCATCAAGCCCGGCAGTTGCGTGGTAGAGGCTGCAGGCGGCTTTGCGCTGCCGTTTGACCGTGGGGCTGTGCACTATGAGGCTGAAATTGCAGTGTTGCTCGGCAAGTCCCTGTCGACCAGGCCCAGTGCCGAGGAAGTGATCGATGCCATTTCCGGTTTTGCTCCGGCGCTGGATCTGACCTTGCGTGACCTGCAATCGAAGCTCAAGGAAAAGGGCCTGCCGTGGGAGTTGTCCAAATCCTTCGATGGCGCCTGCGTACTGACCCCCTTCGTTCCGGCCAGCACTTTCCCTGACCTCACGGATATCGGCATTCGTCTGACCATCAATGGCGAGGTTCGCCAGGATGGCAACAGTCACTTGATGCTCAACCCCATCGTGCCGATGATCCAGCACATGGCGGCGATGTTTTCCCTGCAAGCCGGTGATGTGATCCTGACCGGCACCCCGGTGGGCGTCGGCCCGCTTGAGCAGGGTGATGAACTGGTGCTGGAGCTGCCCGGTGTCAGCCGCTTCGAAACCCGCGTTTTGTGATGTCCTGGCTGTCGGCACCGTGGGGTGTCGGCAGCTGTCTCGCCTGCCGGTAACGCGTTACTGTTCGAAAAAAATCAGGGAAGCAATCGATGGTCGTTCCTCTTCGCTCCACCGGTCGTAAACGCCTGCACCGGCGTTGGTCTTTCTGGCTGACCGTTATCGCTGTCATTGCCTATGGCGTTTCGATCGCAATGCATTGGGATAACCGGGCGGTGTTCTGGATCAAGGAACGCTTCCAGAGCAAGACCGAGCGGCTGGAAAGCGTCTGGCTTCCCGATTATCGGGTCGACATCGACGCCAAGGTGTTGCCTGGCATGGAAGACGATGAAGCTTCTGATGTTTCCTACAACCCTGCGACCAAAACCCTGTTTGCCGTCATGGGCAAGAACCCGTTCCTGGTCGAGCTGACGCTGGACGGTGATGTGCTGCGCAAAATCCCGCTGGTGGGCTGGAGCAACCCTGAAGGGGTGGCGGTGCTAGATGGTCAGCATCTGGCGATTGTCGATGAGCGCGACCATCAACTGACCATCGTGACTGTCGACGCCACCACCGAGTCGTTGAACCTCAAGGATTTCACGCAATACGAGCTGGGCTCGTCGGCCAACCAGAACAAGGCCTTTGAAGCCATCGCCTGGGACCCACAGCGCCAGCAACTGATCCTCGGCGAAGAGCGTCCGCCGGCATTGTTCACCTGGAAAAGCGACGGCAGCCCACAATTGCAGGGTGACAAGGTCAAGCTGGAGAACAGCGCCCTGGACATACGCAACCTCTCCGCGCTGGCGGTTGACCCGCGCACCGGTCACTTGCTGGTGCTGTCCGCAGACTCACGCCTGCTGATGGAACTGGACGAAAACGGTGAGCAGGTCAGCTTTATCACCCTGTTGCGCGGCTTCAATGGCTTGGGCAAGACCATCCCTCGTGCTGAAGGCGCGACCATGGATGAAGCGGGCAACCTGTATATTGTCAGCGAACCCGACCTGTTCTACCGGTTTGTACCCAAGCGCCATTAAAGTTTTTGATCAGCTGGCTGTAAATCCCGATGGGCCGTGCAACGGCCCCCGGTGTTCTCACGCTGTCAGGGTTTTCACGCCTTCAGCCGTCCCCAGCAGCAACAGATCCGCCGGCCGCGCCGCGAACAGGCCGTTGGTGACCACGCCGACAATGGCGTTGATCTGCGCTTCGAGCTCCACCGGGTTGGTGATCTGCAGGTTGTGCACGTCGAGGATGATGTTGCCGTTATCGGTGATGACGCCTTCGCGGTACACCGGGTCGCCGCCCAGCTTCACCAGCTGACGGGCAACGTGACTGCGCGCCATCGGGATCACTTCGACCGGCAGCGGGAAGGCGCCCAGCACCGGCACCAGCTTGCTGCCGTCGGCGATGCAGATAAAGGTCTTGGCCACGGCCGCGACAATTTTCTCGCGGGTCAGGGCCGCGCCGCCGCCCTTGATCAGGTTCAGGTGCTCGTCACTCTCGTCGGCGCCGTCGATGTAAAACTCAAGGTCGCTGACCGTGTTCAACTCGTACACCGCAATACCGTGGCCCTTCAGGCGTGCCGCGGTGGCTTCGGAGCTGGCGACCGCGCCATCGAAGGCACCCTTGTGCTGGGCCAGGGCATCAATAAAGCAGTTGGCGGTGGAGCCGGTGCCGACGCCGACGATGCTCTTGTCATCGAGCTTGGGCAGAATGAAGTCGACAGCGGCCTGGGCGACGGCCTGTTTGAGTTGGTCCTGGGTCATGCGGGCTCCGGAGCGGGCGAGGAGTAACGGGAAGGCCGGCATTATAGCCGCTTGTGCGGCTAAAACCTTGGCTTTGCGGTGGCCGTTTGGCGCAGCGTCGGGGTAGACTCCGGGGCTCCCGCCCTTGATCGTCAGTGATGCTTCCGATGCTTGAACAGTACGTCAAAAAGATCCTCACCTCGCGCGTTTACGATGTTGCCGTGGAAACCCCGCTGCAGGCTGCCGGGCAGCTGTCCAAGCGTCTGGGCAACCAGGTGCTGCTCAAACGTGAAGACCTGCAACCGGTGTTCTCGTTCAAGATTCGCGGTGCCTACAACAAGATGGCCCAGTTGAGCCCGGAAGAACTGGCGCGCGGCGTGGTGACGGCATCGGCGGGCAACCATGCCCAGGGTGTGGCTCTGGCTGCTCGGGAGCTGGGGATCAAGGCCATCATCGTGATGCCCAAGACCACCCCTGAAATCAAGGTTGAAGGCGTGCGCTCGCGCGGCGGCAAGGTGGTGTTGCACGGCGACTCGTTTCCGGAGGCGCTGGCGTACTCGCTCAAGCTGGTCGAAGAGAAGGGCTATGTTTATATCCACCCCTACGATGACCCCGACACCATTGCCGGGCAGGGTACCGTGGCCATGGAAATCCTGCGCCAGCACCCGGGCCAGCTGGATGCGATCTTTGTCCCGGTCGGCGGCGGCGGGCTGATTGCCGGGATCGCGGCGTACGTGAAATACCTGCGTCCTGAAGTCAAGGTGATCGGCGTCGAGCCGGATGACTCCAATTGCCTGCAAGCGGCGATGGCGGCGGGTGAGCGCGTGGTGTTGGGGCAGGTCGGGCTGTTTGCCGACGGTGTGGCAGTGGCGCAGATTGGCCAGCACACCTTTGATATCTGCCGCCACCATGTGGATGAAGTGATTACCGTCAGCACCGACGAAATCTGCGCCGCTATCAAGGACATCTACGACGATACCCGCTCGATCACCGAACCTGCCGGCGCCTTGGGCGTTGCCGGCATCAAGCGCTATGTCGAGTCGCGCAGCGTCAGCGGCCAGACCCTGGTGGCCATAGACTCCGGCGCCAACGTCAACTTCGACCGCCTGCGCCATGTGGCCGAGCGCGCCGAACTGGGCGAAGGCCGTGAAGCGATCATCGCCGTGACCATTCCGGAGAAGCCGGGCAGCTTCAAGGCTTTCTGTGAAGCTATCGGCAAGCGCCAGATCACCGAATTCAACTACCGCTATCACAACGAAGGCGAAGCGCACATCTTCGTTGGCGTGCAGACCCACCCGGAAAATGATCCACGCAGCGCGTTGCTTGAAAGCCTGACGGCGCAGGGCTTTCCTGTGCAGGATCTGACGGACAACGAACTGGCCAAGCTGCACATTCGCCATATGGTCGGTGGCCGAGCGGCGCGGGTCAGCGATGAGCTGGTGCTGCGTTTCGAGTTCCCCGAGCGCCCGGGTGCGCTGTTCAACTTCCTGAACAAGCTGGGCGGGCGCTGGAACATCTCCATGTTCCACTACCGCAACCACGGCGCGGCCGACGGCCGGGTAGTCGCCGGGCTGCAGGTGCCGGACGACGAACGGCACCTGGTGCCGCAAGCGCTGGAGGCGATCGGCTATCCGTACTGGGATGAATCGGACAACCCGGCGTACCAGCTCTTCCTGGGCTGACCTACGCTGACTCCATGGTTGGCCACAGGACGGTGATATGGAAACGTTGACGGCACTCAAGCTGGCACACGGCTTGGCGACCCTGGTGGTATTCGGCTGCATCGCCGCCTTGGGCTACCGCGCCTGGCGGGTGCGAGCGCAGGGCTATACCACCCTGGTGCAGCGGCCTTGGCTGTTTATCTGGCTGTTGATGGGGCTGGGCTTGTTCAGCTTGCCTTTCAGCGGCTGGTGGCTGGTGCATACCGTGGGCTGGCCGCTGGGGCAAACCTGGCTGCTGGGTGGGGCACTGCTTTATATGCTGGGGTGCATCTGCTGGCTGTTGTTGCCGGGGCGGCTGGGCCGGGTGCGCTGGGCAGCGACGCTGGCTGGAGTGGCGGGCGTGATGTTTGTGGCGGTGTTGGTGTTGATGCTCGTCAAGCCGGTTTGAGGTTTGACCTTAAAAGCTTCGCGGATAAATCCGCTCCCACATAAAAGCTCCCCACTTTAGAGGTGCAGGGCTTTTGTGGGAGCGGATTTATCCGCGAATGGGCTTCACGCGGTCTTAGTCGCGCAGCGAAATCACTTCCCAACCACGACGCTCGGCTTCGGCCCGCAGCTTCGGATCCGGGTCCACGGCCACCGGGTTAGCCACCTGCTCCAGCAGCGGCAGGTCGTTCATCGAGTCGCTATAGAAGTAGCTGTCTTCAAGGTTCAGTCCGGTCTCTTCCAGCCAGCGGTTCAAGCGCGTCACCTTGCCTTCACGAAAGCACGGTATATCGGTACTGCGGCCGGTGTAGCGGCCGTCGGCCATTTCGCATTCGGTAGCCAGCAACGTCTCCACGCCCAGGCGCGCGGCAATCGGGCCGGTGACGAAACGGTTGGTCGCGGTGATGATCACCAGCGTGTCGCCTGCATCGCGGTGCTTTTTCAGCAAGGCCAGGCCCTTGAGCAGCACGATCGGTTCGATGCAGTCGCGCATGAAATCGTTGTGCCATTCATCGAGCTGGGCCATCTCGGTGCTCGCAAGAATTTCCAGAGTGAATTCCAGGTAGGCATTCAAGTCCAGCTTGCCGGCCAGGTAATCCTGGTAGAACTCATCGTTGCGATTCTTGTAGGCGACCGGGTCAAGGATTCCGCGCTCGCAGAGGTAATCCCCCCAGGCGTGATCGCTGTCGCCGCCGAGCAGAGTGTTGTCCAGGTCGAATATTGCCAGGCGCATTGAAGTCTCTCGCTTGAAGTTCAGAAAAGGTTCACAGAATACGGTCTTTTCACAACAGTGCACATAAGGTAGGCGGGCGCGTTGCTGCTTTCCCAAGCTTTGTGGAACAATGCGGGGACATGCGTTTGCGAGGTTGCTGCCGTGATCGACCCCGATGGTTTCCGCCCCAATGTCGGGATTATTCTGACGAATGATGCCGGTCAGGTGCTATGGGCGCGGCGTATCAACCAGGATGCCTGGCAGTTTCCCCAGGGAGGTATCAACCCCCAGGAAACGCCGGAAGAGGCCTTGTACCGCGAGCTGAACGAAGAAGTAGGGCTGGAGCGCCAGGATGTGGAAATTCTTGCCTGCACCCGTGGCTGGTTGCGTTATCGTTTACCCCAGCGTCTGGTCAGGACCCACAGCCAGCCGTTGTGCATTGGCCAGAAACAGAAGTGGTTCCTGCTGCGGCTGATTTCCAACGAGCAGCGAGTCAGGATGGATTTGACCGGTAAACCGGAATTCGATGGCTGGCGTTGGGTCAGCTATTGGTACCCGCTGGGCCAGGTGGTGACATTCAAGCGCGAGGTTTACCGCCGCGCACTAAAAGAGCTTGCCCCGCGCCTGCTGGCGCGCGACTGACGACGGAGTTCGACCCCGAGCCATGCTCAATACGCTGCGCAAGATCGTCCAGGAAGTCAACTCCGCCAAGGATCTCAAGTCGGCGTTGGGGATCATTGTCATGCGCGTCAAGGAGGCCATGAGCAGTCAGGTCTGCTCGGTCTACTTGCTCGACCCGGAAACCAACCGGTTTGTGCTGATGGCCACCGAGGGCTTGAACAAACGTTCGATCGGCAAGGTCAGCATGGCCCCGAACGAGGGTCTGGTGGGGCTGGTCGGTACACGTGAAGAACCGCTGAACCTGGAAAACGCCGCCGACCACCCGCGCTATCGCTACTTTGCCGAAACCGGCGAAGAACGCTTCGCTTCCTTCCTGGGCGCACCGATCATCCACCACCGTCGGGTCGTGGGGGTTCTGGTTATCCAGCAAAAGGAGCGTCGCCAGTTCGACGAGGGCGAAGAAGCCTTCCTGGTCACCATGAGCGCGCAGCTGGCCGGGGTTATCGCCCACGCTGAAGCGACCGGCTCCATCCGTGGCCTGGGCCGTCAGGGCAAGGGTATCCAGGAAGCCAAGTTCGTCGGTGTCCCGGGCTCCCCCGGTGCCGCGGTCGGTACCGCGGTGGTCATGCTGCCGCCGGCTGACCTGGACGTGGTGCCGGACAAGTCCGTCACCGACATTGATGCCGAACTCAAGCTTTTCAACAATGCCCTCGAAGGCGTGCGCGAAGACATGCGCACCCTGTCGGCGAAGCTGGCTACCCAGCTGCGCCCGGAAGAACGGGCCTTGTTCGACGTTTACCTGATGATGCTCGAAGACGCGGCGCTGGGCGGCGAAGTGGTGCAGGTCATCAAGACCGGCCAATGGGCCCAGGGCGCCTTGCGTCAGGTGGTGGTCGAGCACGTCAACCGTTTCGAGCTGATGGACGACGAATACCTGCGCGAGCGTGCCTCGGACGTCAAGGACCTGGGCCGGCGCCTGCTGGCTTATCTGCAAGAGGCTCGCCAGCAAACCCTGGTCTACCCCGACAACTCCATTCTGGTCAGTGAAGAGCTGACCCCGGCCATGCTCGGCGAAGTGCCGGAGGGCAAGCTGGTCGGCCTGGTGTCGGTATTGGGCTCGGGCAACTCCCACGTGGCGATCCTGGCACGGGCCATGGGCATCCCGACGGTCATGGGCGTGGTCGACTTGCCGTATTCGAAAGTCGATGGCATCGGCATGATCGTCGATGGCTACCACGGTGAGGTCTATACCAACCCCAGTGACGTGCTGAGCAAGCAATACGCCGTCGTGGTGGAAGAAGAGCGTCAGCTGTCCCAGGGCCTCGATGCCCTGCGCGAGTTGCCCTGTGTGACCCTCGATGGCCACCGCATGCCACTGTGGGTCAACACCGGCCTGCTGGCCGATGTGGCGCGGGCGCAGCAACGCGGCGCTGAAGGTGTCGGCCTGTACCGCACCGAAGTCCCGTTCATGATCAACCAGCGCTTTCCCAGCGAGAAAGAACAGCTGGCGATCTACCGCGAACAACTGGCCGCCTTCCACCCGCTACCGGTGACCATGCGCAGCCTGGACATCGGTGGTGACAAGGCGCTGTCGTATTTCCCCATCAAGGAAGACAACCCGTTCCTGGGCTGGCGCGGCATCCGCGTGACCCTCGACCACCCGGAAATCTTCCTGGTCCAGACCCGCGCCATGCTCAAGGCCAGTGAAGGCCTGAACAACCTGCGCATTCTGCTGCCGATGATTTCCGGTATCCATGAACTGGAAGAAGCCCTGCACCTGATTCACCGCGCCTGGGGTGAAGTGCGCGACGAAGGCACCGACGTGCCGATGCCGCCAGTGGGGGTGATGATCGAGATTCCGGCCGCGGTCTACCAGACCCGCGAACTGGCGCGGCAGGTGGATTTCCTCTCGGTCGGCTCCAACGACCTGACCCAATACCTGCTGGCGGTGGACCGCAACAACCCGCGCGTTGCCGACCTCTACGACTATATGCACCCGGCGGTGCTGCAGGCCCTGCAGCACGTGGTCACCGAAGCTCATGCCGAAGGCAAGCCGGTGAGCATTTGCGGTGAAATGGCCGGCGACCCGGCGGCGGCGGTGCTGTTGATGGCGATGGGCTTTGACAGCCTGTCGATGAACGCCACCAACTTGCCGAAAGTGAAGTGGATGCTGCGCCAGATCAGCATGAGCAAATCCAGCGAATTGCTCACGCAGGTCATGACCATCGACAACCCGCAGGTGATCCACAGCACGCTGCAACTGACGCTGAAGAACCTGGGGCTGGGGCGGATGATCAATCCGGCTTCGCCCAAGAAGCTGTAGTCCGCGTCGCAGCTATTCGCGGATAAATCCGCTCCCACATTCCCCGCTCATAGTATGCGGAGGGGGCTTTTGTGGGAGCGGATTTATCCGCGAATAGGGCCCTGAAGACTCACCACTACCTCCCCCAAATGCCCGCCATACGGCCCGAAACTGCGCTCCACCATCCGCCGCGATCCATCCGCCCCAACAATCAGCACAGTGCTCGCCCGCGTCCCGTAGCTTGGGCTGGCGATAAATACACTGGACAGCAGACTCTCGGTCGCCAAGCCCACCCCCGTATCCGGTAATTCAGCAAAAGCAGCCGGCTGCGGATCAGCCAGCACGCTCAACAGCGCTTGCGGGTCAGCCGTCTCAAGCCGCGCCTGGAGCGCTGAACGCGCCTTGACCACCTTCGGCCATGGGGTATCCAGCCCGGCATTGGACAATCCATAAACGCCCGCCGCCAATACCCTCGGCACTGGGTCAATCGCGCTCAGGTAGGCCAGCTGCTCGCCCGTGCCCACCAGCAGATTGAACCCGGCGTAATCATCCGAGCGCCTGGCCACTTCGTTCAAATACTGATCAACCGACTGCTCGCGGGTCAGAAACCCCGCCACCAGTTCGCCCCGCGAGCGACGCCCCAGCGGCTGGTTGGGGTTGCGAATATTGGTCAAGGCAGCAAAGCGCCCGTTGGGACCGACGCCGAGCCAGGTGCCGCCGGCTTCCAGGTCACGCCCGGCGTACACCCCGGGAAATTCCTCCCACGCCGCCAGCGGCTGGCTCGGCCGGGCGTAGAACTCATCGCGGTTGGCCGCAACGATCAGCGGCTGGGCGTGGCCCGGCCGCCAGGCAAACACAATCAGACACATAGGCGAAGTCCCTGTGATTTCCCTCACTCTACCCAGACTTCCGGGCGCTATCCATCGTCTTCACTAGAGCCGAGGGCCCGGCTTCCGTTACCATGCCGGACTCATTTTGGGGGCAACGATGGAATTTCTGCTCTATCTGGTTCTGGGCGCTTGCGCGGGCGTACTCGCCGGGCTGTTTGGCGTGGGCGGCGGCATCATCATCGTTCCGGTGCTGGTCTTCAGCTTCACCCTGCAGGGTTTCGACGCCTCAGTGCTCACCCACCTGGCGGTGGGCACCTCACTGGCGACGATCATCTTCACCTCGGTCAATGCCATTCGCGAGCATCACCTGCGCGGTGCCGTGCAGTGGCCGGTGTTTGTCTGGATTACCCTGGGCATCCTGATCGGCGCGGGCATCGGGGCGAAAACCGCCTCGCTGATTCAGGGGCCGTACCTGCAAAAAATCATCGGTACGTTCGCCGTGCTGGTGTCCTTGCAAATGGCCCTTGATCTCAGGCCCAAGGCCAGCAGCGCGGTGCCCGGCAAAGCCGGCCTGACCGCCGCCGGCAGCGTGATCGGCTGGGCCTCGGCAATCTTCGGTATTGGCGGCGGATCGCTGACGGTGCCCTTCCTGACCTGGCGCAGCCTGCCGATGCAGCAAGCGGTCGCCACCTCGTCGGCCTGTGGCTTTCCGATTGCCGTGGCCAGCGCGCTGAGTTTCATGGTGCTGGGCTGGCACGACCCGCTGTTGCCGCCCCATAGCCTGGGGTTTGTGTACTTACCGGCATTGCTGGGGATTGCCCTGACCAGCATGTTTTTCGCCCGTTTCGGTGCTCGCCTGGCGCACAAGCTGTCGCCGCGGTTGCTTAAACGGCTGTTTGCCGCACTGCTGTTTTGTGTCGGCTTGAGTTTTTTGCTCTGAAGAAGGAGTCACCATGCTGCCTTACCCGCAGATCGACCCTGTGGCCTTGGCCATTGGTCCGCTGAAAATTCACTGGTACGGCCTGATGTACCTGGTCGGTATTGGCGGCGCCTGGTTGCTGGCATCCGCCAGATTGCGCCGCTTCGATCCGACCTGGAGCCGCGAAAAGCTCTCCGACCTGGTGTTCTGGTGCGCCATGGGCGTCATTGTCGGCGGGCGGCTGGGCTATGTGCTGTTCTACGACCTGCATGCCTACCTCGCCAACCCGGCGCTGATCTTCGAAGTGTGGAAGGGCGGCATGTCGTTCCACGGCGGCTTTATCGGTGTGATGCTGGCGGTCCTGTGGTTTGGCAAGCGCAACAACAAGTCGTTCTTCGAGCTGATGGATTTCATCGCGCCGCTGGTGCCGATTGGCCTGGGTGCCGGGCGGATTGGCAACTTCATCAACGCTGAACTCTGGGGCAAACCGACCGATTTGCCATGGGCGATGGTGTTCCCGTCGTTCAGCGATCCGGCCCAGCTGCCGCGCCATCCGTCGCAGCTCTACCAATTTGCCCTCGAAGGTGTGGCACTGTTCCTGATTCTCTGGGCGTTTTCGCGCAAGCCGCGGCCAACCATGGCGGTGTCCGGCATGTTTGCGCTGTTCTACGGCATTTTCCGTTTCATCGTCGAGTTCGTCCGCGTGCCGGACGCCCAACTTGGCTATCTGGCCTTCGGCTGGCTGACCATGGGTCAGGTACTGTGCGTACCGATGATTGTCGCGGGTATTGGCTTGATCTGGTGGGCCTACCACCGCGCGCCGACCGCCAAGGGCGCAGCGCTTTAAAATTCAGCAGGGCAGGGCGCAGGCCCTGCCCGCCTCGATACAGGTAAGTCATGAAGCAATATCTTGATCTGGTCGCGCATGTGATCAAAAACGGCACTCTGCAAGGCAACCGCACGGGTGTGCGGACCATCAGCTTCCCAGGGGCCATGCTGCGTTTCGATCTGCAGGAAGGCTTTCCGGCCATCACTACCCGCCGGCTGGCATTCAAATCGGCGATCGGCGAAATGGTCGGTTTTCTGCGTGGCGTGAACAACGCGGCCGAATTCCGCGAGCTGGGCTGCAAGGTCTGGGACCAGAACGCTAACGAAAACGCCCAGTGGCTGGCCAACCCGTTCCGTCAGGGCACCGATGACCTGGGCGAGATCTACGGCGTGCAATGGCGCCAATGGCCGGCCTACAAGCGCATCCCGCTGAGCAACCCGGCCGCCATCGAACTGGCCCGCAGCCAGGGTTACCAGCAGATCGCCGAAGCCTGCGAAGACGGCGAAGCCTTTGTCGTTTTGTACAAGGCCATCGACCAGATTCGCCAGTGCGTCGACACCATCATCAACGACCCGGGCAGCCGCCGCATCCTGTTCCACGGCTGGAACTGCGCCCAGCTCGATGAAATGGCCTTGCCGCCGTGCCACCTGCTGTACCAGTTCCACCCGAATGCCGAGACGAAGGAAATCTCCCTGACCCTGTACATTCGCTCCAACGACCTGGGTCTGGGTACGCCGTTCAACCTGACGGAAGGCGCTGCGCTGCTGTCGCTGGTGGGTCGCCTGACCGGTTACACGCCGCGCTGGTTCACCTATTTCATCGGCGATGCGCACGTCTACGAGAACCACCTGGACATGCTCAACGAACAGCTCAAGCGCGAGCCCCTGCCGGCGCCGAAGCTGGTCATCTCCGAGCGCGTACCGGAGTTCGCCAAGACCGGCGTTTACCAGCCCGAGTGGCTGGAGCTGATCGAGCCGAGCGACTTCAGCCTCGAAGGCTACGACCACCACGCGCCAATGACCGCACCGATGGCGGTCTGATACAAGGAACCAAGCGACGACATCCCTAATGTGGGAGCGGAATTATCCGCGAATACAGGCGCCACGGTGTCTCATGCAAACCGCGGTGAAGCTATTCGCGGATAAATCCGCTCCCACAGGGAATTTTCGCGCTTCATCCCAAGCCACGGGTCAATGCCCGTGGCTTCTGCCTACATGGGAGTGCTCCGTCTCTGGAGCCGTTACCCCACCGCTGACTTCCAATTGCTGCAAGATCGCACACTGATCCACGTGATTCGGTGCGCTGCAGCGTTGGCGCAACTCCAGCAACTGCTGCTGCAAGGCCATCAGCCCGTCGATGCGCGCCTTGACGTGGTGGATATGCTCATCCACCAGCGCATTGACACTCTCACAGGCGTCCTCTGGGCTGTCGCGCAGGTTCAGCAGGCCACGGATTTCTTCCAGGGTCATGTCCAGGGTGCGGCAGTTGCGGATAAAGGTCAGGCGCTCGACGTGGGCCTGGGTGTAGAGGCGGTAATTGCCTTCGCTGCGGGCGGGCTCGGGCAGCAGGTTTTCCCGTTCGTAGTAGCGGATGGTTTCAACCTGGCAGTCGGTCGCTTTCGCCAGTTCTCCGATTTTCATGCCGAAGATCTCCAGTGGGTGTTGACCCTATAGTGGCTACAGGGTGTTCACTACGCAACAGGACATTTAGGGATGAACCGCATGAGCCAGCCCACACCCGTTCCACCGCGCCTGACACCCGTCACGCCCGACGAACACGGTCACAACCATTGCCATGGTCATCAGAAAAGCTGCTGCTCGGCGACCACCGAGGCGCCTTCGCAGGTCCTGTTCAGTGAAGCGCCCAGCGCTGGCGCGCGCCTGAGCCGCTTTCGGATCGAGGCCATGGATTGCCCGACCGAACAGACCCTGATCCAGGACAAGCTGGGCAAGCTTGCCGGCATCGAGCAGCTGGAGTTCAACCTGGTCAACCGCATCCTCGGCGTGCGCCATGCCTTGCCCGGCACCGAGCCGATTGTGCAGGCCATCGCTTCGTTGGGCATGCAGGCCGAACCGCTGGAGCAGGGCGCATCCCCTGCGTCCCAGGCCCCGGCAGCGAAAAAGCCGTGGTGGCCGCTGGCGCTTTCCGGCGTGGCGGCGGTGGCGGCGGAAGTTATCCACTTCGGCCAGTGGGCGCCAGACTGGGTGGTGGCGCTGGTCGCCTTGGTGGCGATTCTCAGCGGTGGGCTGGGCACTTATAAAAAGGGCTGGATCGCCCTGAAAAACCGCAACCTCAACATCAACGCGCTGATGAGCATCGCCGTGACCGGTGCGGTGTTGATCGGCCAGTGGCCTGAAGCAGCCATGGTGATGTTCCTGTTTACGCTCGCCGAACTGATCGAAGCCCACTCGCTCGACCGCGCCCGCCGTGCCATTGGCGGCCTGATGCAACTGGCCCCGGATCTGGCCACCGTGCTGCAGGCCGATGGCCAATGGCGGCAGCAGCACGTCAAGGACGTGGCCCTGGGTGCCCGGGTGCGGGTGCGCCCGGGGGAGCGGATCGGCCTGGACGGTGAAGTGCTGTCGGGGCAATCCAGCGTCGATCAGGCACCGATCACGGGTGAAAGCCTGCCGGTCGAGAAATCAGTGGGCGACAAGCTGTTTGCCGGCACCATCAACCAGGCGGGTGCGCTGGAGTATCGCGTCACCGCTGCCGCCAACCAATCGACCCTGGCGCGGATTATCCATGCCGTTGAGCAAGCTCAAGGCGCCAAGGCGCCGACCCAGCGCTTTGTCGATCGCTTCTCGCGGATCTATACCCCGGCGGTGTTTGTTGTTGCGCTGGCCGTCGCGGTGATCCCGCCGCTGTTCATGTCCGGACTCTGGTTCGACTGGATCTATCGCGCGCTGGTCCTGTTGGTGGTGGCCTGCCCGTGTGCGCTGGTGATTTCGACGCCGGTGACCATCGTCAGCGGGCTGGCCGCTGCGGCGCGCAAAGGCATTCTGATCAAGGGTGGCGTCTATCTCGAAGCCGGTCACAAACTCGACGTTCTGGCCCTGGACAAGACCGGTACCCTCACCCACGGCAAGCCGGTGCAGACCGATTGTGTGGTGCTCGACCCACGGGTTGCCGACACCGGGCCGATCATCGCGGCCAGCCTGGCTGCGCGTTCCGACCACCCGGTATCGCTGGCGATTGCTCAGAAATCCGAGGGTTCACTGCTGCCGGTTGAGGCGTTTACCGCACTCGCCGGTCGCGGGGTACGCGGTGACATCAATGGCGTCACCTACCATCTGGGTAACCACCGCCTCGTCGAAGAACTCAACCTCTGCTCCCCCGAGCTGGAAGCCCGGCTCGATCAACTGGAGCGCCAGGGCAAGACCGTGGTGTTGTTGCTCGATGCCAGCGGCCCGCTGGCGCTGTTCGCCGTCGCGGACACGGTCAAGGACAGCAGCCGCGAGGCCATCGCGCAACTGCATGAGCTGGGCATCAAGACCCTGATGCTGACCGGCGACAACCCGCACACCGCCGAGGCGATTGCGGCTCAAGTCGGCATCGACCAGGCCCGCGGCAACCTGCTGCCCGCCGACAAGCTGCAAGCCATCGACGACCTCTACGCTGCCCGGCACCGGGTTGGCATGGTCGGCGACGGCATTAACGACGCCCCGGCCCTGGCCCGTGCCGAAATCGGCTTTGCCATGGCGGCGGCCGGCACCGACACCGCCATCGAAACCGCCGATGTAGCGCTGATCGACGACGATTTGCGCAAGATACCGGCCTTTATCAGGCTCTCGCGCACCACCCGTGCCATCCTGATGCAGAACATCGGGTTGGCGCTGGGGATCAAGGCGATCTTCCTGGCCATGACCTTCGCCGGCATGGCCACCATGTGGATGGCCGTGTTTGCCGATATGGGCGTGAGCTTGCTGGTGGTCTTCAATGGCTTGCGGTTGTTGAGCAAGTGAGGCGTTACAGGTGATACACCCTGGAAAGGTAACAGGCCACGACATACGCCAACTGCCATTCGACGGCGGTTTTCAGAGCAGATTTCTCGAGTGGCGAGGACTTGTTCTTGCGTGAGTCGGTTGCAAGCCTTTCCAGGGCTTCAACGGCGGCATCAGCGGCGGCCTGCAATTTGAACAGAGACTCGTCAGCAGATGGATCTTTGGCTCTGGCCAGCTGCTTGTCAGCGTCATCCCTGAACTGTTCAAACTCCAGGTAGGAATAGACTCCGTCTTTGGCGGCTGCGTCGATCTTCTGTTGGAGCAATGCAATGGTGGAGTTGATGCTCAAGGTCATGGCAGGGCTCTAGCGAGAGAAAGGGACCAAGTTGCAACGCGAGCGTAGAACTGCAAGACAACCCGGTCTACTGTCAGAAATGACAGTTCAAACCCGGTAAGATTGGCCGAATAATGGCCGGCTGCCGGCCTTGATTGGCGAGGAAGTGATGCTCAGTGCCGAGCTGAAAGCGTTTTACATGGTGGCCCGGCTGGGCAGTATTACCCTGGCCGCGAAGAAGCTTGGCCTCAGCCAGCCGACGGTGACCACTCAGATTCGTCACCTGGAGAGCCAATACGCCGTCGAGTTGTTCTATCGCGGCGGGCGCCGGCTGACCCTCAGCGACGACGGTGCCCGGCTGCTGCCCATGGTCAAGACCCTGCTGCAGCAGGAAGCCGATATCGAATTCTTTCTGCGCAACAGCGGCCAGGGTCAGGGCGTCCTGCGTATCGCTGCCACGGCGCCGTATTACATCCTGGATCTGGTGAAAATCTTCCGCGAGCGCCTGGCGCAGGTGGAGGTGTCGGTAGAAATCGGTAACTCCCAGCAGGTGCTGGAAATGCTCGAGGATTACCGCGTCGACCTGGCCGCCTCGTCGCAGCTGGTCGAGGATACGCGGCTGGTTCGACGGGTGCTGGGCGCCGACCCGTTGGTGGTGGCGGTGCATCGCAATCACCCGCTGGCCAAGTTCGACTCGGTGCCGATCGGCGCACTCGCCGGGCATTGCCTGCTGATGCGCGAATCGGGCTCGACCACCCGCCAACTGACCGAAGACATGCTGCGCGAATCAGCTGTGGCGGTGGGCTCATTGCTGGAGATCGGCAGCCGCGAGTCGATTCGCGAAGGTGTGCTGCGCAACATCGGCATCAGCATCATCGCCCGCCATGAAGTGCCGCATAACCCGGAATTGCGCGTGCTGACGCTCGAAGGAGCACCGGTGATGCATGAGTATTTGTATTGCCTGAAAGAACGGCGCCAGGCGCGGTTGCCGGCGGCGTTTCTGGGGGTGGCGCAGGAAGTGTGTGCGCTTTAGATCGGCGGTGGCTTAATCGCGAGCAAGCTCGGCTCCTACCTATCGCCATTCCGCGCGGCGCGCATTTTGTAGGAGCCGAGCTTGCTCGCGATGAAGCCACCTCGGGTTCTCAGGCCAACCCAAATCCGCCAATACCACTATCGGCAGCTTTTGCCTCATTGCCACATACCCTTCGCAATCGCTCCCTAGGATGGCCTGCATCAGTTCGATGAGGTCCAGCCATGAACACCGCGATTGCAAACCCGGGCGCACAGATGACAGTGCGCGGCATCCACAAGCGCTTTGGCGCCTTTACCGCGCTGGACGATGTGTCCCTCGATGTGGCCGCTGGCGAGCTGGTTTGCCTGCTGGGGCCGTCCGGGTGTGGCAAGACCACTTTGCTGCGCTGCATCGCCGGCCTTGAGCGCCAGGACCGTGGCACGCTCTACATCGGCGACCGGGATATCTCGACGTTGCCACCCCAGGCCCGTGATTACGGGATTCTGTTCCAGTCTTACGCGCTGTTCCCCAACCTCACCGTCGAAGCCAATATCGCTTACGGCCTGACCGGCAGTGGCCGCGAAGAGACCCGTGAGCGCGTGGCGCAAATGCTCGAACTGGTGGGCCTGGTCGGTAGTGAAAAGAAATTTCCCGGCCAGCTGTCCGGTGGCCAGCAGCAACGGGTTGCGCTGGCCCGTGCCTTGGCGCCGGCGCCTTCGTTGCTGTTGCTCGACGAACCGATGTCGGCCCTCGATGCCCGGGTGCGCGAGCATCTGTGCACCGAGCTGCGCCAGCTGCAGCGCCAGCTGGGCATCACCACGCTGATGGTGACCCACAACCAGGACGAAGCCATGCTCATGGCTGACCGCATTGCCGTGATGAACAACGGCAAGGTCGAGCAGTACGCCACCCCGCAGGATATCTATGACAAGCCTGCCACGCCGTTCGTCGCCGAGTTTGTCGGCCAGGGCAACTGGCTGCCATTTCGCCGCAGCAGCACCAGCCATGCCCAGGTCGGTGCCCTGCACATGCGCCTGGCGCCGGATGCCGGCAGTGCGGACCGCGGTCGGCTGTTCTGCCGCCCCGAGGCGATCAGCGTCAACCCGCCTGTGCACGAAGAAAACCTGTTTGCCGCACAGGTTCGCGAGATCACTTTCCTGGGCAACCGCTGCCGCATGAGCTTCGAGCTCAATGACTTGCCAGGGCATGCGCTGACGGCCGAAGTGGCGCCCGAGTCGATGCCGCGCCTGGGCTCGCAAAGTATCTGGGTGGCCCTGCCGCCGCGCAGCCTGCAGGTGTTTGCCTGAGATGGCCGCGCAGATGAGTGTGCCGCTGATGCACAAGCAAGCGCAGGGCAAGGCCCGCGTGGCGCTGGGTGATCGCCTGTTCGTGGTGGGTGGCAAATCGCTGTTGCTGGTGCTGCTGACACTGGCCGTATTGATGCCGCTGATGGCGATCTTCTGGCGCGGTTTCAGCGCCGAGGACGGGCAGGGTGGTGGTCTGGTGGCCGCGCGGGAACTGTTCACCAGCGCCAACTTCCACTGGCTGTTGGGCAACAGCCTGAAAGTCTCGTTGAGCGTCGCCGCCATCGTGGTACCGGTCGCTTACCTGTTCGCCTACGCGCTGCAACGCACGCTGATCCCGGGCAAAGTCGTGTGGCGCGGCATCTCGCTGCTGCCGTTGCTGGCGCCGTCGATGTTGCCGGGCATTGCGCTGGTCTACCTGTTCGGCAATCAGGGCCTGCTGCGCGGCTTGCTGTCCGACAACATCTACGGCTTCTGGGGCATCGTGCTGGGCGAGGCGATTTACACCTTTCCGCATGCCTTGATGATTCTGCTCTCGGCCTTGTCGCTGGCCGATGCGCGCTTGTTCGATGCGGCGTCGAGCATGGGCGCAAGCCCGTGGCGCGCCTACCGCAGCATCACCTGGCCGGCGACGCGTCAGGCGGTGTTTGCCGCGTTCTGTCTGGTGTTCACTCTGACCATCACTGACTTTGGCGTGCCGGTTGTGGTCGGTGGCGATTACCAGGTGCTGGCACTCGAAGCGTACAAGGCGGTGGTCGGCCAGCAGCAGTTCGGTCGCGGTGCCTTGATCGGCATGGTGTTGTTGCTGCCGGCGCTGTTGAGCTTTGCTGTCGATGCCTGGCTGCGTCGTCGTCATGGCGATGCCATGAGCGGCCGTGCCCAAGTGTTCAAACCGGTGCCGTCGCGGCTGCGCGATGGCTGCTACCTGGCCTTTGTGCTGCTGGTCTGCGCCGCATTGCTGACCGTAGTGGGCATGGCGGTGTACTCGTCGCTGGTGAAATTCTGGCCTTACAACCTGTCGTTGTCGCTCAACCATTATCAGTTCGAGGACACCGCTGGCGGTGGCTGGCTGGCCTACCGCAACAGCCTGACCATGGCGCTGGGCACCGCGCTGATCGGCAGTGTGGTGATCTTCACCGGGGCTTACCTGATGGAGAAAACCAGCGGGCAACGCAGCCTCAACCTGATCCTGCGCATGCTCAGCTTCGTGCCGATGGCAGTGCCAGGCTTGGTGCTGGGCCTGGGCTACGTGTTTTTCTTCAACCTCAATGGCAACCCGCTGCACGTGTTCTACGGCTCGATGGCATTGCTGGTGGTGTGCACCATTGCCCACTACCTGACCACGGCGCAAATGACCGCGACCACCGCCCTGCGTCAGCTCGACGGTGAGTTCGAAGCAGCTGCGCTATCACTCAAGGCGCCGCTGTACCGGCACTTCATGCGCGTCACCGTGCCGATCTGCCTGCCGGCCTTGCTGGACATCATCCGCTACCTGTTCGTCTCGGCGATGACCACCGTGTCGGCTGCGATCTTCCTCTACAGCCCCGACACCATTCTCGCCGCCGTGGCCGTTCTGAACATGGACGATGCCGGCAATGTCGGCGGCGCGGCGGCGATGTCGACCCTGATCCTGCTGACCTCGGCCACGGTGTCGTTGCTGCTGGCCTGGGCTTCGCGCGGCCTGTTGCGCCAATCACAAGCCTGGCGCCAGAGCGCCCCCGGCCAATAAATACCCCACTGACTTTATCGACAAAGGATCCGCACCATGTTCAAGCCACTTGCTCTTGCCGCTGCCGTCCTCACCGCCTTGAGCGTGCAGGCCCAGGCCGCCGACACCACCCTGACGGTCTACACGGCGCTTGAAGCCGAACAACTGAAGACCTACAAGCAGGCCTTCGAAAAAGCCAACCCGGACATCGAGATCAAGTGGGTGCGTGATTCCACCGGGATCATCACCGCCAAGCTGCTGGCCGAAAAAGACCGCCCGCAAGCCGACGCGGTGTGGGGCCTGGCGGCCTCGAGCCTGGCAATCCTCGACCAGCAGGGCATGCTGCAAAGCTATGCGCCCAAGGACCTGGACAAGATCGGCGGCAACTACCGCGATGCCGCCAACCCGCCGAGCTGGGTGGGCATGGATGTCTGGGCCGCGACCATCTGCTTCAACAGCATCGAGGCCGAGAAACAGGGCCTGACCAAGCCGGTGAGCTGGCAGGACCTGACCAAGCCTGAGTACAAGGGCAAGATCGTGATGCCGAACCCGGCCTCGTCGGGCACCGGCTTCCTCGACGTCAGCGCCTGGCTGCAGACCTTCGGTGAGAAACAAGGCTGGGCGTATATGGATGGCCTGCACCAGAACATTGGCCAGTACGTTCACTCCGGCTCCAAGCCATGCAAGCTGGCGGCCGCCGGTGAGTTCCCGATCGGTATCTCCTTCGAATACCCGGCCGTGCAGCTCAAGCGCCAGGGCGCGCCGCTGGAGATCGTGTTGCCGAAGGAAGGCCTGGGCTGGGAAATCGAAGCCACCGCGATCCTCAAGAACACCCCGCATGAAGCCGCAGCCAAGCGCCTGGCGGACTTCTCTGCAAGCCCGGCGGCGATGGAGTTGTACAAGGAAAACTTCGCCGTGCTGGCCCAGCCGGGCATCGCCAAGCCGCAAACCGAACTGCCGGCTGACTATGAGCAGCGGTTGATCAAGAACGACTTCGGCTGGGCCTCCAAGAACCGCGACAGCATCCTGGCCGAATGGCGCAAGCGCTATGACGGCAAGTCGGAGAAAGTGGCACAGCAGTAATACCCGGTTTTACGCGAACCGGTGTAGGAGCGGACCTGGCCGCGATGGGCTGCGCAGCAGACCCCGGGGCCGCTGCGCGCCCCATCGCGGCCAGGTCCGCTCCTACAAGTCCGCATGTTCAGGTAGGACAGTGGTCTTAACCCGGCAACTGCATCACCCGCCCCACATATTCAGGCCTGGGCAGATCCACCTGTTCAGCCTGAATCTCCAACAACCGCTTTGCCACCCCCTCACTGAACGGCACCGACCGCGGTCCCGCCAGATCCACATGCAGCAGCATCTGCTCACTGACCGCCACCGGCTCATCCAGCGCCTGGATGTGCAGGCTGTGATAAAGGTGCACGCGCTTGCGATCAACCCCGAGGATCTGCGTGCGGACTTGAACGGCGGTCCCCAGCTTCACCTCATGCAGATAGTTCAGGTGACACTCCAGCGTGAACAACGAGTTGCCGCTGGCGGTGCGGTTGTCGCTGTCCAGGCCGATATGGTCCATGAAGGCATCGGTGGCATAGCTGAAAATCAGCAGGTAAAAGGCATCGCGCAGATGCCCGTTGTAATCGACCCAATCGGCCTGGACCTCGGTCTGGTAGGTGAGCAACGCTGGCATCACAAGGCTCCGGTTATTCGCTGAAGGTCATGCCGTGTCTGGCTTTGGTGGTCTTGACCGCATCGAGCACCGCCAATAGGCAATCATCACGATAGCGTTCCAGGGCGCTGATGCTGTGGGTGCCCAATTGCTCGGCGGTGCCCTCGACCACATCGTCGATCAGTTTGTCGGTCAGCTGTGGCGCAGGCAGGTAGGTCCAGGGCAGTTGCAGCGCAGGGCCGAACTGGGCCATGAAGTGGCGCATGCCGGCATCGCCGCCTGCCAGGGTGTAGGTCAGGAATGTGCCCATGAACGACCAGCGCAAGCCGGCGCCAAAGCGGATCGCATCGTCGATTTCGCCGGTGGTTGCCACACCGTCGTTGACCAGGTGCAGGGCCTCGCGCCAGAGCGCTTCGAGCAGGCGGTCGGCGATAAAACCGGGGACTTCCTTGCGCACGTGCAAGGGGCGCATGCCCAGTGATTCATAGACGCCGATGGCGGCCTGGATCGCTTCGGGAGCGGTGCGATTGCCACCCACCACTTCCACCAGCGGTAGCAGATACACCGGATTGAACGGGTGACCGACTACGCAGCGCTCAGGATGGGTCGAGGACTCATAGAATTCGCTTGGCAGCAGGCCCGAGGTACTGGAGCCGATCAGGGCGTTGGGCTTGGCCGCCGCGCTGATTTTGGTGTGCAACTCAAGCTTGAGTTCCAGCCGCTCAGGGGCGCTTTCCTGGATGAAGTCGGCGTCGCGCACGCATTCTTCAATGGTGCTGACAAAGCGCAACCGGTCCTGCGATGCACCGGCGGCCAAGCCTTGTTTTTCCAGTGCTTGCCAGGCGTTGGCAATGCGCTTGCGCAATGCGGCTTCGGCGCCGGGCGCCGGGTCCCAGGCCACCACGTCCAGGCCGTGGGCCAGGGCGCGGGCGACCCAGCCACTGCCGATCACGCCGCTGCCCAGTGCTGCAAAGGTTTTGATCTCGGTGATAAAGCTCATGCGGGTATCCTTGTGTGATCAACGGCGGGTCAGGTTCATCTTGGCGCGGCCTTCGGCCGGCGTAAGCACGCGGGCACCGAGGCGGCTGAGAATTTCACAGGCGCGTTCCACCAGTTGGCCATTGGTGGCGAGCACGCCCTTGTCGAGCCAGAGGTTGTCTTCAAGGCCGACCCGCACGTTGCCGCCCAGCAGCACCGCTTGCGCCGCCATCGGCATTTGCATGCGACCGATGCCGAAGCCGGCCCAGGTGGCACCGGCGGGCAGGTTGTCGACCATGGCTTTCATGGTGGTGGTGTCGGCCGGCGCGCCCCACGGGATGCCCAGGCACAGCTGGAACAGTGGGTCATGCAGCAGGCCTTCCTTGATCATTTGCTTGGCGAACCACAGGTGCCCGGTGTCGAAGATTTCCAGCTCTGCCTTCACGCCCAGTTCGGTGATGCGCTTGGCACCGGCGCGCAGCTGGGTCGGGGTGGAGACGTAGATGGTGTCGCCGTCGCCGAAGTTAAGCGTGCCGCAGTCCAGAGTGCAGATTTCCGGCAGCAGTTCTTCCACATGCGCCAGGCGGGTCAGCGGGCCGACCAGATCGGTGCCGGGGCCGAATTCGGTGGGCGTCTCGCCCGGGCCGATTTCCAGGTCGCCACCCATGCCAGCGGTAAGGTTGACGATGATGTCGACATCCGCCTCGCGGATGCGCTCCATCACCTCCCGGTACAACGCGACATCGCGGCTGAATTTGCCGGTCTGCGGGTCGCGGACATGGCAGTGGACGACCGTGGCGCCGGCCTTGGCCGCTTCAACGGCGGCGGCGGCGATCTGTTTCGGCGTGACGGGCACCAGGTGGCTCTTGCCCGTCGTGTCGCCAGCACCGGTGAGTGCGCAGGTGATGATGACGTCGTGGTTCATGTGGGGTTCCTTCAGGCTTTTGTGGTGTCTGGGAGATTTTTCGCGGGTAAACCCTGCTCCTGCATGTGAATGCATAGCGGTTTTATGTAGGAGCAGGGCTTGCCCGCGATGAGGCCGGACCTGCTTAAGGATTACTGCTCAAGCGCAGATTCTCGGCAGCCGGGCGGCCATCAAAGGTGGTCACGCCGTCAAGCCAGCGCTTCTGGTCTTCGGGGTGGTCCCTGAGCCATTGCCGGGCAGATTCCAGCGCGTCCTTGTGGTCGAGCAGCGGCTGCATCATCCGGCTCTCGTCTTCGGCGCTGAAGGTCAGGTTGGTCAGCAGTCTGTAGGCGTTCGGGCAGCGGCTGGCGTAGTCGGGGGCGGTGACGGTCCAGACCGTGGCACGGCCTTCGTCCGGGCCCAGCGCATCGTCGCTGCCGGTCAGGTAGGCGAGTTCGAAGTTCACGTTCATCGGGTGCGGTGCCCAGCCGAAAAACACCACCGCTGCGTTACGTTTCACCGCTCGGCTGACGGCCGAGAGCATGCCCGCTTCACTGGACTCCACCAGCTGGAAATCGCCCAGGCCAAACTGGTTCTTGGCGATCATCGCCTTGATCTGGGTGTTGGCGCCGGAGCCGGGTTCGATGCCGTAGATCTTGCCGTCCAGTTCCTTTTTGAACCTGGCGATGTCGGCGAAGGATTTCAGGCCCTTGTCGGCCAGGTACTTGGGCACGGCGAGGGTCGCACGGGCATCCTTCAGGCTCGGTTCGGCCAGCACCTTGACCTGCTTGTGCTCGATAAAGGGGGTGATGGTCTGGGTCATGATCGGGTTCCAGTAACCGAGGAACATGTCCAGGCGCTGGTCACGAATACCGGCGAAAATGATCTGCTGCGAGGCGCTGGTCTGCTTGGTCTGGTAACCGAGGCCGTCCAGCAGCACCTGGGTCATGGCGCTGGTAGCGATGACGTCGGTCCAGTTGACCACGCCCAGGCGCACGTTCTTGCACTCGGCGGGTTCGGCGGCAACGGCGCTGTTGGTGAGCAGGGCGGTACCGGTGAGCATCAGCAGACAGCAGCTGATCAGTCTTTTCATGATGGCTCCTCTGACGGCAGTTCTAATTGTTATGGGGGGCGGCGTCTATGCACCGTGGAGCTCAGACTACGCGGCGCGTTGCCAGGCAAATCGCACTGTGGCGACTGGCTCTTGCACTGTCGCGACCTGCGCGGTATTAACCGCAGTACATCCCTGCATCGAGCGCAGCGCATGCCCCAGGATTTCTACTTCTTGTTGTTGCCCGGGTTTTCCTCGATGGGTTTTATCTCAGCCATCGAGCCATTGCGGGTGGCCAACCGCTTTGCGCCGGACTTGTACCGCTGGCATGTATTGAGTGCGGACGGCGGGGCGGTGCTGGCGAGCAATGGCATGTCGGTGAACGCCGAGGCGGCGCTCCAGGTTTTGCCCAAAGGCGCGACCTTGCTGGTGGTTGCAGGCTTTGATCCGCTGGCGTGTTACAGCCCTGTGCTGCACCACTGGCTGCGCCGCCTCGATCACGACGGCGTGACCCTGGGCGGCATCGATACCGGCAGTTTTGTGCTGGCCGAAGCGGGGTTGCTGGACGGGTATCGGCTGACCCTGCACTGGGAAGCCTTGGGCGCGTTCAAGGAATCCTATCCACAGCTGGATGCCACCCAGGAGTTGTTCGAAATCGACCGGCGGCGGATCACTTCGGCCGGCGGCACCGCCTCGATCGACCTGATGCTCGATTTGATCGCCCAGGCCCACGGTTCGGAGTTGGCGATCCAGGTCTCCGAACAATTCGTGCTCGGCCGCATTCGCCCGCGCCAGGACCACCAGCGCATGCAGATTGCTTCGCGCTATGGCATCAGCAACAAGAAGCTGGCCCATGTGATCGGGATAATGGAGCAAAACACCGAGCCGCCCTTGAATACCCTGCAACTGGCCGAGGCCATCAAAGTGACCCGGCGCCAGCTCGAACGGCTGTTCCGCCTGCACCTCAACGACACCCCGAGCACGTTCTACCTGCGCCTGCGGCTGGAAAAAGCCCGGCAACTGTTGCGCCAGACCGATATGAGCGTGCTGGAGGTGAGCATTGCCTGTGGGTTCGAGTCGCCGTCGTATTTCACCCGCAGCTATCGGGCGCGGTTTGCGCGGTGCCCGAGGGAGGATCGTGCTGTCGGAGCGAAAGGCGCAGTGCTGGCAGGGTGATAAATGTTACGTATACAGAACATCCACGGAGGAATGTTCTGTATACGTGACATGGATGGGGACGTTACGCCCCTTTCAACAACACCGCACACGCCGTCTTGAACGCTTCATGTTGATACTTGTTCAGCGAGGCGGGCAGGGCGGTTTCGAGTTTCTTGCTTTGGGCGCTGATGGTTTGTGGAGAGACCAGTTGCACGTCGCAGTTGGCGAGCAGCTGGAAGATGCCTTCGATTTTGAAGGTGGTCGGGCCACCGGCGAATTCGCCTTTTTTACCGCGCTTTTTGATGGCGATGCGGTCGATGTTGTTGGCCTGGACAAAGGCCTCAAGCACGGCGGCGAAGGCCTTCACGTTGATGGTTTGGTCGTCATCTTCCAGGGCGATCTTTTTGGTCGTGAGGCCGATGTGTTCGGGCGTTTTACCGCTCAGCGTGGCCAGCGCAAAGATGGCTTCACTGCCTTTGATTTCAACGCCACAGATAGTCATTAGGGTGCCCTTTGTTCATGAGGAAAACAGGGCGGCAGGGTGGCTTGCTGACGTGAGGCGCGTCAAGTTGTGCTGACTATCCAGAATCATTACAAGCGCCACGCCAGACGACTACTGTCAGAAATGACAGGTCCCTGTGCTCGTCTTTCTTCCATGCTGTCGCGCTGTTCTTCAAGAATCAGGTCAAATTGATCCACTCGAATGATCCCCCGCCGTGGGTACTCGAAATCCAGAATCACATACAACACGCTGACCATCACCAAGGCATAACCCAGACTGTGCAACCAGTTGCGCCGTGCGGCGCCGGCCATGCCGAAGCCGATCAACAAGGCGCTGACCCAGGTCAGGGCCAGCAGCATCAGGTAGATCACCATGGGCGGGTGGGTGTTAAGGGCCACGCGGCGGTTGGTGGTGATGTCGATAACGTCGTTGAACGCCTGGGCGGCGCTCAAGCCCGGGGCGGGGTTGGGCAGCAGGGCAATGGCGGCCATGATCTGCTTCCAGATGTGCAGCTGGGCGCTCAGTGCGCGGTTATTTTCCTGCGCGGCAATCACCGGGTCGTGCAGGTCGCGGTAGTAGGCGAGCCGGGCATCGACATATTCACGGAACGACTGGCGGATGGCGGGCTGCTCGCTGGCGGGCAGCAGGTCCAGGCGCAGCCAGGCGGTGCCGATGGCGTTAGTTTCCTGCACGATCAGGTCGCGACGGGCATCCAGGCGGCTGGCCGCACCGGAAAAGGTGAAGGCGATCAGCAAGGCCAGCAGCCCGAACACCGCACCTTCGATGGCACCGATACCCGTGCGTGCGCCCTCCGGGTCAATCGCCAGTTGGCGCTTGCCCAGCCATCTTCCCAATTCAAGGGAGACCACGATGACAAAGAAAATAGCCAGGGCATAGTAGGGGGCAGCGGCCAGTGTATTCATTAGTCAGTCCTTGAGTTGAACCACGTCTTGCCCAGTGTTACCGATCATTTTCGTGCCGTGTACCTGTCAGTTCTGACAGTAGACGATGGCGATAGAACCCCATTAGCGTAATGAACAATCACCGATTTTCGTTGCGTGTGAAACACCCATTTGTTTTTCGGTTTTACTCCCCGGCGCCCTCACTTTCAGTAGGCGCATCGATATCGTTGTGCAACAACTGCAGATATTCCGAGCGCTCATCACTGCGTTGGGCCAGGCAGGTATTTTCGGCCATTTCCAGTTCCTGGCTGCCTTTGCTGTACAGCACGGTTTCAACGGCGCAATCGGCGTCGCGCAACTGGCGCCACAGTTGCTGGGCAGCCTCAACGTTGCTGTTGAAATCCTTTAACTTCGCAGGCTCGTCGGCATATTGGGCTTTGACCCGTTCAAGCATATCGGTATAGGCGTTATTGAGTTCACGCTCTGCGGTCTTCCTGTTGTAGGCCGCACAGGCAGCATTCTGCTGCTCGGTCTCGACGTTATCGCACGGGGTACTTTCGTCTTCGGCATGGGCACCGAACGCCAGCAACGCCAAGCTCAATCCAACCCACATCTTCATTTGTGACATCCCCAACCCGTGTCCGGAACAATGGCGACGATTCTGGCCCAAGGGCGGGCTGCTTTCCACTCCCCCATCATTGTTGACACCCGTTCCACAGGGTGGAACCCAGACTGCTGACAAACCCACATTTACCTGCTGGATTCGACTGGTAGGAGCTGGGCTTGTCGGAGCGCCGAACCGCCGCGATGCCGGTCAGTTAAGGACCGGAGCACAGACGTCCATGTAGGAGCGGACCTGGCCGCGATGGGCTGCGCAGCGGCCCCGGCGATTCTGAAATCACCTGCACTCGCTGGCTCAATCGTAAATGCCAATGGCCTCAGGGGCCGCTGCGCAGCCCA
>NZ_JAAAMT010000052.1 GCF_009905435.1 Pseudomonas sp. R5(2019)
GGTGGAAGACAGGGACTGATCTATCGTCGTATTCTTTTTCATGGACTCGCCCTCGCTGTCGTTGGCTTCTTAGACCGCCACCGTGGCGCATTGACGCCTCGGCGTGGGCGAGTCCATGTAATTACAGGCGTTTGGTTCAGAGTCGGGGATAAAAAAAAAAGCCCCGCAAACGCGGGGCCGAAGCAATCAACGGATGGGGAGCATTGCCGAGTTAGAACACGTACTGCGCGCGCATCACAAAGCCGTCGCCGTCGTCGTCACCCACTGCGTTGGTGGCGTTGTCGGTCTGGGCCTTGATGTAGGCACCGGTGAGCTTGATGTTTTCGTTGGCGTACCAGTTCACGCCGACGTTGTGCACCTTGGCTTCCACGTCACTGATGGTGGCGAAGGTACGGTTATCGTCTTCCACGCTCAGGTGGTCATAGCGATAGAACAGTTCCCACGCACCGATTTGCTTGTTCGCAGGCTTGATGGCGTCGAACTTGCCCAGCTTGTAGCCGCGTGCTTCGCCGGTCAGGGTGTAAGCGACCTGGCCGTAGTAGCCGGTAGCATCGATGTCCTGGAAGGCTGCGGCATCTGCCTCGACCTTGCGCTTGATGTATTCACCCTGCAGCGAGAACGGGCCGAAGGCGAACGCCGCTTCCGCGCCGATGGCCTTGTCTGTGTCATAAGCGCCCGACGGGGTGTTGTTGGCGCCGCCCAGCCACAGGCGGTTGCCATTGGTGCCGGCATCCTGGCCGCCATCGGTGCTGACGCCACGCATGCCCAGGCGGCTGCGAATACGGCCGTCGAAGGCGGTGTCGGCAAGATCGCGCTGAGCGTAGTTCAAGCCGAAGTGCAGTACATTGCCCGCCTCGTGCATCGGTGCGAAAACGGCGCGCAGGTTGAACTGCTTGCTGCTGTCGCCGTCGTCTGCCTGGTTGGTGGCGTCCTTGGCGTAGAAACCAGCCGAACCGTAGAGCGAGTCGCCAGCGTTGCCGGACGCCTGGATGCCCATGCCGCCGTTGTGGGCGTTGGCCCAGTCAACCAGGTCGTAGGCCGCGTTACGCTCAGGAGCAGTCACCCACTTGGAGCTGGTGGCTTTTTCCAGACCGAAGTCGGGGTCGAAACGACCCACCTTGATGGACACCGGTTTGAAGCCGTTGTAGGCCAGGGAAGCTTCGTCGAAGTAACCATCTTCGGTACGGTTGTCACCGCCGGCGTTGTGGGACAGGTCGTAGTTAACCTGATACGCCCAGTCGGTGAACATCACGCCGCCCAACTCCAGGAAGGCGCGACGGAAGTAACCCGCGTCTGCCGTCTTGCCGTTGTTGGTGTAGAAACCGTCAAAGCGGCTGTAGTCCGCCTGAACACGACCGCCCAGCTTGAAGCTGAACTCTTTGTCGGTGGTGGCGACTTCAAGGCCCCCCTTGGTCTTGACTACGATATCGGCGCCGTCAGTGGTCACGGTACCCGCGAAAGCCTGGGCGGTTACGGCGAGGGCCAATGCGCTGGCCGCGAAACCGGCGAAGTGCTTACGGATCATCGAAGAATTCCCCTGTAATAGTCTTGAAAAACACGCAGTTAGAGCTGCTTGTGTTGGGAGGGAATCTTGGCCGGGGGTTATTGCAGCCACGTGGCTGATATATAAAGATTTTGTTACAAGGGAACTTTTTTACTTCGAATCAGAATAAATGCACACGCCCCGTTGCAGAGCCTTTGCACACACCTTGACGGGTGACACTGATCAAAAAACGGTCAGATTTTATCCGCCTGCTTGTATTCAGCAGCCAACTGCCCTGCCAGCGCCTGGACATCGATCGCCGGGGTATCCGGCATCTGCCTCAAGGTGGCCTGCATCAAGCGCATCTGATTGATGAAGCGGCGGCAGTTCGGGCAACACATTAAATGATGGCGAACGAGCAAGCGTTCATGAAAGCTCAATTGCCCATCCAGGTAGTCGCTGGAGCGTGCAACATGCTCCTTGCAAGTCAACATTGGCCGGTTTCCTCAAAATGTTCCAGGGTGGCGAAGACCTTGAGCCGTGCGCGATGCAACAGCACTCGCGCATTGGAGATCGAGATATCGAGAAGATTACAGATTTCGTCCATCTCCAGGCCCTGGCGCTCACGCAGGATCAGCACGCTGCTCTGCAGTTGATTAAGGCTCGATACGGTGTGTTCCAGGCATTCGCGCAGCTCATCTTCGCTGAGCAGGGCCTCGGGGGTGTCTTCGTGCCAGGCAAAGGGTGCCAGCAACCAGTGGCCGTCGCTGCTGAAACGGTCATCGCCAAGGGTGCCGTGGGGGGATGGCAGGTCGTCCAGGAGCACTTCCCGGCGATTCTGCTTGTAACGGTTTTTCGCCGCATTGGCGGTGATGGTCAACAGCCAGGTCTTCAGGCTTGAACGACGCTGAAAGCCGGACAGGTTGCGCACCACCGCCAGCCAGGCGTCCTGCACGGCCTCGTCGGCCTGGCGGCTGCCGACAATGGCATAGGCAACAGCGCGCATGCCGCCCTGATAGGTCGAGACCAGCTCCTCGAAGGCTTTCTGTTCACCGGCCAACAAGCGTTCAAGTAACTGCCAATCGTCTGCAGCCGCCATCCCTACCTCGCACTGTTTTCCATCGGAGTGCGATTAAAACGTCTGCGGGCAAACGCTTCCACCTGCCGAAACGATTGTTGCGCGCAGAATTGTCTCTGTGAGTGACAGAGACAACGCGCAAGCCGGGTAGGAACCCGCAGGTTTGAGCGTGGGATCAGCGTTTGCGCAGAATCACGCTGCCGATCGAGTAACCGGCACCGAACGAGCTGAGCACGCCCAACGCGCCCTTGGGCAGATCGTCCTGATGCTCGTGCAGGGCAATCACTGAGCCCGCCGAGCTGGTGTTGGCGTAGCGGTCGAGAATCACCGGGGCTTCTTCAAGGGCGGCATCACGGCCCAGCAGCTTTTTCACGATCAGGTGGTTCATAGCCAGGTTGGCCTGGTGCAACCAGAAGCGTTTCACGTCGCTGACGTTGAGGTTGTTTTCTTCAAGGTGCTGGCCGATCAGTTCGGCGACCATCGGGCAAACTTCACGGAACACCTTGCGGCCTTCCTGCACGAAGAGTTTGTCTGGCGCGCCCTCACCCTCCTCGCCTGCGCGGTTGAGGAAACCGAAGTTGTTGCGGATATTGTTCGAGAACTGGGTCAGCAGTTTGCTGCTGACGATGTCGAACTGGTGAGCCGAGGTGGCCAGGTCAGCTCGTTCAACGATCACGGCGGTGGCGGCGTCACCGAAGATGAAATGACTGTCACGGTCACGGAAGTTCAGGTGGCCAGTGCAGATTTCCGGGTTGACCACCAGGATCGCCCGCGCCTGGCCCAGTTGCACGCTGTTGGCAGCAGTCTGGATGCCGAAGGTGGCCGAGGAACAGGCGACGTTCATGTCAAAGCCGAAGCCCTGAATGCCCAGGGCCTGCTGCACTTCAATGGCGATGGCCGGATACGGGCGCTGCAGGTTGGAACAGGCCACGATCACGCCGTCGATATCGGCGGCCGTCTTGCCGGCGCGCTGCAGTGCTTGCTTGGCGGCAGCAACGGCCATCTGGCAGAGGATCGAGGACTCGTCGTTGGGCCGCTCAGGCAGGCGCGGCTTCATGCGCCGGGGGTCGAGGATGCCTTCCTTGTCCATGACAAAGCGACTCTTGATGCCCGAGGCCTTCTCGATAAAGGCAGCGCTGGATTCGACCAGCGCCTCGATTTCGCCACGGCCAATCGCCTCGGCATTCTTGGTATTGAACTGCTGCACATACTGATTGAAGGATTCCACCAGCTCTTCGTTGGAGATACTGTTGGCCGGGGTGTACAGGCCGGTGCCGCTGATGACGACGTTGTGCACGGTCGTTCCTCTGTTCTGGGCCGTCACTTCACGCAACGGCCTGTTCGGAATGAATAATTGGTACCTTGGTACCAATCTTCGTTGGCATTATCCCCGATGACAGGGCCTGCAAACGGCTGGAGCGATCCAGCCCCACGCAGGCATCAAGGGCCGTGCGTGGGCAATTTAACGCCGAAGTGTGCCATATCCCTGGCGTTTTGGCGCCTAGGCTTCGACCTGACTCCACTGCTTGCTCAGCCGCTTGTCCGAGATCGGCACCCGCGTCCCCAGCTGTTGGGCGAACAACGACACCCGGTATTCCTCGATCAACCAGCGGTACAACTCAAGTTGCGGGTCGCGCTTGCCCTCCTGGGCATGCTTGGCGGCGCGGGCCTGGTATTGCGCCCAGAGGTTGGCCAGCTCGATGCTCCAGACCCGATCTTTCTGCACCTGCGAAGGCAGCTTCTCCAGGCGCATTTCCACGGCCTTGAGAAACCGTGGCAGTTCCTTGAGCCACACCGCTGGCGTCTCGCGGACAAATCCAGAGTAGACCAGTTGGCCGAGTTGCTGCTTGATATCGTTGAGCGCCACGGCCTGGGCCAAGTCGATCTTGCCCTTGAAACGCTTTTGCAGACCGTGCCAGAGCTTGAGGATCTCCAGGGTCAGGCGTGCCAGCCGCTCGGCATGCTCGACCCAGCCGCCGCGCTTGCGTTCGGCCAGCGACAACAGGCCGGCGCCATCGCGTGGCAGGGTCTCTTCGCCGTCAAGGATGCAGCTGTCCAGGCTGGCCAGCAGAATGTCTTCGACCAGCGCATCGACTCGCCCGAGCTCCCGGTACAGCAAGCCCAGTTCGGTCAGGCCCGGCAGCTTGCCGCGCAAGAACTTCGCCGGCTCCGCCAGCTGCTGCAGCAGCAAACGCTGCAAGGCGCGACGGTGCTGATACTCGGCTTCGGCCGGGGTCGAAAAGCGCCCTTCCTTGACCGTGGCCTGCTCCTCGACCAGTGCCGGATACACCGTCATCGACAGGCCGGCAATTTTTTGCTGGGCTCTTTCGGCCACCGGTGCAAACACTTTGGCTTCGACGGGTTGCTGGCTTCTGGCCGATTGCGGCACAGCGAGGGCCGCCTGGCTGGCTTGCGCGAAGCGGGCCGTCAATTCGGCGAGGTCACGCCCTTCACCGAGGAACTTGCCGTCGGCATCGACCACTTCAAGGTTCATCTTCAGGTGATTGTCGAGCTGCTGTGCGGCCTCCTGCCAGGCTTCATCGCTGACTCGCGCACCAGTCATGCGCAGCAGTTCACGCCCCAGCGCCTGGGGCAACGAGCCTTCCCCGAAGGTCATGCGTTGCAGCGCGGCCTTGACGAAATCCGGTACCGGCACAAAGTTCTTGCGGATCGCCTTGGGCAGGTTGCGGACCAGGCCAATGCACTTGGCTTCGAGCAAGCCCGGCACCAGCCATTCCAGGCGCTCGGCCGGCAGGGCTGGCAGCAACGGGGCCGGAACGCGCACCGTGACGCCGTCGCGCACATGGTTGGGTTCGAAGTGATAGCTCAACACCAGCGTCAGGTCGCCCAGCCGCAGTTGGTCGGGATAATGCGCGGCCGTGACTTCGCTGGCCTCGCGGGCCAGCACGTCCTCTTCGCGCATGATCAGCAGCTGCGGGTCTTTCTGGCTGTTGACCCGGTACCAGCTGTCAAAGGTTGCGGTCTGGTGAATCTCGGCCGGCAGCCGCGCTTCATAGAAGCCAAACAGGGTCTCCTCGTCGGCCAGGATGTCCCGGCGACGCGCCTTGGCCTCCAGCTCGTCGAGCTGTTCCAGCAGGCGGGTATTGGCGCTCAGGCATTTGGCTCTGGACTGGATTTCGCCGCGCACCAGCGCTTCGCGGATAAACAGCTCGCGGGACAACACTGGCTCGATCGGGCCAAAGTGCACCGGGCGGCGACCGACGACGATCAGCCCGTATAAGGTCACTTGCTCGTAGGCCACCACCTGCCCGCGCTTCTTTTCCCAGTGCGGTTCGAAATGGTTTTTCTTGATCAGGTGCCCGGCCAGCGGTTCGATCCAGTCCGGCTCGATCCTGGCGACCATGCGCGCATACAGCTTGGTGGTTTCCACCAGCTCGGCGGTCATCAGCCACTGCGGGCGCTTCTTGCCCAGGCCCGACGAGGGGTGAATCCAGAAACGCCGCTGGCGGGCGCCGAGGTAATCGCCGTCTTCGGTTTTCTGCCCGATCTGGCTGAGCAGCCCGGACAACACTGCCTTGTGCAGTTTCGGGTAATCGGCCGGGTCCTTGTTGACGCTCAGTTGCAGGTCGCGGCAAATCAGCCCGAGCTGGCGGTGGGCATCGCGCCACTCGCGCAAGCGCAGGTAGTTGAGGAAGTTCTTGCGGCACCAGTTGCGCAACGGGCTGGCGGTCAGTGCCTGGCGTTGCTCTTCAAAGCCGCGCCACAGATTGACCAGCGCGGCGAAGTCCGAATCCACGTCCTTCCACTGGGCGTGGGCCTGGTCGGCAGCCTGCTGACGCTCCGGCGGACGCTCGCGCACATCCTGCACCGACAGCGCACTGGCAACGATCAAGACTTCCTGAAGGCTGCCCAACCTGGCGCCTTCGAGCAGCATGCGACCCAGTCGCGGGTCTACCGGCAGGCGCGCCAATTGACGGCCCAACGGGGTCAGCTGGTTCTCGCGGGTGACCGCCGAGAGCTCCTGCAGCAGGTTGAAACCGTCGCTGATGGCCTTGCCATCCGGCGGCTCGATAAACGGGAAGGCATCGATGGCACCCAGGCGCAGGTGCAGCATCTGCAAGATAACAGCGGCCAGGTTGGTGCGCAGAATCTCGGGGTCGGTGAACTCAGGCCGACCGTTGAAATCTTCCTCGCTGTACAGGCGAATGCAGATGCCCGGTTCGACCCGCCCGCAGCGACCTTTACGCTGGTTGGCGCTGGCCTGGGAGACCGCCTCGATCGGCAACCGCTGGACCTTGGCCCGATAGCTGTAGCGACTGATACGCGCAGTACCGCTGTCGATCACGTAGCGAATGCCCGGCACCGTCAGCGAGGTTTCCGCGACGTTGGTGGCCAGCACCACGCGCCGGCCCGGGTGAGACTGGAATATCTTCTGCTGCTCGGCCGGCGACAGGCGCGCGTACAGCGGCAGGATCTCGGTGTGCTTGAGCTGGGCCTTGCGCAGCATTTCAGCGGCGTCGCGGATCTCCCGCTCGCCGGGCAGAAACACCAGCACATCGCCGGGGCGCTTGCCTTCGCTGCGCTCGAACGCGGCGATTTCGTCGAGGGTGGCGAGGATCGCCTGGTCCACCGTCAGGTCGTCTTCGACCCGGTTGCCCTCCTCGTCCTGCTCGGCGGTGAGTGGCCGGTACCAGGTGTCGACGGGATAGGTACGACCGGACACCTCGATGATCGGCGCCTTGTCGAAATGCTCGGAGAAGCGCTCAAGATCAATGGTCGCCGAGGTGATGATCACCTTGAGGTCGGGGCGACGGGGCAGCAGGGTCTTGAGGTAGCCGAGCAGAAAGTCGATGTTCAGGCTGCGTTCGTGAGCTTCGTCGACAATGATCGTGTCGTAGCGCTCAAGAAAGCGGTCGTGCTGGGTTTCGGCCAGCAGGATGCCGTCGGTCATCAGCTTGACCAGGGTGTTGGCGTCGCTCTGGTCTTCGAACCGCACTTGATAACCGACCAGCGCCCCCAGCGGCGTGCCCAGCTCTTCAGCGACCCGGGTGGCGACGCTGCGCGCCGCGATTCGCCGCGGCTGGGTATGGGCGATCAGGCCATGCTGGCCGCGGCCCAGCTCCAGGCAGATCTTCGGTAACTGGGTGGTTTTGCCCGACCCCGTCTCACCGGCGATGATCACCACCTGGTGTTCGTCGACCAGCTTCTTGATTTCGTCACGCTTGGCGGCGATCGGCAGGTTGTCGTCGTAGCGGATGCCAGGAATGCTGGTGCGCCGCGCGGTCACTCGGGCAAAAGAGGCCTGAACCTTGTCGACCCACTGCGCAAGCCTGGCGTCATCGGGCTTCTTGCGCAGCTCGTGCAGTTGCCGGCGCAAGCGATGGCGGTCGGCGATCATGGCCTGGTCGAGGTTTTTCAGCAGTTGGTCGATAGCGGCGGCTTGGTCGGTCATCAGGTACGCAAACGTCTTTATAAGTGAGGCAGCAGAGCCGAATGCTATAGACCCTGTGGGAGCGGATTTATCCGCGAATCAAGACGACGCGCAGTGCCTGAGAATCTGCGGTGCATTCATTCGCGGCGGTCCGGCGATCCGGTAAATCCGCTCCCACATGGATTTCGGCGCAGCAGAGCCTGCCTTGATGTGATCGGCATTGGTGTGGCGGCGATTGTCGCAGATTTGCCCCGCCCAGCACGACCCCGATGCGGCCGGGCCTTTGTTTAACCGCAGCGAACCTGAAGATTTATAAATGCTGATTTAATGGAGCATCAGCGGCGTGTGAGTATCGAGGGCATGATTTCCCTTGTGCGCTTGATCCGCCGGCAACAGCTCCCTTCTTTCCCGAAGGTGCGGGCGCACCCCTGCGAAAATCCGCTGTTCAATGTGATCCTCGCCTTCTGGGCACTGTGGCACTGCCGCCATGCCCGCCCGCCAGATGCCCCTCTCGACTTGATCTGAAACCGTCGGCCTGTCTATGGCCAACCCTTATTCAGCCTTGGCCTGCCCGCCTGTCCGGGCCGCCATTGCGCACCCTGACGGGTGCTCACGAGCGAGAGAACCATGCACTTTGCCCCTGTGGAACACGCCCAGCAATTTCTGGCTGCAAACCCCGATATCGAGATGTTCGAGCTGTTTATCCTCGACGCCAACGGCGTGCCGCGCGGCAAGTTGTTACACCGCGACGAGCTGCTGGCGGTGTATGAAAGCGGCCGCCCGTTGCCCAGCACCATGCTCGGCCTGACCTTGAATGGCGATGACGTCGAGGACTCCGGGCTGGTCTGGGACGTGGGCGACATCGACTGCCGTGCCTACCCGCTGGCCGGCAGCCTGACGCGCATGCCCTGGCGGCTGATCCCCACCGCTGCCGTGCAAGTCAGCATGCACCCCACCGAGGGCCTGCCGGCTACCGTGGCAGACCCGCGTCATCTGCTGGTCAAGGTCATCGATGCGCTCAAGGCCGACGGTTACTGCCCGGTCATGGCCTGTGAGCTGGAGTTCTACCTGCTCGACCAGCGCCGCGACAGTGAAGGCCGGCCACAGCCGGCCCTGGACTGCGATGGCGGGCGGCCGCGCACGACGCAAGTGTATGGTTTGCGTGAGCTTGAGCAGATCGAGCCGTTTCTCGCCGACCTGTATGCCGCCTGCAAGGCTCAGGGGATTCCAGCACGCACGGCGATTTCCGAGTACGCCCCGGGCCAGGTCGAAATCACCCTGGAGCACGGCGATGCGCTACAAGCCATGGACCAGGCCGTGCGCTACAAGCGGCTGGTCAAGGGTGTGGCCCACAAGCACGGGATGCAGGCCTGCTTCATGGCCAAGCCGTTCGATCACCTGGCCGGCACCGGCATGCACATGCATGTGAGCCTCGCCGATGCCGCCGGCAATAACCTCTATGCCAGCGAAGACAAGGCCGGCACACCGCTGCTGCACCATTCGGTCGGCGGCATGCTCGCCTCCTTGCTCGACTCGCTGTTGCTGTTCTGCCCCAACGCCAACTCGTACCGGCGTTTTCAGGCCAACAGTTATGCGCCGCTGGCGCCGACCTGGGGTGTCGACAACCGCACCGTCAGCCTGCGGGTGCCCGGTGGCCCGGCCCCTACTCGGCACATCGAACACCGGATCTGTGGCGCCGATGCCAACCCCTATCTCGCCGCCGCCGCGATTCTGGCCGGTATTCACCGCGGCATTCGCGGGCAGATCGATCCAGGTGAACCGGTCGAAGGCAACGGCTATGCCCAGGCCAAGACCTTTCTGCCAACCGACTGGCTGACTTCGCTCAAGGCGCTGGAGCAATCGAAGTGGGCGTGCGAGGCGCTGGGGCAGGATTTTCTTGGTGTGTACCTGGCGGTCAAGCGTGCCGAATACCGGCAATTCATGGCCGAAGTTGGAGAACAGGATTGGCGTTGGTACTTGACCCAAGCCTGATACCGCCCACTTCTGAAAAGGACCACCAGCATGAACGCCGCCTTGCGCCCCATGATCGGCCCTGCCCAGCGCAGCGCCTCGTATTACACCGCCACCCTCAACGATGCGACCGAGTACCCGACCTTACAAGGCCAGGTCGAAGTCGACGTGGTCATCATCGGCGGTGGCTTCACCGGCGTTGCCAGCGCCGTGGAACTGGCCGAACGCGGCCTGAAGGTCGCCATTGTCGAAACCCACCGCATTGGCTGGGGCGCCAGCGGGCGCAATGGCGGACAGGTCACCGGCAGCCTGTCCGGCGATGAGGCCATGCGCAAGCAGATGCGCCGAACCCTCGGGCAGGAGGTGGACGATTTTATCTGGCACCTGCGCTGGCGCGGCCACGAGATCATCAAGGCGCGGGTTGAGAAATACGCCATTGACTGTGATCTGCGCCATGGGCACCTGCATGCGGCAATGAAGCCGTCGCACCTGGCCGAACTCAAAGTCGCCCACGATGAGGCGGTGCAACGCGGCATGGGGGAACAGGTCACTCTGCTCGACCGCGGTGCCATGGGCGAACACCTGCAAAGCGACCTGTACCTGGGCGCCTTGAAAAACACCCGCAACATGCACCTGCACCCCTTGAACCTGTGCCTGGGCGAAGCCCGTGCAGCACACAGCCTGGGCGCCTTGGTGTTCGAAAACTCACAGGTGCTGGAGATCATCCACGGCGAGCACCCGGCCGTTGTCACCGCCCAGGGCCGCATCAATGCCCGCCAGGTGCTGTTGGCCGGTGATGTGTATCACCAGCTGGAGAAGCGCCAGCTCAAGGGCAAGATCTTTCCGGCCATGGGCGGCCTTGTCACCACCGCGCCTCTGGGCCCGCTGGCCCGGCAGCTCAACCCCCAGGGCCTGGCCGTCTACGACTGCCGCTTTGTGCTCGATTACTACCGCATGACCGTTGACGGCCGCCTGCTGTTTGGTGGCGGCGCAAACTACTCGGGGCGCGACTCACGGGATATCGCAGCGGAACTGCGGCCGTGCATCGAGCGGACCTTCCCGGCGCTCAAGGGCGTGGACATCGAGTTTCAATGGAGTTGCGCCATGGGCATCGTGGTCAACCGGATCCCGCAGCTGGGCAAGCTCTCGGATAACGTCTGGTATTGCCAGGGCTATTCGGGGCACGGAATTGCCACCAGCCATATCATGGGCGAGATCATGGCCGAGGCCTTGACTGGCACGCTGGGGAAATTCGATACCTTTGCAGGGTGCAAGCACATCAAGGTGCCGATGGGGGACGTGTTCGGCAACCCGATGCTGGCAGCGGGGATGTGGTATTACCAGATGCTGGAAAGGTTGCGCTGAGGGCCCTGCCCTCACCCTGCTGGGGTGAGGGCAGGAGGCGCCGCCGAACTTCAGGCGATCTTCTTCAACCCCAGCTTCTTGAGCTCTTCATCCCGCAGTTCCCGACGCAGGATCTTGCCCACGTTGGTGGTTGGCAAGGCATCACGGAACTCGACAAAGCGTGGCACCTTGTAGGCCGTCACGTTGGCGCGCATGTGCTCCATGACCTGCTCCTTGGTCAGCGTCACACCGGGTCTTGCGACCACGAACAGCTTGATCGCTTCCCCGGACTTCTCGTCCGGCACGCCGATCGCCGCGCATTGCAGCACGCCCGGCAATGCCGCCACAACGTCTTCAAGCTCATTGGGGTAAACGTTGAAGCCAGACACCAGGATCATGTCTTTCTTGCGGTCGACAATGCGCATGTAGCCATCGGGCTGGATCACTGCGATGTCGCCGGTTTTCAACCAGCCTTCGGCATCGAGGATCTCGGCGGTGGCTTCAGGGCGCTGCCAGTAGCCTTTCATCACTTGTGGGCCCTTGACGCACAATTCACCCACTTCACCCAATGCCAACTCATTGCCGGCATCGTCGATGACCCGGCACAGGGTCGACGGCACCGGAATGCCGATGGTGCCGATATGGATTTTCTGGATCGGGTTGACCGATGCCACCGGGCTGGTCTCGGTCATGCCGTAGCCTTCACAGATCGGGCAACCGGTGACGTCTTTCCAGCGCTCTGCCGCGGCCAGCTGCAGGGCCATGCCGCCGGACAGGGTGATTTTCAGTGCCGAGAAGTCCAGCTTGCGGAATGCCTCGTTGTTGCACAGCGCCACAAACAGCGTATTAAGGCCGACGAAGCCGCTGAACTTCCACTTCGACAGCTCCTTGACCATCGCCGGCAAGTCGCGCGGATTGCTGATCAGGATGTTGTGGTTGCCAATCAGCATCATCGCCATGCAATGAAAGGTGAAGGCATAGATGTGATACAACGGCAGCGGTGTGATCAGAATCTCGCAACCTTCGTTGAGGTTGGAGCCCATCAGCGCCTTGCATTGCAGCATGTTGGAGACGAGGTTGCGGTGGGTCAGCATTGCGCCCTTGGCAACACCGGTGGTGCCGCCGGTGTACTGCAGCACCGCCACGTCGTCGCTGGACGGGTTGGCATCCCGAACCGGCTGGCCACGACCCTTGCTCAGTACGTCATTGAACTTGATCGCCTTGGGCAGGTGGTAGGCCGGGACCATTTTCTTCACGTACTTGATCACGCTGTTGACCAGCAGGCGCTTGACCGGCGGCAGCAGGTCGGCGACTTCGGTCACGATCACGTGCTTGACGGCGGTCTTGGGTACAACCTGTTCCGCCAGGTGCGCCATGTTCGCCAGGCACACCAGCGCCTTGGCGCCGGAGTCGTTGAACTGGTGCTCCATCTCGCGAGCGGTGTACAGCGGGTTGGTGTTGACCACGATCAGGCCCGCACGAATCGCGCCGAAAACAGCAACGGGATATTGCAAGACGTTAGGGAGTTGCACAGCGATGCGATCGCCAGGCACAAGGTCAGTGTGCTGCTGCAGCCAAGCGGCAAACGCGCCGGAGAGCTCATAGAGTTCGCCGTAGGTGAGGGTCTTGCCCAGGTTGCTAAAGGCCGGTTTATCGGCGAAGCGCTGGCAAGACTGCTTCAATACCGCCTGAACATTCGGATACTCATCGGGATTGATTTGTGTAGCTATCCCGGCTGGGTACTTATCCTTCCAGAAATTTTCGACCATGGAAGCCCACTCCTCCAGCACCGTGAATTCATCACCGCGTTCGATGCGATTATTATTGATAGGGTGTAGCAGTTCGTTGCGAACTGAACAGTCAAAAGCGCGCCGAGAGTAGCAGCTTTGCCGAAGGGCGACTAGACCTAAGGTTGTAGGAAAAGTCACCAAAGTGACTTATTGAGACCATATGGTCATTTTTAGAGTAAACAAACTAAATGTCGCGAAACCGCTCTGTTCCAGCGGTTCCGAGACGGGCTCCTCACCGTAGGAGCCGAGCTTGCTCGCGATGCAAGCGCCGCAGTCTGCCAGTTAAACCGCGGCGCCTGCATCGCGAGCGAGCTCGGCTCCTACACGATATGGGTTCTTTAGGCGGTATCGCGAAGCTCGCGCCGCAGGATCTTGCCCACCGGGGTCATCGGTAGCGACTCCCTCAGCACGATGTGCTTGGGCACTTTATAGCCGGTGAAGTTTTCCTTGCAGTAGGCCTTGAGCTCTTCAAGGCTCACCCCTTCGGCCCTGGGCACCACAAAGAGTTTTACCGCCTCGCCGGAGCGGTCGTCGGGGATGCCGATGACCGCGCAGTTGGCGACCTTGGGGTGGGCCATCACCACGTCTTCGATTTCATTGGGGTACACATTGAATCCCGAGACGATGATCATGTCTTTCTTGCGGTCAACGATCTGCACAAAGCCATCAGCGTCGATCACAGCAATATCACCGGTTTTCAACCAGCCCTCGGCATCCAGCGTTTCGGCCGTGGCGTCGGGTCGCTGCCAGTAGCCTTTCATGACTTGTGGCCCTTTCACGCACAACTCGCCGCGTTCGCCCTGGGGCATTTCGTTGCCCGCGTCATCGATGACCTTCAGCGCCGTGCCCGGCACCGGAATACCGACTGTGCCAAGCCGCGCCTTGTCGCCATAGGGGTTGGTGCAGGCGACCGGTGAGGTTTCGGTCAGGCCGTAACCTTCGACGATGCGACACCCGGTCAGCTGCTCCCAACGCTCGGCGGTGGCCTTGACCAGCGCCGTGCCGCCGGAGTTGGTGACTTTGAGGTGGGAGAAATCCAGGGTCTTGAATTCGGGATGGTCCATCAATGCCACAAACAGGGTGTTAAGCCCCAACAGCGCGGAGAACCGCCACTTTTTCAGCTCTTTGATGAAGCCGCCGATATCGCGGGGGTTGGTGATCAACACGTTGTGATTGCCGGTGACCATCATGCACATGCAGTTCGCGGTGAATGCATAGATGTGGTACAGCGGCAATGGCGCGATCATCACCTCCTGGCCTTCCTTGATGATTTTCACGCCGTCGTTGCCCAACTGGGAGAAACAGGCGTTGACCTGCTGCATGTTCGCCACCAGGTTGCCATGGGTCAGCATCGCACCCTTGGCAAGGCCGGTGGTGCCGCCGGTGTATTGCAGCACGGCGACGTTGTCCAGGCCGAGGGGTACCGGTTTCAGCCCCTGGCCACGGCCCTGGTGCAAGGCGCTCTTGAATGGCACCGCTTGCGGCAGGTGATAGGCCGGTACCAGCTTCTTGACCTTGTCGACCACCGTATTGACCAGCCAGCCTTTGGCGATGGGCAGCAAGTCGCCCATTTTTGCCTCGATCAGGTACTCGATCCCGGTGTCGGGCAGCACTTCCTGGACCCGCTTGCCGAACATATTCAGGTAGACCAGTGCGCGAGCGCCGGAATCCTTGAACTGGTGGCGCATTTCCCGGGCGGTGTAGAGCGGGTTGGTATTGACCACGATCAGCCCGGCGCGCAAGGCGCCAAAGACCGCGATGGGATATTGCAGCACGTTGGGCATCTGCACGGCGATGCGGTCGCCCGGTTTGAGGTCGGTGTGCTGTTGCAGGTAAGCCGCAAAAGCGGCGGAATAACGTTCGAGCTCGGCGTAGGTCAGGGTCCGGCCCAGATTGGTAAATGCCGGACGATCGGCGAACTTCTTGCAAGAGCGCTCGAACACCTCGACCACCGAGTGGTAGGCATCCAGGTCTACGTGCGATGGCACGCCCGTGGGGCGCTTGTCATTCCAGAATTCAGGTTGCATTTGTTGTTGTCCTCTTACCTGAGCCGCTGCAGGCCGCATCGCTGCACGCGAATACGGAGCTTTCCGGACGTTAGCAGGTATGGGGAGCACGGCAAATATGCCATCCGCCGTCATTAACATTATGAATCTTATTGATGCTCTGCCTTGCATTGAACCGATGCGCTATAAACTGTCCTGACCCCATTCGTGCGCAAGGAACCGCCGATGAACCACAATGCGTTCTGGCTGCCAGCCAGTAACCATTGCAGCCTGTATGTCTACCAATGGCTGCCCGATGGCCCACCCAAAGCCGTGGTCTTGCTGGTTCACGGCATGGCCGAGCACGCGGCGCGCTATGCCCGCCTGGGCGAGGCCCTGTGCGCCGCAGGCTATGCTTTGTATGCCCATGATCAGCGTGGCCACGGGCACACGTCCGAGCTCGGTACCCTTGGCATGTATGCCCCCAAAAATGGCTGGTGCACGGTGGTCGACGACATTGGCGTGCTCAGCCAGCACATCGGTCAGCAGCACTCCGGCACCCCGCTGTTTCTGTTCGGTCACAGCATGGGTAGCTATATCGCTCAGGGCTATCTGCTGCACCACAGCGCCAGCCTGCAAGGGGCGATTCTCAGTGGTTCCAACTTCCAACCCGTGGCGCTGTACCGCAGCGCGGCAGCGATTGCCCGGCTGGAGCGCTGGCGCCAGGGGCCCGGCGGACGCAGCGCGCTGATCGAGTGGTTGTCATTCGGCAGTTTCAACAAGCCCTTCAAGCCAAATCGCACGCCATTTGACTGGCTGAGCCGCGATGACGAGGAAGTCGACAAATACGCCAGCGACCCGCTCTGCGGCTTTCGCTGCACCAATCAATTGTGGCTGGATCTGCTTGGCGGCTTGCAGCAAATCAGCAAACCGGCGAACCTTTCGCAGATTGATCCGAACCTGCCGATCCTGGTGATTGGCGGCGAATGTGATCCGGTCAGTGATGGCAAGCGTCTGAAAGATCTGGCCAATGCCTTGCGTCAGGCCGGCAACCGCCACGTGCAGTTGCAGCTATACCCACAGGCACGCCACGAATTACTCAATGACATCAATCGCGAGCAGGTGACCGCCGACCTCATCGCCTGGCTTGATCAGGCGTTGGCTCAGGCGCGTCCGGCCCGTACCGAGTGACAAACCCGCAAACGAAGGATTTCTCCATCTATGACCCAGGTCAGCAACACGCCTTACGAAGCCCTTGAAGTCGGCCAGACCGCCAGCTACAGCAAGACCGTGGAAGAACGCGACATCCAGTTGTTCGCCGCCATGTCCGGCGACCACAACCCAGTCCACCTGGATCCGGAATTCGCCGCTGCCACCAGTTTCAAAGAGCGTATCGCCCATGGCATGTTCAGCGGCGCATTGATCAGCGCCGCGGTGGCCTGCGAGCTGCCTGGTCCGGGCACCATTTACCTGGGCCAGCAAATGAGCTTTCAGAAAGCGGTGAAAATCGGTGACACCTTGACCGTGCGTCTGGAAATCCTGGAAAAACTGCCCAAATTCCGCGTCCGTATCGCCACCCGCGTATTCAACCAGCGTGATGAACTGGTGGTGGACGGCGAAGCCGAGATCCTGGCCCCGCGCAAGCAACAGACCGTGACCTTGCCGACCCTGCCGGCCATCACCATCGGCTGATCTGTTCACAGTTCTCTCAAGCGCCGCTCGATAAAGCGGCGCTCCGGGTCCTGGCGTGTCAGGCTCAGCGCTGTCTGCCAGGCCTCGCGCGCCTGCTCCAGCCGCCCCAGCTGACGACAGAACTCGGCCCGGGCAGAGTGAGCCAAGTGGTAGTCAAGCAATTCGCCTCGCTGGAAAATCGTTTCCACGCCAGCCAATCCCGCTGCCGGTCCATCCCGTCGCGCAACGGCAGCAGCGCGATTGAGCTCGATCACCGCTGAAGGCGCCAACTGCATCAGCACATCGTAAAGACCGACAATCTCCTCCCAGTCCGTTGCCTGCGCACTCGCAGCTTCGGCCTGCACTGCCGCGATCGCCGCCTGCAGGCTGTAGGTGCCGAAACGCCGGCTCAACAGTGCCTGTTGCACGAGCGCGCCGCCCTCCTCGATCAGCGTCTTGTCCCAAAGCGTGCGGTCCTGTTCATCGAGTACCACCAGCTCACCTTCCTTTGACGTGCGCGCAGCCATGCGCGAGGCCTGAAGCAGCATCAACGCGAGCAGCCCCATCACTTCAGGGTCCGGAAGCAAGGCCATCAGCAGGCGCCCCAGTCGAATGGCTTCGTCGGTCAGTTCGGTGCGCGTCAGGCAGCTGCCCGCCGATGCCGAATAGCCTTCGTTAAAGACCAGATAAATCACCCGCAACACGCTTTCCAGCCGCTGGGGCAGTTCGCTACGAGCAGGGACTTGATAGGGAATGCGCGCTTCACGGATCTTGGTTTTCGCGCGAACGATGCGCTGGGCAATAGCCGCCGGTGTGACAAGAAAGGCACGGGCGATTTCTTCAGTGCTCAGGTCGCAGACTTCGCGCAAGGTCAACGGCACCTGGGCATCGGCTGCCAGGGCCGGGTGGCAACAGGTAAATATCAGCCGCAGGCGGTCATCTTCCACGTCTTCATCACTGCAGTCCGGTGTCTGCAGTGTCTCCAGCTCTTGCGCCAAGCGCCCTTTTGATGCGTCGAAGCGGGCTCGCCTGCGCAAACCGTCGATGGCTTTGAACCGGCCGGTCGAAACCAGCCACGCCCGGGGGTTGGCCGGGATTCCATCTTGCTGCCAACGCTCCAGCGCCACGAAAAACGCCTGATGCAGCGCTTCCTCAGCCAGATCAAAATCACCGAGCAGACGAATCAGTGTGGCCAGAATCCGCCGGGACTCCAGGCGATACACAGCCTCGATCCTTGCCCGAACCTCGCCTTCCTCGAGCATCAGTCCGGCATTCTGCGAGTGACCAGATCAACCAACCGGTCCAGGCTTTCGCCCCAGCCACGATGAAAGCCCATTTCTTCATGGGCCATGCGGTCGGCAGCGCTCCAGTGCAGAGCGCGGGCGGTGTACAGGGTGCGGTCGTGAATGTTATCCAGGGTGATGATGGCCGTCATGAACGCCTTGGCCGAGGGCACCCAGCCCGGCCCAAAGGCATCGGTAAAGACGATCCGCTCGGGGGCGACGATGTCCAGAAACACGCCCTGGCTCGGAAACTCACTGCCGTCCGGGCCGCGCATGACGGTGCGAAACAAGCCGCCGACCCACAGTTCCATCTCGCAAACAGCCGTGGTCATGCCGTGCGGCCCCCACCATTGCGCCAGCCAGTGCGGTTCGGTCCAGGCGCGAAACACCTTGGTGCGCGGCGCATCGATCAACCGGCTGAGGGACAGCTCATGCTCGGCCACCTGCGCTCTTGGGGAAAGCACATTCATGTTGTTGTTCTCCTGCTATTCAGGGCTGCAGTTCACGGACCGGCCGTACCTCCACGCTGCCCACCCTGGCTGCCGGAATTCCACCCGCGATCTGCAGGGCTTCGTTAAGGTCTCTGGCATCGACCAGGTAGAAACCTGCCAGTTGCTCCTTGGTTTCGGCAAACGGTCCATCGGTGATGCTCAGGTTGCCCCTGCGCATCCGCACCGTGGTCGCCGTGTGTACCGGCGCCAGGGCTTCGGCGGCAAGCATCCGGCCGCTGCCCTGCACACGTTCGGCATAGGCTTGGCATTCAGCATCGACCGGCGCGTCCGGGGAGTCATGTAAAAGGCCTTCGTCGCAATACACCAGGCACAGGTATTTCATGCTGCTCTCCCTAACCGCTGAATCAACTATGGCCGCAGATTCCGCTTTACGCGAAAGCGCATTTGGACATAAAAGCCGCGGTTTTCAGTTCAAGGCTTGAAGTTCATTCGTACCTGGTCGAATGGGACGAGAGGAAATCGACAGCAGCTCATCAGTGATTGCCAGCGCATGACGCGTGGTACGCTAGCGTGCATCCATCAACGCGCTGCGTGCCCCTGTCATGGCCCTGATTACCGAACATCTGCGCACCTGTGGCCTGGTCGAGTCCGCCTGGGTGAACGCCAGCGCCGCAAGCTTTCCGCGCCATACCCATGACGACTATGTGCTGAGCGCCAACCTCAGAGGCGTCGAGCAGATCTGGCTCGATGGTGTCAGCAGCGAAGTCCATGCCGGCAGTGTCACGCTGTATAACCCGCTGGCCGTGCAGGGCTCGGAGTTCGGCCCGCAGGGTGTCGAGTACATCAGCCTGCACCTGGATCCCGAGGCGGTTCGCCGAGTGATTGTCGATAACCACCTTGAAGGCCCGCAGGACTGCCCGACCTTTGCCCAGGGGGTCCTGCAGCAACCGGCGCTGTTCCAGGCCATCGTCGATTTCGCCAGCGTCGCACCGCAACAGCTGGCCGAACAGGATGAAGCCTTTATCGCCCTGCTCTGCCAGTTACTGGAACGCGGGCCGGGCAAACCCGGCGAACAGACCGCCAGCCTGCAACGAGCCCGGGACGCCATGCACGACACGCTGAGTGAACGCCTGTCGCTCGAAGCGCTGGCCGACATCGCCGGTATGAGCAAGTACCATTTCGTGCGCTGCTTCAAGAAGGATACGGGGCTGGCGCCACTGCAGTATCAGATGCAACTGCGGCTGATCGAAGCCCGGCGGCGGTTGCGGCTGGGCCAGCGTCCGCTGGATGTGGCGGTGGCATTGGGGTTTTATGACCAGAGTCACTTCATCACGGCGTTTCGCAAGGTGATGGGGGTGACGCCGCAGGTGTATGTGCGGGGGGTGGGGTGATGGGGTATTTATAAAGCTTCGCGGGCAAGCCCTGCTCCTACACAGAGGTGGGAGCAAGGCTTGCCGGCGAAGAGGCCGATCGAATCACACATCAGTGAATCAACGACCCCACATTGGATTTTTTCGCCTTTTTATCCGCGCGTTTTTCACCGGCGGTCTTGGTGGCTTTTTTCTTGGCGTTTTTCCTGGCGTTTAGACCTTTCATGATCGGCCCTCCTGCAGAAGCGACACCGAACGGTATCGCAATGCCTGAGTATAGACGCTCTTCACTCCTGCTTGGCTTTCCTGATCCGCAGCGCCGTGGCGCCGATTACCAGCACCGCGAACGGCGCCAGGTACAGGCCGGCATCGCGCGGGGTCAGGTCAACGCCCAGGCTGTGCAAGCCGCCGTAGAGCAGCTTGAACAGGCTCAACAAGTAATACGTGATCGCGATGATCGATAAGCCTTCGACCGCCTTCTGAATCTTGATCTGGGTGGTGGCGCGGGCGTTGAGGCTGTGGAGGATTTCCGAATTCTGCTCTTCCACTTCGACCTGGATGCGCGCCTGCAGCAGTTCGCCCAGGTTGGCCACGCTGTCGCTCAAGCGTTCCAGGCGCTGGTTGGTCGCCGAGCAATAACGCACGGTGGGCTTGAAGCGCCGCTCGATGAACACCCCAAGGCGCTGGCAGTCGCCCAGGTGGCTTTCACGCAGCTCGCCAATGCGCTCGAACACCAGTTGGGCGTAGGCTTCAGCGGCACTGAAGCGTTGGCGCGACTGTGCAGTGCTGCGCACGATGCGCGCCGACAGAGCGGAAATATCACCGAGCAAGCGCCGCGCCGTGGCGCTGTTGGCGTCGGCGGTCTGTTCCGACAGCTTCGCCCACTCCTCGTCAAAGGTTTTCAATTGCTGGCTGACTTTCTTGGCCACCGGTAACGCCAGCGAGGCCATCATCCGGTACGTCTCGATTTCCAGCAGCCGGCGCACCATTCGCCCCAGACGATAGTCGTTGAGCCCATGGTTGATCAGCAGCAGCCGATTGACGCCGTCGTGACTCAACTGAAAGTCGCTCCAGACCACTGCGTCACCGCTGCCGATTTTCGAGCCGGCCGGGTCCTTGAAGCCATAGGCGGCAGTCTGGCCCAGCCAATGGGCCTGCGCTTGGACCAGAATCTGGGTGGCATTGATGATCAAGTGGTCATGGTCACTGACCAGCGCCTTGAGCGCTGCCGGGAAGGCTGGCCACAGGTCGCCACCGGTTTTGCGCGGGACCACCAGCGTCAACGACAGAAACTCGGTGTGCCGCTCCCATTTCAAGTCATACCCTTCAAGCTTGAGCAGCCCTTGCGCCTGTTGGCGCCGCGCCTGGTCCTCGGCACCCGGATACAGCCGGCCGAGCACATGATCCAGCGCGCCGGCCTGCTCCTGCAGAGCCAGATGAAACACATGGGCCGGTGCACTGAAGTACACCGACGGTCGCGAATGAAGCTCGTTGTGCAGCTCGAATCTCAAGGGATGCATGGCTTACTGCTCATCGTCGCGGGGAGGATGAAGCAATGACGCCAGGCTGGCGGCGTCCGTCACCGACTTTTTTCAGTATCAATCGGCGAGCCCTTACAGGACGACCGGCACCGGTGCCGCAATAAATTCCTGATAACCGGAATGGATCACGTAGTACGCGAAATAGCAGAAGATTGCCGCCGAAGCGACGTAGGCATATTTGAGCAGGCGCTCGCCCAACAGCTTGCCGCCGTGGCTGGCGGCAAAGCACAGGGCCAGGCACCAGACGAGCCCGGCGCAGAAGAAACCGGAGAGAAACAGTCCGGCTTGCAAGGCCCCGCCGCTGCCCGAGCGGGAGATCAGCGTCCCGCCCACCGCGGCAAACCAGAGGATCGCGCTGGGCGAGGACATGGCCAGGAAAATACCCCGACTGAACTCTTTCAACGACGATCCCTGCGGGGCATCGCCCGCCAGTGCCAGGCCGGCGGTGCTGCTGAAGGCGGCATGGAGCATCTTCGCGGCGAAATACACCAGCAACACTGAACCACCGATCCAGAGTACCCAGCGCACGGTTTCAAACTGCAGCAGCACGGTCATGCCGGCGAGGGCGAGAATTGCGTAGATCAGGTCACCCACGCAGGTCCCCAGGCCCAGCCAGAAACCTTGCAGGTAACCGCGCTGCATGGCCAGGGTGATCATGGCGATATTGGCGATGCCGATATCCAGGCACAACGACAGGCTCAACAGAAAGCCATTGGAAAAAGGCATGACAACGTCCACGGCAAAAGGAAGGTGATGCATTCAAGCAGGTGAAGGGGCGCGGGTATTGGAAGAAATTGCCGCGCCCCATGGCCGTGAACGATAACTGCCAGTGGGTTGGATGACTATCCCGTAGTGGCCAGGTGCATGCGGCGGTTCAGGATTTGAGCACCCCGGACTTTTTCGCCACGTGGGTGGAAATCGCGTCCATCAAGGGTGGCGACAGGCAGTCATAGGGCTCCAGCCCCAACGCCTTGAGCCGGCTGCGGACCTCACTCATGTTCGCAGGATCAGCCCCCGATTCGATGATCGAGGACACAAAGGCGGCGAATTGCGGTGCCGACCAGCCCGTCTCCGATGACAGCTCCGTATGGATGAAATCAAAGCCGTACAACGGGTGCTCGGTGTTCTCGATACGGCCGTACAGGTGCACGCCACAGTCGCGACAGGCATGGCGCTGGATCGTCGCCTTGGGGTCGACCACCTGAAGTTTTTCACCATGTTCGGTCACGCTCAGCTTGTCCTTGGGCACCACGGCTACCACGGAAAACAACGCGCCCTTGGGCTTCCAGCACTTGGTGCAGCCACAGGCGTGGTTGAAGGACGTCTGTGCCTGAATGCGCACGCGGACCGGGTCTTTGCTGCAGTGACATTGCAGGGTGCCACCGGTGAAGTCATCACGGCCGGGTTTCACGCCGTTGTCGATCGAGGGATGCAGCGAAACGGTTGCGCTCATTGCCCACCTCCAGGGTCTTGCGGGGCTGGGTAGTGCCGACACTGCCCGCTGTTTACGCACCCCGCCCCGAGGATTAAGGTGAGTAAACAGCGCTTTTTGAGTCCCACTTAAGGATAGTGGCTGCCACTGAATCGGACCGTGCTACTGGTCTGCAAAGGAGGAATGTGCCGTGAGCGTGCAACTCAACCACACCATCGTCTGGTGCACAGACAAGCAGAAGTCGGCGAGCTTTCTTTGCCAGCTGCTTGGCCTGGCCGCGGCCAAGCCATTCGGGCCCATGCTGGTCGTGCAACTGGCCAACAATGTGTCACTGGACTTCTACGAAAACGATGAAATCTCCGTTCAGCATTACGCCTTCCTGCTTGATGAAGAAGAGTTCGACCATGTCTTCGCCCGCCTGCAAGGGCGCGGCCTGATGTATTGGGCCGACCCCGGCAAACAGCGCCCGGGCGAGATCTATCAGCACAATGGCGGGCGTGGCATGTATTTCGACGACCCCGACGGGCACCTGCTTGAGGTGCTGACCCAGCCCTACAGCATTTAAGCGCTAGCCCAACAGCAACCGGGCATAGGCCTCGCGGTCCATGTTCGCGCCACTGAGAATGACCGCGACCTTGCGTCCCTGCTGGCGCCCGCGCTCCTGAACCAGGGCCGCCAGGCCCGCGGCGCCTGCACCTTCAGCGGTGTTATGGGTGTCTTCATGGAAGATCCGGATGGCTTGCTCAATCTCTGTGTCGCTGACCCGTACGATGCGCGCGGCGCCTTGCTGCACAATCTCGAAAGCCTCGGGCGACGGCATGCGACAGGCAATGCCATCGGCAAAAGTCAGCGCGGTTTGCGTGGTCACGATCCGGCCCTGCTCGAAACTCTGCGCAAAGGCGTCAGCGTGCGTCGACACCACGCCAACGATTTCAGTGTCCAGCCCGAGCAGATCGCGGGTGCGGATCAACCCGCAAATGCCCGAGCCCATGCCGATCGGCACATACACCGTATCCAGCCCCTGCACCGCCTCCAGCAACTCCAGCGCATAGGTGGCCACGCCCCGAATCAGGTCTGGATGAAAGGCCGGTACCGCCTCAAAACCCGTTGCCTGCGCCTGCCGGGCCGCTTCCTGGCGCGCTTCGTCGAAGTCGCGTCCGTACTCGATCAATTGCGCGCCCATGGCCCGCATTGCCGCGTTTTTTTCCTGGGCGTTACCCTGCGGCACGACGATGATCAGCGGTAGCCCAACGCTGCGGGCTGCCAGTGCCAGGCTCTGGCCGTGGTTGCCGCGAGTGGCCGTGACCAGCCCGCGCACGCCAGGGTTACGCTGCAGCAGTGACTGGACATAGAGCAGGCCGCCGCGAACCTTGAAGGCACCGGTCGGCGCATGGTTTTCATGCTTGACCCAGACCTCGCAGCCCAGCCGATCGGCCAGGCGCGGCCAGGCGTATTGGGCGGTGGCAGGAATCGAGGGACGTATTTGCCGGGTCGCTTCGCGCAGGGAGGTCAGGTCAAACATGGGGCACCGTCTTGGCAGGGGAGTTGACCTGATCCTACGAGCCACGCATTGTATGGGTAAAACCTTATATTGCATGGGCAACAATAAAGTGTGGACACCGGTGCTGGCCGATTCGGAGCAACCGCGCTACCTGGCGCTGGTGGAGGCCATTGCCCGTGCTATCGAAACGGGCGAACTCAAGGTCGGTGAGCGCCTGCCGCCACAACGTCGCCTGGCCTGGAACCTGGGCTTGAACCCGAGCACCACCATGCAGGCCTATCGCGAGGCGGCGCGACGGCACCTGGTTTCCGGTGAAGTCGGCCGAGGCACTTATGTGCTGGCCGGCAGCAAGGAAGCGACCCTGTTCCGCCTCAAGCATCCGGGCGACCGGCCCAGCCTGATCGACCTGTCCACCAATGTGCCGGTCATCGACGACAGTAATACCGACATGGCCGAAAGCCTCGCCCGCCTGTTACACGTCGGCAGCACCGCTCATCTGCAACACTACCTGTCGGCCCAGGACCTGGCGCTGGCCCGCGCGCGCGGCGCCGCCTGGCTGCAGACCCGGGGCTTGAACCTGCCGGCACAGCAAATACTGTTCTGTGCCGGCGCCCAGCAAGGGTTGTTCAGCGCCCTGCTCTCTGTGTGCCAGCCGGGAGAACCGGTGCTGGTCGAAGCCTTCACGGCGCCCGGTATCAAGGCGGCTTGCAGGCAACTGCGGTTACCGTTGCACGGCGTGGCCATGGATCAGCGCGGCATCCTCGCCGACGACCTCGACCGCATGGCCCGTGCGACCGGCGCCAAGGTTGTAGTGCTGACCCCCACCCTGCAAAACCCCACCGCCGCCTGCATGAACGAGCAACGCCAGCACGAGGTTGCCGAGGTGGTGCGCCAGCACGATCTGCTGGTGATCGAAGACGATGTCTACGGCGCGCTGGCACCGACACCCCCGCTGTCGCGCTTGCTGGGCCGGCATGGGCTGTTGGTCACCAGCCTGTCGAAAACCGTGGCACCCGGGCTTCGGCTGGGCTGGATGGCGGCCGAACCCGAGGTACTGGAACGCATCGACCCCCATGCCCAGGCCACCCACTGGAACGTCTCGCCCCTGTGCCTGAGCGTCGCCAGCCAATGGATCGAGGACGGCACTGCCCGGCGCCGACTGGCCTGGCAAGTGGAGGAAGTCGAACAGCGATGGCGGCTGGCCAGGAAAATCCTCGGCGCAGCCTTGTATGACACCGGCGTGCCATCTCCACATGTCTGGGTCAACTGCGCCTCCTCAGCCGCCGCCGCTACCCTCGCCTGCCGGGCGGTGGAGGTTGAAGTGGTGCCGATGGAAGTGTTTGCGGTCAAGCAAAGCGACACCCAGGCGATCCGGGTGAGCTTGTCGGCAGCGCGTAACCGGGCCGAACTGAAGGTGGCGCTGGAGCGGATTGCGCAGGTGGGGCAGGTGAGTTCGTAAAATGAGTTGAAATTATGAGGTTGCCAAGCGGAACGCCGACGCCATGAACTGTTGCTCGCTTTCGGACACCTGCAGGGTGGTTGCCAAGGTACTCCACTGACTGACAATCGCCTTGAAGCGTTCAATGATGTGATCCGCCTCCCCCAACTTGACCCGAAAATACCCGGCCACCTCCCGCGCCAACTCTAGATCCAGGGCGTTATCGGCATCCGTGATATTGAGCTTCAGGCCATCGGCCAAGGCGACGGGGTTCATGTCGTAGGCATCGCTCAAGCACCAGCCCCTTCCAGGCTCGAGCATGAAGCCATGATTGCGCAAATGGTCATCAGTATTTGAAACCAGCAGGTTGAAGACAATTCGCGACCATAACTCGAGCAAATCCTGATGGGTTTGCGCGCCATGCCTGATCAGTACCTCTGCCAACTCCAGGTAACTGGCGCCAGTGGAGGCATCATCCCCATCGACGCGGTTGGTCATGGTCATGGCCGATGCAAAGTGCAGCCTGCCACCACGCTCGGTTCGGTCGAAGCGGCGGACAAGAAAGCAGTGAAAGTCGCTGGCAAATTTCTGGGCTCTGCCGCTGGCAACACGCAAGCCACACCCTCTGGCCAATGCATTGACCACCATCTCCCAAGCGCCTACGTCGTAATCATCGCGAGCGCTGGGGAATTTGGCGATCCACAGGTGCCCGTCATCGTCGACTACGCTCGCTTTCGGCCTGGCTCCTCCCAATGACCCTCCAGGTGCAATCAACAGGCGTAACCAGTCGCGGCCATCACTTGCCGTATTGAGGGGATCATTTTCCAGCGCCAGACTCGCGCGCTCAAGTTCGCGAAGCTGTGCAAACGGTGGTGCGGCGATACCCGCACGGTCATCCAGAAAAGCTCCTGTGTCCTCGCGCCTGTAACGAAGTGCACCGGCCCGATAGAAGTCGTGCACACCCAACAAATAATCTGACTCAAAGAGCCGTGTTCCAGGCGCCACTTGCCCGTCACGAATGTCACGTTCGAGGCGACGCTTCATCAACAGCCTGCCCCACCGATCAGGGCAAGAGTCTGCAAACACTCCAAATTTATCCTGATACTGGCCAGGAAACTGGGGCCCCTCGTAGAAGGCAATGCGAGGATCAAGGGTGTAAGCGTTCAACGCAGGATCGGCGAGGGCTGCGCGGTCGTATTCAAATTCGAATACTTCAGCTGCATGGTTGCGCCTGCTGTGCAATAGCCCGAGACGCCGGGCCCCACCCAAGCCTTGCCAATCCGCATACACCCCGATCATGGTCATGAGTCACCTTGCTCGGACGACTGTTTGCCCTTGGGTGAGATCAGCAATGCAGCCAGAGAATCGGTAGTGACTGCTTTCGAAAATGACTCCTCAATGTTCGTTTCTCTCAAGCGTGGCGGCGCGATGGCTTCGGCAACCAGATAAGTGTTGCCCTTGGGCGCGCGCGGTGACTTGGCAACAACAAGACGCGCATCCTGAAGCTGGCGCCCGACTTCATCGACGTCGGCAATTCTGGCGATGTCTCGCTCAATGCCTAACACTTGCATCACTGACATATAGGCCCCGATGGTGACACCCGCCCCCCCAGCCTCCAATGAACGCAAGGTCATCGGTGACATGCCTGCCCTTTCGGCGAGCTGCTTTGCGGTGAGCTTGCGGCGAAGACGGGCAAGTTTGAGGCGTGCTCCCAATTCAGTCAGCAGATGGGTTGTTGCGGGAAGTAAAGGGGCGGTTTTCTTGGCCATGATGGCAATATTCCTTCACCACAATGTATAAAATGCCAGAATATTAGCACATCAGACCATAGATCAATAAATAACCATTATTCCTACACTTATAAAAGTTTAAGGCCAGAATAATTACACTTACAACGACCACCCCAACCGCCAATAGCCCATGAACGTCAACACCTTGCGGTCCAGCCCCAGCCCCGTCACCCAGTGCCGGCGTATGCTCATGACCGCCGCCGACTCCCCCGCGACCCAGGCATAAAACTCGCCATCGGGCGGCGTGGGCCAGGTCGCCTTGAGGCAGGCGGGCCTGGCGAACGGCGACGTCGATCATCAGTTCACCATGGGCGCTGCTGCCTTGGTCGCGCACCAGCCAGTTCAACTGGGTGCCGAGCGGGCAGTGCAGAGCCAGGGGTATATCTGGATAACGAGTGGGACGTTGAGGTCTTTGGCCTATCTACAGCAGGAGCATTTTCAGTTGCTCCTGCCGGGCGTGATTGGACAGCATCAGCCGTTGGCGCAACCGTTGCCCATCACCTGGTATTCCAGGGTGTGACGCTGGCCTTGATGATCTTCATAGACCATCTTCGCCGGAACCACTTCGCAGACATTGGGGATCGCAGAAATGCTGATCACCTTGGCAATATCCGGCTGTTGCGAATAGTCGTACTTTTCAACCTGGGCCGAGGTTTCAAGGTCATCAGCCAGTGCCAGAGTGGAAAAACCAGCCAGGGCAAGTATCAGTAAACGTTTCATAGTGGATTGGCCTTTAAAGCAATCGCATCAAGATTGACTTCATTTGCCGATGGGGCGGGAAGAAGTTGTCATGCCGTTCATTGGCGTGACACGAAGTACCTATCCCCGGTCTGGTTCTCGTCAGGGACAATCATAGGTTACAACCTTAACTTTTTGATTAAAGACCCCCGTCAGACAATCACTGTTACCGCTACTGTAATAATCCGCGCTGGACCCGTTCTCGATGAGGGTGTAAAAACCTGCGCTTTCTTTTTTCGGAATCTCGCACCGTGCCCCTGCACTACCGCCTGCTGGACGAACTGCAGCAGCCTCTGCTGAACAAATTCTACAAAGACCAGAACTCGTCCATGCGCAGCGTCAAAGGGGCCCGGTTGTGGGTCGCGCGCACGCCGGAGATTGTCGCGGGGTTGTGTTTGAAACCGTTGCCGGAGGGCTTCTGGCTGACCGGGCTGTGGGTCGACCCAAACTGGCGTCAACGCCGTGTGGCAGGCGAATTGGTAGAAAGCGCGGTGCGAGGCTGTGAAACGCCGGTCTGGCTGTTTTGCCATCCGGACCTGTGCCCATTCTACCGGCGCCTTGGCTTTGAACCCGCGGGCGATACGCTACCGACCCTGTTGTGCGAAAAGCTGGTGCGTTACCAGCGCAACAAGGCGCTGGTCGCCCTGGAGCGGGTCAATCGTCCTGCTGCGGATCAAGCCCCGGAAACAGCACTTCGGTGAAGCCGAAGCGGCTGAAGTCTGTGATTCGCGAAGGATACAGGCGGCCGATCAGATGATCGCACTCATGCTGCACCACCCGGGCATGGAAGCCGTCGGCGATGCGCTGGATCGGGTTGCCCTGAGGGTCGAAGCCTTCATAGCGAATCCGCGCGAAACGCTCCACGACCCCACGCAGCCCCGGCACCGACAGACAGCCTTCCCAGCCCTCTTCGAGTTCAGGCCCCAGGGGTGTGATCAACGGGTTGAGCAGCACCGTCTGCGGCACCGCTTCGGCCTGCGGGTAACGTTCGCTGCGCTCGAAGCCGAAGATCACCAATTGCAGGTCAACACCCATCTGCGGTGCGGCCAGGCCAACGCCGCCGACGTGCTCCATGGTTTCAAACATATCGGCGATCAGTTGCTCAAGCTCTGCGCTGCCAAACATCGACGCCGGCACCGCCGGGGCGACACGCAACAAACGCTCGTCGCCCATTTTCAGAATGTCACGAATCATGCTGTTCCTTTAACGGCCGTTCCGAGTCGGACGGGATCGAATGGTCGCGCCCCAAACCGGAAACATGCTTTTTATCATGCCCATGAGGTAGTTCGCCGGCGACTTTTTCGCCGGGGTCCTTGCCCTCTGCAGACATGTGCTCGATCACCGCATTCATCTCCGCGCCGAGCAGCAACACAGCGGCGGAAATGTAGAAGTACAGCAACAGCACAATGATCGCCCCGATACTGCCGTACATGGCGTTATAGTCGGCAAAGATCCTCACGTAGTAACCAAAGCCCAGCGACGCAACGATCCAGACCACCACCGCCAGCACCGAACCGGGGGTGATGAAGCGAAACTCCTGTTTGACGTCTGGCATCACGTAATAAATCAGGGCCACTGCCACCATCAGCAGAATCACGATCAATGGCCAGCGCACCACGGTCCAGAACGTGACGATGATCTCCTCCATGCCAATCTGCGCCGCGACCCACCCCATCACCTGTGGGCCCAGTACCATCAATGCGGCCGCAATGAGGAGCATGCCGGCGATGCCGATGGTGTAGAAAATCGACAGCGGAAAGCGTTTCCAGACCGGCCGGCCCTCGACGACGTCATAGGCGGCGTTCATCGCACTCATCATCAGCCGCACGCCCGCGGAGGCCGTCCACAGGGCAATCACGATACCCACCGACAGCAGCCCGCCTTTGGACTGTTGCAACTGGTCGATCACCGGGTTCACCTGTTCCAGCGCCTGGGGCGGCAATACCAGTTCCGACTGCAGGCGCAGCCACGAGAAAAAGTCCGGCAAGTGCAAAAAACCAATCAGGGCAATCAGAAACAGCAGGAAGGGAAACAGCGAAAACAGCATCTGGTAAGCCAGTGCCGAGGCATAGGTGGACATTTCGTCACTCATGAACTCGTGCACCGTTCGAAACAGTACCCGTCCCAGCGGAAGGCCACGCAAGTCAGGAAAAATCATAGCGTCTCCTTTCGCCGCTCTACCAAAGGTGCCCAGTGCACCGAACGCGCAGGTTTTACATCAAAATAGCCGAGTTGACGACCGTCCAACGGCTATTCCGCCTGTCGGACACTACAACGGCCACCCGAGGATGGCCATAGAGGCAATGCCTTGCTCCCAGGAAACGCCCTGACAGGTGATCAACCTAAACTTCGGCTTTATGTTTGCCCCGCCAACCACCAAAATAGCCGCCATCTTTGACGCTGTGCCGAAGATTCACATCGGTAGGAACCCTATGAAACTCGACAAACCCCAGGCCATCGCGCGCCGTAACAAAGAACTCGGCGGCGCTGTGCTGGGAGTCAACAACTGCCAATTTGCTTTGCTGGACGCCAAGCGCAATATCTGGTGGTTCGATATCCCGGTCTCGCGCATCGCGGTGGGCCAGTACGAATGGATTCATCTGTTGCTGAACAACCCGCAAACCGACCAACTGCTGCACCTGAAAGTGACCACGGCGTTTCTGCGGGGACAACTCGAAGGCCTGACCGTGCGGAACGCCGGCAAGCGCCGGCCGACCATCAGCCTGGAACTGAGCGCCGATCGCGACGCCTGGCTCAAGGACGTGCGCCCAACCGGTAGCGGTGCCTCATTCGCCCAGTTCCTGCAGGCCTGACCCTCAGCTATCGAGCTTCAGACCAGTTCGATGCGGTCGGCGTGGATGACCAGCTTGCCGTCCTTGTAGAGGGCGCCGATGGCTTTCTTGAAGTTGCCCTTGCTGACCCCGAACAGGTCGCTGATCACTTGCGGGTCGCTCTTGTCGCTGACCGCCAGCACGCCGTTGTTGGCCTTGAGCTTGTCGATGATCTTGTCGTGAAGGCTGCCAACAGCGGCCTGGCCGATCGGCTGCAGGCTCAGGGCGATCTTGCCGTCGCTGCGCAGCTCCTTGATGTAGCCCTTCTCCTGCTTGCCCGAACGCAGGAACTTGAACACTTCGTTCTTGTGGATCAGGCCCCAGTGCTTGTTGTTGATGATTGCCTTGAAGCCCATGGGCGTCTCTTCGACCACCAGCAAGTCGACTTCTTCACCGACCTTGTAGTTGGCCGGCACCTTGTCCAGGTAGCGGTCCAGCCGCGCCGTGGCGGTGATGCGGCGGGTGCGCTTGTCGATATAGGCATGCACCACGCAGTACTCGCCGGCTTTCATCTGGCGCTTTTCTTCGGAGTACGGCAGCAGCAGGTCCTTGGGCAGGCCCCAGTCCAGGAAGATGCCGATGCTGTTGATCTCGATCACCTTGAGGCTGGCAAACTCACCCACCTGCAGCTTGGGCTTTTCGGTGGTGGCGATCAGTTTGTCTTCGCTGTCCAGGTAGACGAACACATTCAGCCAGTCCTCGACCTCGGTGGGCGTGTCCTTGGGAATATAGCGATTGGGCAGCAAGATTTCGCCGTCCGCCCCGCCGTCCAGGTACAGACCGAAGTCCGTGTGCTTCACCACTTGCAAACTGTTGTAACGCCCAACTAAAGCCATGTCCGAAATCCTCAAAGCGAGGCGCGCATTCTACACCTGAACCGCTCGCACCGCCCGGTTGCAGCGTTTTCAACCGATCGACCATCAGAAACATTCATTGCAACTGACGAACGGTCACAGCGAACGCGCCTCGTTCGGATGCGCTCGTCTTGAGAGGAACCCCGGTGGTCGCGCTTGTTCTATAAAGACAAGCAAGCTTCTGAAAGGACTCGCTCATGTGCGCCCGCCTTTTCCAACCTGTCCGACTGCTGCTGATGGCTGCCCTGATAGGCTTGGTGCTGCTGTCGTGTACCCGCATCGACCTTACCTACCGCAACCTCGACCGCTTGATCCCCTGGTCGCTCAGCGACTACCTGGACATGAACGGCGAGCAGAAATCCTGGCTCAACGAACGCCTCAAGACTCACCTGAGCTGGCACTGTCAGACCCAGTTGCCCGGCTACCTCGCCTGGCTCGACCGAGTGCGCAACATGGTCACCAAAGATCAAATCACCGATCAGCAGATCCAGGCCCGTAGCGCCGAGGCCAAACAGGCCATCGCCCGTGTCGTACAAACCATTACGCCCTCGGCGGTAGAATTGTTGCGCGGGCTGGATGATCAACAAGTGGAGGAAATGCGCCAGGCGTTCGCCGACGATGTCCGCAAACGTCAGGAAAAGCACGTGAAGATCCCCCTGGACAAACAGATCAGCAACCGCGTCGCGCGCATGGAAAGACGCTTGACACCCTGGCTTGGCGAGTTGAACCCGGCCCAGCGCCAGCGCATCGAGGCTTGGTCACGCTCGCTCGGAGAGCAGCACCGGCAGTGGATCGTTAACCGCGTCCATTGGCAGACGCAATTCACCAAGGCCGTGGAGCAACGCCAGAGCCCGGAATTCCCCCATCGTATCGAAGTGCTGCTGCGCGACCGGGAAAGCCTCTGGACCCCGGAATATCGCCTCGCCTACAACCGCACCGAAGCCGCGGTCCGCAGCATGCTGGTGGACGTCATGCAGCTAAGCAGCCCGGCCCAACGCCAGCATCTGGAACAGAAACTTGCCGACGTGCGTCAGGATGTCAGCGAACTGAAGTGCCTCGAAGCCGTCAGCCAGTCATGAGCGGCATCAGTCGTCGCGCGCCTTGCGCCGGTACGGGAATACGTCGATGATCTTGCCGGCACGAATCGCCGCCTGCAGGCTTTTCCAGTAGTCGGCGTCATACAGTTCGCCGTGCAGCTGGCTGAACAACCGGCGCTGGCCGCTGTCGGCAAATAGAAACGGCGGAAACTCCTCGGGAAACACATCCAGCGGCCCGATCGAATACCAGGGTTCGGAGGCCATCTCATCCTCGGGGTAGCGCGGTGGCGGGATCTTGCGGAAATTCGCCTCGGTCAGATAACAGATTTCGTCGTAATCGTAGAACACCACGCGACCGTGGCGGGTCACGCCGAAGTTTTTCAACAGCATATCGCCGGGAAAGATATTGGCAGCGGCCAGTTGCTTGATCGCCAGGCCATAGTCGTGCAGCGCTTCACGGACCTGATGGTCGTTGGCGTTTTCCAGGTACAGGTTCAGCGGCGTCATGCGCCGTTCGGTCCAGCAGTGGCGGATCAGCACCGTGTCGCCTTCAAGCTCCACGGTCGACGCCGCCACCTCCAGCAGCTCGGCCAGGCATTCAGGCTCGAACTTGGCCAAGGGGAAGCGAAAATCGGAGAACTCCTGGGTATCAGCCATGCGTCCGACCCGATCGACGCTCTTCACCAGTCGGTACTTCTCGATCACCGTCGAGCGGTCGACGTTCTTGGACGGCGCGAAGCGGTCCTTGATGATCTTGAACACGGTCGTGAAACCCGGCAGCGTAAACACGCTCATCACCATGCCGCGCACGCCCGGCGCCATGATGAAGCGGTCATCGGTGTTGGCCAGGTGATTGATCAACGCCCGGTAGAATTCCGATTTGCCATGTTTGTAAAAGCCAATCGAGGTGTACAGCTCGGCGATGTGCTTGCCGGGCAGGATGCGCTTGAGAAAGCCGACAAACTCCGCGGGTACCGCCACCTCGACCATGAAGTACGAGCGAGTGAAGGAAAAAATGATCGAGACCTCGGCCTCGTCGGTGATCAGCGCATCGATCTGGATACCGCGCCCTTCCCGGTGCAGCAGCGGAATCACCAGCGGCCATTGCTCTTCGAGGGTGAAAACTCGCCCAACCAGATAAGCGCCCTTGTTGCGGTAAAGCACCGAGGAGAACAGCTCCACGCGCAGCTCCGGGTCCTTGCAGACCCAATCGGGCAGGTTTTCGCGCAACTCGCCTTCCAGCCGCCGCAGGTCGCCGTCCAGATCGGCATAGGCCACATCAAAGCAATAATCGGCAAAGATCGCCTTGAGCATGCTCGCCAGCGCACCTTCGGGCCGGTACAGGCGAGTTTGCGCCACCCGTTCGTGAGCCCGCAACGATGGCCGGGTGGTGTGGATGAACATGCAGCCATCGCTGATCAGGTCGTGGCTGAACAGCCCGCAAAAGATCGAGTTGTACCAGGTCTCGGACAACTCATCGTCAAGGCGCGGGTCGATCAGGGTGATATAGGCGCTCTTGACCAACGGCCAGAACGTCACATCCAGCAGCACCTCGGGCTCGAAAGCCTGGTGCAGGCGACCGTTGACTTCACTGACCTTCTCCTCGTACAGATTGATCCGCGCCGCCGAGGCGTGCTGCGCCTCCTGCCACTGCGCCCGCTCGAACCGCTCCCGCGCCCCGTCGGTGATCCGGCGAAAATGTTCACGGTAATCGTCAAAGCCCTCGAGGATCGTGCGGGCGATATCGGCGGCGGGCCATTGCTGGGGCATGGTGAGACCTCTGCGGGCGTTGGAGAGGTTTGAGCTTAGCCAGTCACGGGCCTTCGCAACAGTGTCCGGCAATCATGCCCCCTAAATAGCTACCACCGCGTGCCTGTGCTGATCGGTTTTCCTGTGGGGCATTACCCACAGGAGTCAACCATGTACAACGAAGATGCTCCCTCCCCCGCCGTTGCAGCCTTGATCGGCCGTTTTCGCGCACTCTATCCGCGCGCCACCGAGCAGGAGGCCAGCGCTGCTGTCCATCTCTGGGCGGACCCGCAAAGCGCCCTGTCTGATCTGGAAGCGCAACGGGTTCGGTTGCGCAACGAATTGAACACCTGGAACCCCACGAACCCGCAGGCACGCGAGCGCATCGTTGATGCCTGGCAATGGGTTTCATCCCGCACCTTGGCAGATGGCCAAATGCTGGTAAGCCTGGACTTTGATGACTTGCAACTGACCACCGAAGATTTGACCAGTTTCCCGGCACTTTCGGCCTCCATGGCGCATGTCCGGGAATTGTCGCTGGCCGCCAACCCCTTGACCCGGCTACCAGAGGCATTTGTTCGTCACTTTCCAAACCTGCAACGGCTCATCGTGTCGGACTGCGAGCTGGAAGCGATACCCGGCGGCTTGAATCCGGCACTGTTCCTGCTCGATCTGAGCGCTAACAGGATCGAATGGAATGCCCAGGCCCAGGCCACGCTTGAAACCTATCCGCAGCTCACGGCGCTGGTCTTGTCAGACAACCCACTGCTGACCCCACCTGACCTGACCCGCCTCCCCCTGCTCGGCGGTGTTGACCTGGCCAATTGCAGCCTCAGTGCGTTGCCGGCGGGGCTGGCGCTGCTGCAGCGGGCCGAGCTGATCGATTTGTCGTCCAATCAACTGACGACGTTGCCGGTCGGGTTCTCGGTACCGCCTGTGGTTGGCCAGGCGATGAACCTGGAGGACAACCCGTTCACCCCGGACACGTTGGCCCGCATTGAGCACTACTACACCACCCATGGCGTCGATTTGCTGGTGGCGCAAACCGAGTACCGCCTGCTGCTGCAAAACGCCAGCGAGGCCCAGCGCGCAAGCTGGCAACAACTGCGTCAAACCACTCCCCTGGCCTTTACACAGAACCTGCGCCACATCGTCGACACCGTCGATTACCGCATTGCCCCCGATACCACATTGCGACGTTTCTGGCGCGTGCTGGAGCATCTGAACAGCAACCCTGCCTTGCGGGGATATGCGATAACCCATGCTGAGTACTCGATACTGGTGCTTGAGCACGCCGCTGATATCGACCGCGCCATGGCAACATCGACCCCCCGCCTGCAAACGGAAAGCCTGCTGGCTGTAGTGATAAACCGCGCCCGCTGCAGCGAGGTCTTCAACGCGATCAATACGCTCGTACCCGATGCCGACGAGGACACCTTCGAGCCCCTCTATCAGTGGACACTGCAACACATGGCGGCCGACCCGGCGATCCCGCTGCCACAGGCACCGACGCCTGATGAGGCGGTGTACATGGATGGGGCGGTGGATGAGCTGTCATTGCTGACCACCGACTGGCTCGACAATCTGCGCGTTCGGCTGGTGAACCTGACTCCCGATATCGATTCAGGGCTGGATGCGCTCTTGACGCGAGACCACGATGATCAATACGAATTTGGCTTCTGGGTCGACCGCTTGCGTGTGCGCTATGCCGAACGCTTCGAGGCGTTGCGCGCGTCTCTGGACACCCAGCTTGAAGCCGCGGTGCAGAACCTTTCAGAGGGTGAGCTGATCGTTGAAGCCGCACGCTTGCGCGACGTGTTCGAACGCGATTCCAACGCCTTGATCAGAGCGTTGACGCGGGAGATCTGGTTGGGAACGGTTGACCAGTGGTGAGCCGTCATCTTCAGAGATTTCCATCTTTACCAGCGGAATCGTCCTGCATCCAGCAACAAACGTGAGAAGACATGCTTCAGACCGAACTGATCGCTCTGTCCTCATTTGCAACGCGAAATCCGGAATTTCCCCCGTACACGCCCGATGTGTGCGGGGGAATACTGGAAATTGCAGGAATAATGTCATGCCTTCCCAATCCCATCTGCGCTTTACCTTCGACGTCCTCGGTGGCGACGGCGGCCACGACTTTGAAGTCCTCGAGTTCACCCTCACGGAAGGGTTGTCCGAGACCTTCCTGCTTGCTTTGGAGCTGTCCAGCCCTAACCCCGCCATCGACTTCGGCCAGGTCCTCGATCGCCCCGGGTTGCTGACCCTCTGGCATGGCCAGACGCCAGTGCGCTTTGTCCATGGCGCAGTGTCGTCCTTCGTGCAAGGCGACACCGGCTTCAGGCGCACCCGCTACCGCGCCGTGGTTGAACCGCGCCTAGCGCGGCTCAAGCTGTGTTCCGACTGGCGCATCTTCCAGACCCTGACTGTCCCGCAAATCGCCCACGCCGTGCTCAAGCCCCACGGCCTCACGCTGGACTACGAGCAACGCGTCACTCTCGAACGCAAACCCCGTGAGTACTGCGTGCAGGCTGGCGACACGGACTACGACTTCATCGAACGGATCCTGCGCGAGGAAGGCTTCTTCTATTCCTTCCGCCACAGCGCCGAGGGCCACCAGCTGGTCCACAGCGACCGCTTGTTCATCCACGGCCGCCTCGACGATGAGCCGGTGCGCTACAACCCCAGCCCCGGCGGCGATCAACCGCAGCCGGCGCTGCGCCGCTTCGCCTACAGCGAAAACGTGCGCAGCGCCCGCCAGACCCAACGCGATTACACCTTCCAGCACCCGAATTACACCCACCAACACAGCCTGGAGGGCTCCGACCTCGACCACCAGGGCCGTGGCTACGAGCGCTACGACTACCCCGGCCGGCACAAATTCGACGAGGTCGCCAAGCCGATCCTGACCAACCGCCTGCGCGGCCATCGCCGCGATGCACGCATGGCCTGCGTCGAGGGCGACGACCCGCGCCTGCAGCCCGGAATCTCTTTTTATCTGGAAGGCCATCCCCGAGAAGACCTCAATCGTGGCTGGCGGCCGGTGCGCATGGTCCACCACGGCATCC
>NZ_JAAAMT010000053.1 GCF_009905435.1 Pseudomonas sp. R5(2019)
GAAGCAGCATCTTCAGCAATGCGGCTTTGCGTTCAGGTGAATAGTACGGCACGACCAGTCTCTTTCCGCCCCCGATATGCTTTTTCAGGAAAAACCGGAGAGGCGACAACTATCCTGACACCGGGGGAGGGATGTGACCTCGAGGACATCCCTTTCCCGCATGAAACGATCCAACTTACTCACACTTTCCCCCCTTTCGCTTCTGAAACCGTGTGGCTTGGCCTCGCACACCATCGAATCGGCCTGAGAGTGGGCTAGCCCAAAACGTCTGATTTTTCTTCACTCCAAGAGCCTTTGCTTTGCTATGTACAGCACTCAGGGGCCGATCGAGGCGAGCCGCGACGTCGACGGTGGCGAGATCTGGATAAAGGTTCTCAAGCAGTGCGACTTCGTGGGTGGTCCAAAAACGCCTGGACCGGATTCTTCCTGCTGCCGACATGGTCAGGCTTCCTTCGCGACTGTTAATTCAGTCAGTTCGACTTCGTAATAACCAGGCACGTCCACTTCGGCGCCGATCACCCGCATGCCGCACCAGCCGTATGGTTGCTCGTCCGCCTCGCAGCCTCCAAAACCCTCGGCGCTGTGCAGGTCATGGGTCCAGCTGGCCCCCGGGTTTTCACCGAACACGTTTTTGAAAGTCGGGGTGAAACCTGCTCCGCCTTGCTCGAGCATGATCCTGATCATGGTAGAGCCGGCCAGTCGGATCGCGACGCGTATGACATCACCGCCTTCATCCATCAGCCTGGTTTGCTCGTTGGAAAGATAGTTGTTGATCATTGCTGCCCGGTCAGGCGTCAACACATCGAGGTTGACCTCGAGCAGCACCTCGTAGTCTTTCCAGGATTCACTCACTTTGAAGCGCTTGATATTAGTTTGCTCAGACATGATTTCGGTCCTGCAGCTGCTTGGTGGTGGTCATCGGGTTGGCGAGTACCTGGGCTACGACAAGCGCGTCGAGCTCGCTCAGGTCGCCTTGGGCATGAGCCATAGTGGTAAGGCATTCGAGGCGGATCCGCGCATCGGGAGTTTTCCGCACCTGGTAGTCGAACAAAGCTGTTCCGACGATCCGGATAGCCATCAGATGCCGCGCCGCTTGTGCGCCTTCGCCGGTCAATGTGATAGCCTTCGGATCGCTGCTGCTTTGGTGCTGTGCTTGCATGGTGTTGCTCCTTTCAGTAGTTGGTGTCGGGGAGGGCCAACTCCTCGACACCTCTTCATTTCCGGCTTAGCCGGCGCTCTGTTCACTCGGAATCTTTCGCACCAGGTGAAGCACCAGGTTCTCCAGCTCCACTACTTCGTCTGTCTCTGATTGCCATTCCAATGCGGCCTGGATCTGTTCCACGCTGCACTCAAGCACCAAAATTTCCCGCTGCCCATCCGCAGCACGTACCTCAAGGATCTCGATCAGGCCCGCAGCGCCATACGCTTCCGCGTGTACGGTTTTATTGGCTTCGCCGAACCAGTCCTGAAGCTCTTTCACGTAACGCAGTCGTCTCGTTGCTCCGTCCCGTCCGGCGCCGGTGATGACTTGGATATGCATAGGTGTTTCCCTCAATTGGTGACGATCAGGCGGCCTGGAATATCCAGCACCGCACGGTTTTCGGTTTGTCGGCGGCATCGGTATCCCATGCCGAGCAGACGTTTTTGTTGGTCTCCACGAACTTGGGGCACTTGCTGGTTTTAAGGTGGCGTTTGAGCTCAGTCAGGTCCGGGACTTTCTGGCGTTTCTCTGCGGCTTCCTTGGCGAAGTCGTTGAGGTTCACCGCGATCAGGCCGTCATTGCGGGAGTGGTTGAGCCCACCTGCAGTGCTGTTCAAGTACTCGTACAGCTCCCAGAACTCGACGACGATCGGGTGATCAGCATTGATCGCCAGCTGGCGGTCCTTGGCCATGTTCTGAATCTCGGTGTGAGCCGCTTCCACTTGGTGCTTTTTCAGCGGGATAACGTGCACCAGGGCGTCGACCAAGGCGTGCAGCTGGGCGTGATTCTTCGCGATCCGGACGGTGCGGATCTCGGGTAGGGCCAGCAGCTGCTGTTCGTATTTGGGCCCCTTTTCGCGGACGGTCTCCATCACCATGCTTTCCTTCATGGTGGACTTGACCAGGAACCCACTAACGCGGTCGACCGGCATACGTTCGAGCTTTTCCACCAGCAATTTGGTTTGCGGCGTCTGCCCGTCCTTCGTCATGGCGATGTGCACTAGGCGTTGCAGAATGGGTTCGGAAGCGTTCACCGCGTGGTTCTGGCCGATGACCACAGCGCCACGGAAAGGAGGTTCGCGGGTATCGTTGCCGTTGTTCTTCACACCGGTGGAGCGGACGCTGCGGCCGTTGTAGGCGGTTTTCAGTTCGTCCCAGTCGTACTGTTTGGTTTGGCTGCCATCGGTCTTTTCCCGCTCCGATTCGATCAGCACCACCGGCAGATTGCCAACCTGGGCGAAGTTACGTGCTCGAGCAACTGGGGTGCCCTTGGTTGGGTCGAAACCCTCGTAGTCGATACGACCGCAGAGCTTCCATAGGAACTCGATCAGCGTGGACTTACCGGCGCCTGGCTCACCGATGATTTCCATGAAGGGGTAGCTTTTCTGGTGCTGCCGGATCTGCTCGGCGAACAGCGAACCGAACCAGAAGGCGAGTGCGACCAGGCCTTTGGCGCCGAAACATTCCCAGATGATCTCCAGCCACTCGGTGTCGAACTTCTGTAGGTCTGTGTTCAGGTTGAGGATTACCGACTGGCTGAGGGTTTTGATGCTCAACCGATCCATGTCGAAGAAATCTTCCTCGTTCAGCTTGAACACCTTGCCGTCGCGCACCGCCACGTCGCCGTAGACGTACGCGCCGTGCTCACGGGTGTAGCCGGTGAAGTCGATGGTCTGCACGGTCTTGAGGGCGTCGGTTTGCTGCTCAATGAAGGCGTCCAGCTGCTGGGTAGTGCCGGTGAACATCCCGCCCGGGGCAATGCCGAGCAGGCGCTTCTTGAACTCAGCAGACGAGGCGATCTGCGAACTGGTGAAGGTGTTCTTGATCGGCGCCGCATCGTGGGCGAACGTGATCCGGAAGTAGTACCAGGACTCGTCGGTGAGCTTGTTCTCCTGGTAGTACAGGGCCTTGGGGTTGCAGGTGGCAATGCGCTGCAGCGCGCCGCACTGCTGCATGGCCTTGGCTCGCATCTGTTTGTCGTTTAGCAACTGGTCTTCTTGGTGCTCGCTGTCCTCGAGTTCCCGCATTGCCTTGTTGTACTTTTCCAGGTCCATCTTGAACCAGTACAGGCGGTTTCCGAACTCCAGGTGGAATTCGCTGCGGCGCTTCCAGTCGAACATCACCAAGGCCTTTTCGGTGGCGTTCTCGGCGATCAGCAGGGCGCCGTTGTGGCGCGCAATGGTGATGTCCTTGTCGAACTGAGCATCTCGCTTCTCGCCTTCGTCCAGGAACTGCCAACGCTGGTGCAGATCGTTCCAGTCGATCTTGCGGTTGTCCCGCTGGGGGATCTGTGCCGCTTCGCATGTAAAGCCCAATTCACGGGCCATGCGGACCCAGCGCTTCGTGTAAGCGTGTGCGCCTGGTTCGTTATCCAGCGCCCAGACCAGTTTCGGCAGATTGCCCGAACGAGCTGCCACAAGCGCCTGCAGGGATTCGGCCGGGAATGCGTTAGAGGACATTGCCGAAACGGCGGCGATGTTGTGGTGCACCAGGGCAATGGCGTCGAAGATGCCCTCGACAATCCAGATCTCCTTCACCTCGAGCACGTCGACGCATGGTGGGCACCACCACACGCCGCGATAACTGTCACCTGGTGCGAAGCGTGCCTTCATCTTGCCGAAGCGTGCAGGCTTGTCGATCAGGCGTTCCCAGTAGCCACCTTTTTCCAGGGCAAAGCGCACGGTCGCGCTGCCGGCGTTGTGTTGGGCCGAGTAGTAGGCTTCCTGGGTGAACCAACCCGCGATCAGCTCGTATTTGAATCCGCGATGGAACTCTAGGTATGCACGGGCTGTAGCTGTTGGTTCGTTTTCAGTTGCCGGCGCGCGCTTGCTCCAGTCTTCGAACAGGTCGTCGTAGATCTCTTTGACGTGCATGGTGTGGCCGCACTTCTCCGACCGGCCGCAGATCACTAGCCATGGTTTGTCGTGCCGGGAGTACAGCTCGCGCTTGTGACACTTGGGGCATTCGCCACCGCGCATGTAGTCGGTACCGGTACGGTGTTTCAGGCCGTAGTCGTGCTCGAGGCGCTGCAGGACGTCGTGACGCAGATCGTCTCTCATATTTATTTCACTGCTTTAAGGCTGAGGGATAGGGCCGCCATCAGGCTTTTCTGGGCTGCCATCACTGGGGATCTTTCGAGGATCAATTCGTGTCGTACGTCCTCAGGGACGAAGCGATATTCGTCTGCGTACCAGTGTTCATTCAGGCTCATCAGGTACTGCGCACGCACGGCAGCTCGCAGCGCTTTGGCCTGGGCCGAAGGCATTGTGGTGGTGACAATTACGGCGTTTCCCATGTGAAACCTCGGCATCAGGCAAAGCTCACCCAAACCCACGGCAAGTAGGCTCAGGACATTGGTAAAGGGGTGTTAGGTAGCGGGGGTGATGCGTGTTCCGTGGCCGGCAGCAATCAGGTGTTCATAGATCAGGTGAACCGGTACTGACCAGGCGCAGCCTCGGACGGGATCAGTGATGACTACGTTTCTTGCATCACATGATTTGAGGTCGAGGCGCTGGCGAACTTGTATTTCTGCGAGATCGATAAAGGCCTTGCACGTTAGGTGCACGGCCAGCGAGTGCGCTACTTCGAAGCTATCAATCAGGTGATTGATCGTCCGGTCCATGAACTGGCTCGGTTCGCCCAGGTGCTCGCCATGGTGACGCTCGAGGAACGCCAGTGCGGCAGCGCGAATGGTGTCCTGATAATCCATATCCGTGGAGACGTTGTTCATTTGGATTTCCCCGACTTCGAAGCGTGCAGTTGGATAACAGCGAGAACCTCGGCATGTCGGGCCGCCAGATGCAGCGAGTCGGCATGTAGGATCGCTTCAGCCTCGGCCTCGCTAATAATCTCGTCTTTCAATGCCTCGGCAATGAGGTGGTCGACGGTGCCCTTCTTGGCTGCGGCCTGGACGCACCGGGTGTACATTTCGACGTTATCCAGCGAATCAGGCTCGGCTACGGGAACAAACATGCCGCCATACATGGCTGCGATGTATTCGGGTAAATGTGTGGTCCCTGCCTCGAGCTCGAGCTGATAGATCTGTACATCAGTCAGCGGACGGCTGTTGTTGTTCTCATAGGCATGGTTATCGAACTTCTTGAGCGAAAGACCAATGCGAGCCGCTGCACATTCGCGTCCACCTGAGTAGGCGCAAATAATTGCACTGACAACTTGTCGACGAGTTTTTAGAACTGAACTTTTCATGTTCTGCTTTTCCCTGTGGCCCGGTGCCATTACTGTTCGATCACGCCGTCTTTGATCCCCAGCAACACCGCGGCGCGATGTGCCTCCCCACGGCGACCTTTTTTACGACCGTTCAAAAGGTCGCTGACCAAATTCTTATTCAGCGAGTGAATGCGACAGAACTCCGCAATGCTCATTCCTTTGTGGTCCAGGGCCTCACGGGCTTGCTCGGGTGTAAGGGTGGCGGGCATAGTGTTCGCTCGTGTGCGTTTGTGTGGGTTCGTGTTCGTACAGCGCCGATTATGACCAATTTATTTGTCCTGTAAAGGGGCTTAAGTTTGAAAAAATTGTCATCGAGTGAATTCTCGGAATTGAGTGCGGGCGAATGCTTGCGCGAGGAAAGGACTCGATTGGGTCTGAAACAAGAGGAAATGGCTCAGATAGGTGGCATAACTCGGAACACTCAAGGTAGCTATGAACGAGACGAGCGACGCCCGGATACTGGCTATTTGAAAGCCTTGCATGCCGTGGGTCTCGACGTCCTCTACGTTGTCACTGGGGTCCGAACTCCTGCCGAAGTTGGTGAGTTGAGCGAGGATGAAGAAGTGATGGTCAGGCGGTACCGCAGCCTCCCGCCAGATGACAAAAAATCTATGCGTCGCTTCCTGCAGGCGATCGCGGACGACGTAGCTAAAAGTTCGAATTAACTTGTAACAAAGCATGTGCGACATTCGTCGCCCCCCGGTTCTAAAGCCAGTCCCCGCCCCGATAACGTCGATTCAGCAATGCACTTTATGGAGTAGTAAGCATGTTGGATCGCACGAGCAACGAGCGCGGCTGCGCGGGAATCACTGAATTTGAATGGCACGCTCTTTCGAAAATTGAACGTCGTCTGGTCGGGCTTTACCGTCAGTTGAATGAGCAGGACCGAAAGCAACTTCGGCGCCTTACCGAGGCACTGGCGACCATTCCAGAGGAACCGGCAGCCAGTTGATTTGCCTGTAAAGCATCAAGCCGCTCTATTGATGTAAGAGTGCGCCGGCCCTTGTGTGGCCGGCGTTTCAGGCCCTATCTATGCCGCGCCCAACTGGGCGAAAATCTCCCGCTGTTTCGCTTTGGGTAGCTCTCTCAGACGATCAAATATGATTCGATCAACTTGTTCGGAAGACGGTGTCGTTGTATGTGAAAAGGTCACGGTAGACACCCATCTATGCCCGCAATGTACGGAGCTGCAGGTGTAGTAAATTTTTACGAAATCCCGTGATAGATGATCACTGCCCTTGTTCAACCCCTTGCATCCGCACTCTCTGCAATAGACCCGCATGTGTCCCTCCCCAGGGCAACTGTGTGCCACCATTATGCCATGAAACGTAGTGGAATTCTCCGGTCTAGTCGCTAGATGTAGTTGTTTCACCTGCTACTGGTGCTTCTCTCCAGGCAATTCGCCTGTCATTCCGTAATGCGTCGTTGAGCTGGTTAAACAGCTGGCAGATCGGCCGGATCTCGTTGCTGGTGTAGACCCGATCGATCTTTTCGATATCGCCAAAGCCGGCGCTGTTTTCGGGAATGATCCCGGCCAGTGCCGGGTTCATCCGCCAGGCGGCGATCACATCGTTGCGGGTAATGTTCTTCACCTTTTCCAGTTCGTCTTTGGCCTGGAAGTCGCCCACCGGGATGATCTGAATGGCGTTTTCCTTGCCGTTGGGGATGTTGACGAACATCGAACGGAAGTTACCCACACCCTTGCTGGAGCTGATCTGGGCACGCAGATTGTCCTCGTCCTCCTCGGTCAGATCCGGGTCGTTGGTGTAGAAGATGTAGCCCGCGTGTGCGCCGTTGCTGTAGTAACGCCGGCGGAAAAGGGTGGCCGCTTCATTGAGCAGTAGCGCCTGCAGGCCGCCCAAGTAGTCCGGAATGCCATATATGTTCTGCTCTACGTCGTAGTCCATGACGTGCTCGATCTCGTCCTGTTCGAAGTCCATAAACTTGTTGTCCGGCAGCAGCATTCTGAAACCGCCACCTACCTTGACCCGCATGTTGATTGCGGGAAGGTGCTGCAGCTCCAGGACTTGGCCGAAAGCGTTGGTATCCCGGTAGAAGTACGCTTCGCCAAACACCATGTAGTCCAGACCTGCGCGGCCCATGGTCTGAGCGCTGCAGCCGTCCGAAGGGATGAACTCACGCAGCAGCAAGTTGCGTTTGAACTTCGGAATGGCGCCGTGGTGCGCGTTGGCACGCAACAGTTTGGCCAGGCCCGTGCGTGACACTGGCGGCTTGTAGATCTCGCCGTCGTCGCTGGGAAACACCCCCACGTACTCGCCGATGTTGCCACTGAGCACTTGTTCTGGTTCCCCGAAGGTGAACGTGCGCATTGGCTGTTGCTGACGTGGCTGCTGATTGACCTGGGGCTTTTTGCGTCGGTTGGGCATGGGTTCCGCTCGTGATGTAGCGGCTCCGGCGCCGCTTGTTCGTGTTCAAGGGTTCGTTGGCCAGGGCGTGCATGATTGCCCAGGCAATATCGGCGTGGCCGGTGGCTTCGGTGCGCGAAGCGCTGTAGGTGATCTGGCCGCTGCCGGTGGTACCGCGCTTGATGGTCAGGAACGCCTGGGCAACATCGGTCCAACCGGCATCCCACTCGATGCGGCTTCCCTGGATCGTGTCCTGCGCCTTGAGAACCAACGTGTTTTTCGTTTCCAGGCTGTAGTGAATCGATGTTGTCCGTGGGTAGAAGTCGCGCACCAGGTCGAACACCCCATACCCAATGCCGGTGGTATCGATGCCGATGTGCTGCACGTTGAAGCGCTCGGTGAGTTTCTTGACCTGCTCGGCCTGGTACTTGAACGATTGTCCCCGCCAGCTGTGCTTCTCCAGGATGCGGAACTTCGCTCCAGCTTCGAGTGGAGGGGCAATGACCACGCAAGTGGCGTCATCGCGAGTGCGGCTGGGGTCGTAGCCGATCCAGACGGGGCTGTTGCCATAGGGGCGGTCATCGTCGGGCTTGTAGTCCTCCCACAACGTCAGGTCGGAGTAGCAGCGCTCCAGGTCTTTCAGGCCGAACGCGCTCTGCGAACTGTCAATGAACTTGCAATAGAACAGCTGCTGGAACTTGTCCTCGTCGTATTCCAGCTGCAGCTGCTCGAGGTCGAACAGGTCGCAGCCCCCGTCGATGGCATCCTGGATGGTGATGGTCTTACGCCATTGGCCATCCGGACACAGCGCGCCCTGGGTGTACGCCGCTTCGACAGGCCAGGTGCCTCCGACCTTTTTGCCGCGCTTGCTGTTGCGAAACTCTTCGCCGGACCAGAACGGATAGGCCTGGTGTGACACCGCACTGGGTGTCGAGAAGTAGGTTTTGCGCCACTTCTTGTGGGTGCCCATGGCGCTGGCCACGGTGCTGAGCTTTTCGAAATCGCGGATCCAGAAGTATTCGTCCACATAGACGTGGCCGTGGTAGCCCTGGGCGGTACTGCTGTTGGTGCTGAGGAAGCGCAGTTCGGCGCCGTTGCTGAGGGTTATGGGGTTGCCGGTCAGCTCGATGCCAAACCACTGCTGGGCAAACTGGATGATGTAGCTGCGGAAAATCTCCGATTGCGAGCGGCTGGCCGACAGGAACACCTGGTTGTCGCCGGTCAGCACCGCGTCCATGAAGGCTTCGCCGGCGAAATAGTAGGTCAGGCCGACCTGGCGACTTTTGAGGATGTTGCGGATCCGGCAGGTCAGCGGGTTTTGCTTGGCCGCGAACAGTTCCTGCTGATAGCGGTACATCTTGGAGATGAACTTATCCAGGAAGTCCACTTCGGTCAGGCCGCTGATATCGTTCTTTGCCTTCTTTTCCCGCTTCTTGTCGCCATTGTCCCTACGACCGGAGCGCCCCCCACGTGAGCCCTGACGTCGCTCCTGGGGCTCTGCCGGTTCGTCTACGTTTGGGGCCAGCGATGGCTTGGCGGCTTGTTTAAGAAGCCGTTCGCGAATGGTGGTCAGCCGGTCCAGCTCGTTCAGATCGTCCTTGCTCAGGCTTGTGGTCTTGTCCAGGAGCAGGGTGATACGCCGGCCGATCGCGGTCAGCGGTTCTTCATCCGACAGCATGTCTTCCCAACCGCCCTGGCGAATCCAGTAGTAGACGATCCGGATGTTAGGCAGGTTGAGTTGCGCCTGAATTTCCTTCGCCTTGCAGCGGCGTAGAAACAGACGTTTAGCGGCTTCTTTTACTTCGGTTGAGTAGAGCATGGGCCGCAGTCTATGCGGCGAAAACGCCGGAAACGCGAGGTTAAATTCCTCGTTTATCCTCGATACTGGAAGCAGGGGAGGGGCAAAAGTTAACTGATTGTTGGGCTGTCCATGGCTCCCTATCGTGGCGGCTCAAATCACCGATTGAGCGCAGTTATCGCCCATGCCCCGTTCCCTTGTTTCGTTCTGGAAACGTGTCGCCACCAGCGGCACCACCGCTGATGGTCGCGAGATCCTTCCCCAGGAACTGCGCGACATCGCTGAGACCTACAAGCCGGGTAAATACACCGCTGTGATCTGGTGTGACCACGAACGCTGGAATGGCTCCCACGGCACCGTATATGCCGTGCGTTTGGCTGAAGAGGGCGACGACCTGGAGCCGGGGCAGATTGCTCTGGAAGCCCAGTTGAAGCCCAACGATCGCCTGCTGTACCTCAACGACCAGGGCCAGAAGCTTTTCACCAGCATCGAGATCACCCCGAACTTCGCTGGCAGTGGCAAAGCCTACCTGACCGGCCTGGCCGTGACCGACGAGCCGGCCAGCCTGGGAACCCAAGAACTCTACTTCTCGAAGAAAACCCACAAGGCCGCGTACTACGCCGCCTCCGTTGAGTTGGGTTCCCTGCGTGACGACCAGCCCCAGGGCGAGTTAAGCAAGCTGATCTCCGCGTTCACCGGGTTGTTCAAGCGCTTCGGCCTTGAAGAAAGCCCTACCGAAGTCCCCCCGCAAACCTCAACAGAGAGCAAACCCCCAATGGATGAAGCTACAGCTACGGCCTTGAAAGCCCTGCTGGCTCAACTGCTGATTGTCGCCGCTGGCATTCAGGCAGTGATTGAGCCCGTCGCTGACGAGGCTCCAGAGCCTGACGCCGAGCCGATCGATGACGTGCAAGCAGCCGTCGACGGCATTGTGACCACCGCCGAAGAGGAACGAGAGTTCAGCCGCAAAGGTGGTGCTACGAACAAGGCCCTGCTGGCCAGCATGACGGCCCTGCAGAAGCAATTCACCGCGCTGCAGAACACCACCAACGGTCGCCAGTTGCCGCGTAACCCCGGCCCGGTAGTCCCTGGCAAGAAGCGGGTGCTCTGACATGGCTCAGCCACTAAGCGCCAAGGGCGCCCAACAGTATGCCGACCTGCAGGACTCGATCGCCGAAACTTACGGTGTTGAAAGTGCCCGCCGCATGTTCAGCGTGGAGCCGACGATCGCTCAAGAGCTGAACGACGCGATCACCGCCAAGGCTGACTTCCTGGAGCGAATCAACGTCGTTCCGGTCAGTGAGATCAAGGGCGAAAAAGTGTTCAACGGTGTCAATGGCCCGGTCACTGGCCGGACCAACACCAAGACCACCGACCGCGAAGCCAAGGATGCGTCGGCACTGGAAAACACCACTTACGAGCTGGCGGATACCCAGTCGGACGTGGGCCTGCCGTACGCCAAGATCGACGCCTGGGCGAAGTTTCCGGACTTCAAGGATCGCTATTCCGCCGCTGTGCAGAAGCGTATCGCCCAGGACCGTATTGTTATCGGCTTCCACGGTACCAGTGCAGCAACCCAGACCGATCTGGTAGCAAACCCCAAGCTGCAGGACGTGAACAAGGGTTGGCTGCAGCAACTGCGCGAGCAGGCCCCGCAACAGGTGCTCAAGGAAGGCGCTGTCGTCGGCAAGGTAACCCTCGGTGTGGGTGGCGATTACGCCAACCTCGACGCCCTGGTGCACGACACCAAGCAGATGGTCGATGAAATCCTGCGCGAGGACGGTGATCTGGTCGCGATCATTGGCTCCGACCTGTTGGCTGCTGATAAGGCCAAGCTGTACACCAAACAGGGCGACACCCCGACCGAGAAAGAGCGGATCGAGAACGCCCAGGTCATCGCGACCTACGGTGGTCTGCCGGCGTTCAGCGTGCCGAACTTCCCGGTCAACGCCGTGCTGGTCACCAGCTGGGACAACCTGTCGATCTATTTCCAGGAAACCAGCTGGCGTAAGCAGACGGTCGACAACCCGAAACGCTCCCGCGTCGAGGATTACAACAGCCGCAATGAAGGCTATGTGATCGAGCAGCTGGAAAAGATCGCCCTGACCGAGAACGTGGAGCTGGTGCCGTGAGCCTGGCCCTGGCGCACAAGCGCCGGACCCTGGCCATGGGCGTCGCAGCAGTAGCGGCTCTCTCCGTCGCTGCAGGCGTGGCGTACTCCCCGGCCGAGGCGCTGAGCAGCCCGGCCAATGCCCGCAAGCACCTGCTGCTGCAGGAAGCGGCGCTGGACCAGGACCTGGAGCGCCTGAGCGCCATCAAGGGCCTGGCCGGTCGCCAGTCACTCAAACGTGACGAGCTGCTGCCCAAGTACCAGGAGTACGTGCAGCGCTATTGCGAGTCGGGGCTGAACTTTCCGAACCGCGTCCTGGTGCAGGTGATGGTCTGGCTGTTTGACACCGCCCAGTTCGAAGACGGCCTGGAGCTGGCCGACTATGCGATGGAGCAGGGTCAGATCATGCCGGAGCGCTTCAAGCGCGATATTCCGACTTTTGTGGCTGACGCGATGATCGAGTGGGCCATGGTCGAGTACCAAGCAAAGCGCAGCCCTGAACCCTACCTGTCCGATCTGTTGCCCCGTGTAGATGGTGAATGGCAGCTGACCGAACAGATCCCGGCCAAGTACCACAAGTTGATCGGCATCCGCGCCATGGAGGCCAATGAGTGGGAAACCGCGCTCAAGCACTTTAAGCGCGCCATTGAGCTGTATCCGAAGGCCGGCGTGGATACCCGCATCGAAAACTGCCTGCGTGCACTGAAAAAACAACAGGCCAAACCGGCCACCGAATAACTGACTACCCCCCCCGGCGAGAAACTGTGGATGTGAGCCAACCATTTATGGCCTGACCCACTGAAACAGTTTTCCCGCCCCTATTCGAGTGCCCAGCAATGAGCTTTTCCGGGAAACCCACCACCTTTGTGGAGCAGGCAATTGAGAATGACGGCTTCTGGCCGGACCTCTCCGTGTCCGAGTTCCAGAAGGGGTACCGCCTGCCGGCGGAATACCTGGTCGAGCTGCTGGGCGCTGATCTGAATACGGCCATGACTGAGGTCAACCAGGATCTAGCCAAACGCAAAGCCTACTGGCAATCGCTGGGCGTCTCCTCCGTGGAATCTGCAGACCTTACGGTGCTGCCGCTGCACAGATTTCACGTAGCGACGTACAAGCGCGCCGTGTATTGCCGCGCCAAAGCCAGCCTGCTGCCCCAGTTCGCCACCGTCACCCGCCGGGAGATTGCCGAGAATACCGGCAAGGAAGAGCCCGAGCGCAAGGAAACCTTCCTGGCCTTCAGTCAGCAGGCCGTCCGTACGCTGCAGGGCCGTGGCCGCATCACGGCGGAGCTGCTATGAACAAGCTGCGCGCCCTTACCACCTTCCTGATCGAGCGCCAACTGGTACTGTCTGAGCAGCTCGACAGCTTCACCGATCAGGTCAACCTGGAGCTGATCTGGAAGCCGGACCTTGCCGGCCTGCACATGGGTGATATGCGCTATCGCGCCGTCATCATCATGGAGCGCTTCGCCGATCACCCCGGCCGCCTGATGGCATTGGTGGGCAGTTGGCTGGCCAGCCATGACCCCGATCGCGATGAGGATCTGGCCGCTCCGGCGTTCGCCATCGAGATGCTCGACCAAGACCTGTCCGACGTCGAAATCACCCTGGAATTCGTTGAACCGCAGTATCTCGCCGAAGATCCGGCCGGCGAGATCGAGGCGTTCGACACCACCTGGTCATTCATCCCGTTTGACCTCTGGGTCGCGGAGCAGGGCGAGGTGGCCACCCATGGCGCGTAGCACCTTTGACCTGGATGTGCGCGGCCAACTGGGCGTGCGCGAGCAACTGGCATTGCTCAGCCTGCCGCCGCGATTGCGCCGGCGGCTGCTGAACAACGTCAGCAAGCGCGTACGCACCATGAGCCGCCAGAACATCCGCAACCAGCAGAACCTGGACGGCTCGCCCTTCGAACCTCGCAAGAATCCGGAGAGGGGCAAGAAGAAGATGGAAGCGGGCCTGGGCAAGCTGCTGCAGGTCACCAGCGTGACGCCTGACCAGGCTGTCCTGGGTTGGCGCAATGCGCTGACCAGTTGGGTCGCTGCCCAGCAGCATAACGGCACCTCCGAACGCCGCACCGCTGCTCAGATGAAGCGCTGGAGCCGGGTGCCTGAAGGCCTGGCCGCTACCGAAAAGCAGGCCAAGCGCCTGCGTCGGTTGGGCTTCAAGGTGCGCCAAGCGGGCAAGAAGAGCCTGAGCCGGCCCCCGGTGGCCTGGATCCTGGAGCATGTGAACTACGCCCAGGCCGGCCTGCTGATCCGCATCCTCAGCGAAGAAAACTCCGAACCAACCGGCAAGCAAAGCTGGGAAATCACCCTGCCCAAACGCCAGTTCCTCGGCGCAAGCACCGAGCGCGACACCAGTCTGCTGCTCAACCAGGTGCTGCAACAAATCCTCAACTCACCCCGCTAGCGAGGCACTGCATGGCACTCGGCAAAGTCAGCGTCAACAATCTCAACCTCGGCCAGGGTGCCGTAACCGAGATCGAGCGCTATTTCCTCTTCATCGGGCCAGGCGCCAAAAGCGTCGGCCAGCTCATTCCGCTGAACACCCAGAGCGACCTTGCCGTCCAGCTGGGCATTCCAGACAGCAGCCTGAAAACCCAGGTCACCGCTGCCCGTGCCAATGGTGGCGACCGCTGGGCCTGCCTGGCAGCGCCGATCGCGGCCGATGGCAACTGGCAAGACGCACTGACCCTCGCGCAGCAGCAAGGCTATTCGGTGGAGGCGATCGTCATCACCAAACCGGTGACCGCCGGCGCCGAGCTGACTGCCATGCACGACGCGGCCATTGCGCTGAACAACACCTACGGCCGGCGTGCCTTTGTGATCGCAGCCACGGCCGGCATCCAGCTGGTGCAGACCTGGGCGCAGTACCTGGCTGAGCAACGCCAGATCACCGACAGCATCGCGGCACCGCGTGTGTGTGTCGTGCCGCTGCTGCACGGTAACGACCAGGGCGTGCTGGCCGGCCGCCTGGCCAACGCGGCCGTCAGCATTGCCGACAGCCCCATGCGGGTGGCCACCGGTGCGGTGCTCGGCCTGGGCGCCGTTCCGGTCGACTCCGAATCGATCCCGCTGCCCTCGGCGATCCGTGCCGAGCTGGACACTGCACGCTTTTCGGTCACCCAGACCTATTCGGACTACCCCGGCGTGTTCTGGGCCGACGCCAACATGCTCGATGCCCCGGGCAGCGACTACCAGGTGGTCGAGTACCTGCGCCTGGCCGACAAGGCGGCGCGAAAGGTGCGGATCCTGCTGATCCAGCGGGTGGGTGATCGCCGCCTGAACAACACCGCCAACAGCATGGCCGCCAACACCAACGCGCTGATGGCACCACTGCGGGCCATGGCCAAGTCGGTGACTTTCGCAGGCCAGCAGTTCCCCGGCGAGATCCAGCCACCCAAGGACGGCGACATTGTCCTGGTCTGGCAGAGCAAGACCAAGATCGAGGCCTACATCACGCTGCGACCGCACAACTGCCCCAAGGATCTGACGGCCAACATCGCCCTCGACCTTTCCACCGACGATTCGGAGTAATCCCGCATGTCTGCACGCATTGGCGGCAAAAACTTCGACGTGAACCTGGGCGACAGCTTGATTCACGTTCAAACCTGCACCCTGGATATCACCGACAACACCGCCGTGGCGCAATCGCGAGGTGTGCCCAATGGGCACGTGGACGGCGACGTCGCCGCCGGCGGCGAGATGGAATTCGACACCACCAACTTCAACCTGCTGATCGACGCTGCGCGCACTGCCGGCAGTTTCCGGGCGCTGGGGACGTTCGACATGGTGTTCTTCGCCAAGACCCCGGTGGATGAACTGCGTGTGGAGGCTTTCGGCTGCAAGTTGCGCGTATCGAGCCTGCTCAACATCGACTCCAAAGGTGGGGAGACGTCCAAGCACAAGGTGCCGTTCGACGTCACCAGCCCGGACTTCGTCCACATCAATGGCGTGCCTTATCTCGACTCTACCGAGACTGAGGGGCTGAGCTGATGACGGACTGGCTTGACCGTGCCAAGGCGATCGAGGAGCTGGAGCGCGAGCGCGTGATTGAAGCCCAACGCGCCCAGCTGCGCCCGGCAGGGCCAAGCCGCGTCCTTTGCCTGGATTGCGATGAACTAATCCCACAAGAGCGCCAGGCGCTCGGCGGTATGACCCGCTGTGTGCCGTGCCAGACCCTTGCCGAAGCAGGACAACGTCGATGAACGACCTCCCGAACATGTGGCCGAACCCCATCCAACCGCCTCTTGGTGACAACGTCGATCCTAGCCGCCTGAGTGTGCTGCAGGACATGGCCGTCATGAAGCATCGCCTGGATCAGATGGAGAACCGGCACGAGTCGGTGCCGATCCGGGTCACGAAGCTTGAGCAGCAGTTCGAACACATGTCGGGCCAACTGGCTGAGCTCAACGCTGGCCAGCAGAAACTGACCTCTGTGGTATCGGGCATTGGCACCAAGATCACCTGGAGCCTGGCGGTCGCCAGCACACTCTGGGCGGTCCTGCAGCTGATCGGCCCGACCGTGCTGCGGGTGCTGTTCCCATGAACCTGCGTAACAAGATTGCCGCCGGCACCCTCGTTCTGGCCAGCGCCACGCTGATGCCGTTTCTCGGCACCTGGGAGGGTAATGGCCAGAACACTGTGTACGCCGACAAGCTGGCCAGGGGTCTGCCCACGGTCTGCAAGGGCATCACCCGCCACACCAGCCCGTATCCGGTCGTGGTCGGTGACTACTGGTCGAACGAGCGTTGCGAGGAAGTCGAGCGCCTGGTGGTCCAGAAGGGCCAGCTGCAGCTCGCCGACTGCCTGACCAACCAGCAGATCGGCCAGAACACCTTCGATGCGCTAAGCAGTCATGGCCACAACTTCGGCTATGTCAGTACCTGCGCCAGTCGGGCCGTCGGACTGATCAACGCGGGACGCATTGCTGAAGGCTGCAAGGCCTTGGCCTGGGCCCCAGATGGCAAAACCCCGGTCTGGTCGTATGTGACCGACGAGCAAGGCCGCAAGCACTTTGTCCCGGGCCTGCATGCGCGCCGGCGCGCCGAAGCGAGGCTTTGCAGCCAATGACTATTTCCCCCGTGCGCCTGGCGCTTTTCGTGCTCCTGGTCGGGCTATTGGCTTGGGTCGGTTTCGACCTGGTGGTCGACCAGCGCGACGCAGCGCGCCGCGAGCGCGACACCGCCCAGTACGAACTGACCGGACTGCGCGAGGCCGCCAAGGTCAGCGGCGAGATGTTGGCCACCCGCGATGCCATCGACCAACAGCGAACCCAGGAACTGAACGATGCGAAAGACAAGAACCTTCGCCTGCAGCGCGATGTTGACGATGGCCGTCAGCGGCTGCTCGTTAAAGCCACCTGCCCAGCCGCAGTGCCCACCGACTCCGGCGCCGGCCGCGTGGCTGATGCAGGAACCGCCGAACTCGCAGCAGACGCTCGATCGGATTATTTCACCCTCCGAAACCAGCTCGCCCTGACCAAATCCATGGTGCTGGGTCTGCAGGACCACATTCTCAAGGTCTGCCAGCGATAGCCGCTGTGGACCCCTTTAAACCTGAACCAATGGAACAACAGCCATGACTGAACGCAGCGAAATCACCCTGGAAGTGGGCGAGCAGGAATTCAACTTCACCCTGACCCCGCAGGACGTGACCAAGTACTTCAACAGCATGACCGCCAGCAACAAGGTCTCGCCCTCGCACAACCTCCTGGTCAACACCGTGGCCCAGGACGAGCGCACCGCCCTCAAGGAAGCGCTGAAAAACCCGGTCATGACCATGCAGTTGGCGGGTGCGCTTATGGAGGAGTACGCCCCTAACGTCGAAGTCCTCGTAAAAAAGCGCTCAGCCACGCTGAACGCCTGACGGAAGACGGCCTGGGCCAATTGATGGCCCTGACCAACCGCTGGCTACCTGGTGCAGAGCCCACGATCGAAAACATGGGCACGGCCAAGTGGTTGGAAGACGAACACTGGAAACGCATGGAGATCGCCGTCGCCAACGGCATTGCCCATGCGTTTAACGGATAGAGAACCATGGCAGACCGCAGCTCTCGACTCGATTTCATCCTTGCCCTGACCGACAAGGTCACTGCGCCGTTGGCCAGGGTGAAGATGAGCTTTTCCGAACTCGCGGAGCAGAGCGAGGAGAACATCAAGCAGATGGGCGTCGGCCTAGCCGGTGTTTGGGGCGCGGCCACGGGCATCACTGAATCATTGGCGCCGGCCCTGGAGATGAATCGCGCCCTGGGCGAGGTTCGCTCCCTGGGCGTGGCCGAGGACGCGCTGACTTCGCTGCAGGAGAAGTCCCTGCAGTTTTCCGTGGACTACGGTGAGAACGCCCAGGCCTTCGTCGCCTCGGCGTACAAGATCGATGGCGCGATCAAGGGCCTGGCCGGTAACCAGTTGGCGGTGTTCACCAACACCAGCAACCTGCTGGCCAAGGCCACCAAATCCGACGCCGACACCATGAGCGACTACGTCGGCACCCTTTACAACCTGCAGAAGACCCAGGCCGATGCCATGGGCAAGAACACCTGGGTGGAGAAGCTGGGTGGTCAAACAGCGCTGGCGGTGCAGCTGTTCCGCACCGATGGCGCCCAGTTGAAGGACGCCTTCAAGGAAGTCGGCGCGATCGCCACCACCGCCGGCGTGGACCTGGCCGAGCAGATGGCGGTGATCGGTTCGCTCAGCAGCACCATGGAAGGCGGCGATGCCGGCGGCCGCTACAAGGCGTTCTTCGAGAACATCGGTGCGGCCTCCGAAAAGCTGGGCATGAAGTTCACCGACCAACAGGGCAAGGTCCTGCCGATGCTGGACATCCTGGCCAAGTTGGAAGGCAAGTATGGCGACCTTACCAGCGCATCCGCCGGCGCCAAGCTGATGGAGGCGTTTGGCGGGGAGGGCGCGCAGGTGATCGGCGCCCTGGCCAAGGACACTGACCGGCTGCGTAATGGTATCGACCAGCTGGGGAAAGTCCGCGGCTTGGAGAATGCCGAACGGATGGCCAAGGCCATGGTGGACCCGTGGCAGCAGTTTGGCGCGGCGGTGCAGGCACTGCGCATCGTCTTCGGCCAGGCGTTGATTCCGATGCTTGCACCACTGATGGAGCGCCTGACGGGGATCGCCGGAACCCTGCTGCGCTGGACGCAGCTGTTCCCCAACATCACGCGGGTGGTCGGTATCACCGTGCTGACGGTGCTCGGCCTGATCGCGGGTATGGCGTTGCTGACCTTCACCGTGGGGGCCAGCAAGATGGTCTGGCTGTCCATGCTCACCATCTGGAAGGTGCTGACCTGGACCGGTTTCAAAAGTATCGCGATGTTCCTCTATCACGTGGTCATGATCACGGCCTTCACCGTGGGGCTGATTGCGATGGTCGCCTGGATGGGCCTGGTGCGCGGCGCGATGCTCCTGTGGCAGGCGGCGATCTGGCTCACCAACGGCGCATTAATGGCCAACCCGGTCCTGTTGATTGTCCTTGGCGTTGTCGCCCTGGTCGCCGCCGTGGCTGCCGCCATTTACTACTGGGACGATTGGACCACCGCGCTGATGAACACGGCGGCGTTCCAGTGGGTGGTCGACCAGCTGCAGGCCGTGTCGGACTGGTTCGGCAGCATGGGCGGCTGGGCTGGCATGGCCAAGGCTGCTTGGGACGGCATCGCCTCGATCTTCCAGAGCGCGATCAATGGCCTGATCGAGATGCTGAACAAAATCCCCGGCGTGAACATCAACGCGCGCCTGGGCAGCCTGGCCGATTCGCTGCCTGACGGTGGTGATCGCGCCATGGCGGCCAAGGAGTCGATGAACAGCAGCGTGGGCAGCCTCTCGCCGAATCGGCCGACAGCGGTGCCCCAAGGCGGTCTGCTCAAGACCATCCAGAACACCACTCAAACCCAGAACAAGGGCACCCACGTGGAGAAGGTCGAGATCCACACGGCTAAGCCCATGACCCCGCTGGAGCTGGAAAACATGATCAGCATGGGGGTGGCCGGATGAGCCTCTATATCGACCTGCTGATCACCAACAACGACCTGACCCTGGACCCGTCCAACCAGCCCGTACTGGTCGAGGACCGGGCCAGCATCGCCCAGGACATTGCCCACATGATCCGCGAGAGCGGCCTGTTGGTGACGCTGGTCGCCGAGCGCGATCGCTTTCGCCAGGCCGACTGCATCCAGCAGCTGGAGCTGCTGGTGGAGACCGATGAGCGCCTGGTACCGGGCACCGTCCGGATCATCACCCAATCCCCTGGCCAGTACCTGGTCACCGCAAAAACCGTAGCATTCGGAGCCGTCGAGGTGGTGTTGTGAGCGACGTAGATTTCAAGCAAGCGCTGGCCGATGCCGGCATCCCGACCACCGAGGCGAAACTGCGCCAGGCCTGGGAGGCCGAAGTGGTCGCCCAGGGCAGCAAACTGAGCAACACCAGCGCCTGGTCGCCGTTCTGGCGGGTCGTCACCGCCCTGGTGACCAAGCCAGTGATGTGGCTGATCGAGTTCCTGGTGGCCACCGTGCTGCCGAACTTCTTCGTCAAGACCGCGAACGATGGCTGGCTGGACATGCTGGCCTGGGCCGTCAACGTCACCCGCAAGCCACCCACCAAAGCCGAAGGGCTTTTGCTGTTTACCCGTAGCGCGATCGCCGGCACGCTCGAAGTGCCGGCCGGTACTCGGGTGCAGTCGATCGCGATCAACGGCAACGTCTATGAGCTGCTGACCCGCACTGCAGCTACCTTTGCCGATGGGGCGGCCCAGTTGCTGGTTCCGGCCGTGGCCAAAGATACCGGCAGCGGCTTCAACCTGGCGCCCGGTTATTTCTCCATCTTGCCGGAGCCGGTACCGGGCGTTGTCCAGGTGGTCAATGCGGATGGCTGGCTGACCCTGCCCGGGGCGGATAAAGAGCGCAATGACGATCTGCGCCTGCGCACGCGCAACCAGTTTTCGGCGGTGAACCAGTGGCACACCGATGCCGTCTACCGCGCCATGATCGCCAGTTTCCCGGGCGTCCAGGCCGATGGCGTTTACTTCGAGCACAACGCGCCCCGGGGCCCCGGCAGCGCCAATGCCCTGGTGCTGTTTGAGGCGGATGCCCCGGCGGTCACCTACCTGGAAACCATCAACGCTTACATCCGCGACCAGGGCAACCATGGCCACGGCGATGACCTCCTGGTGCAGCAGATGCCGGAGACCTTGCACACCGTCAGCCTGACGGTCTGGCCGAAGGCCCAGGTGGGCATTGAGCAGCATGCCGCACTGCTCAGTGATATCGAGCTGTTCATCCGTGCTGCCTTTCGCGAGAGCACGGCCAGCGATTACCAGCCAACCGTCACCTTTCCACAGTCGCGGTTTTCCTTCAGCCGCCTGGGCGAAGAGCTGCATGAGCAGTTCCTGGGCATTGACTCTTTGCGCTTCGAGAACAACGACATCATCTCGGAGTTGACCATCCCGCGCCTGTCCGGAGTCGAGGTGGCCATCGGTGCTTAAGTTGAGTTTGCCGTTTTGGCTGGATGGCCCGGAGCTGGCCAAGCTCAAGGCCGCCGCGCAGTCCTGGTGGAGCAAGGCCGAAGGCTGGCTGAATTGGCCGCTGCTGCAGCTGGACGCCGAGACCTGCCACCTGTCCGTGCTCGATCTGCTGGCCTGGCAGCGCGATATCCAGCGCTTCCACGGCGAGCCCGAGCGCTTGTATCGGTTGCGGGTCAAGTACGCCTTTATCAACGCCGTCGACGCAGGCAGCACGGCTGGCATGGTCCGGATATTTCAGCGTCTGGGCGTTGGCTATGTCGAGATCGAGGAGCGCATGCCCGGGCTGGATTGGGACGTGGTGCTGTTGCACCTGACCGACAGCCAACTGAGCGAAAACCCGGTGCTGCTGCGCGTGCTGATGCAGCAGTACGGCCGTACTTGCCGCCGCTACGACTTCGTCACGATCACCCCGGTGACCCTGAGCTTTGGCGTGGCCCACTTCAACGATGACCAGCAAACCTTGATCGCCACCCTGGACGAGCAAACGCCTCGCCTGGTGCAGATCAATGAGCTGGCCTTCGTCACCATTGTCACCGACCCCCTTTAGGAGCACCCATGGGAGCAAGCATTACCCTCGCCGGCGAAAGCCTGATCGCCCAGAAACAAGGGGCGCAGGAAGTCCTGGAGGTGGCGCGCTTCGTGCTGGCCAACGTGCCCGGGCTGGATCCGACCAGTGCGGTCGATCGGGCTGCCGGCAAGCCGCCTGCGGAGCAGATCGTTCACACTGCCAACGTCAACCGCAAAGGCTACGTCAGCCCGCGCCAGGTGATTTACAGCCTGATGGTCGGCTCGGACATTGGCGACTGGGACTTCAACTGGATCGGCCTGGAGACGGCCGAAAGCGTGCTGTTCGCCGTGGCCTACGTGCCGCTGCAGCAGAAGCGCAAGAACATCCCGCCGGAGCAGATCGGCAACAACCTCACCCGCAACTTCCTGGTGGAGTTCACCGGTGCCCAAGCCTTGACCGGCATCGTGGTCGACGCGAGCACCTGGCAGCATGACTTCACGGTGCGGCTCAGCGGCATCGATGCCCGCGAGCGCCTGAGCAACCGTGACATGTTTGGCCGTGCCTGCTTCCTGGCCGACAGCCTGCAGATGGAACGCAACGCTTTTGACTTGTTCCAGCTCAAGGCCGGGGTGGCCTACGTTGAGGGAATCCGAGTCCTGTTGACCGAACCCGTGCAGACGCAGCTTCCGGCCTTGCCCGCCAAGGCTTGGCTGGATGTGTCGCTGACTCGAGTCGCCAGCGATGTGGTCGCCACCTGGCAGGTGGTGTTCGGCGAAGCGAAGTCGGACTACCAGGACAACAACAGCGTCCAGCACTACCTGGTGGAAGTGGCCAGCGTGGCCACCTCGGGCGAGATCACCGACCTGCGCGCCAGCCAGCCGATCACCGAGGAGCTGGTGCAGCACTTCGCCGCCCGCGTGGGCGACTATCCGCAGCTGCGTGCTCGAGCAACTACCAAGGAAGACGTGGAGCTGGGCAACCTGCCCAATGCCAAAAGCGACGACCCCACCTCGAACAGCAGCGAGATCCTGGCTACGACCAAAGCGCTGCAGGCGCTCAGATTGGCCATGGACGAGGAAATGGTGGGAATGACCGGCCTTTTCTCCACGCCAACGGCACCTCCTGGCTGGCTCAAAGAGAACGGGGCTGCGGTTTCGCGTGTGGCCTATGCACGACTGTTCGCCAAGATCGGCACGAAGTTCGGCGCCGGCGACGGCGTCACCACCTTCAACCTTCGTGATTCTCGCGCCAAGTTCCCTCGGTTCTGGGATGACGGCCGGGGCATCGACGTGGGCCGGGTGTTGGGCAGTGATCAAGCCGACGAAACGCGTAGCCACAACCACCCCGGCAGTGTGGCCAATGCCGGTCAGCACATTCACGGCGCGTCGACCAGCACCGCCGGTAATCACAGCCATCTCACAAACCCATATTCCGGCAACTCGGGCGGGACACTCGCTGAGCCGTGGGAGGGCATGGTGGGAGGTGGCGACTACGTTGGCGAAGCGGGCGATCACAGCCACGTGGTGACCATCACGATGGCAGGCGATCACAGTCATGCCATCACCGTCGGCTACAGCGGCGGCACCGAAACCAGACCTATCAACACTGCCTACCTCGCCTGCATGAAGTACTGAGAGCCATCATGACCATCAAAACCGTCTACCAAACCGATCATCTGGGTATCTATGTCGGCGAAACCGTGGCCGACGCATCGCCCCTGGAGCCTGGTGTGTGGCTGATTCCAGCCCGCTGCGTGGAAGTCAAACCACCGGTTATTCCAGAGCGCAAGGCCGCGCTGTGGGACGGCGAGCGCTGGCAGTTGATCGACTCCTACCAGGGATTAACTGCGTACCACACCCAGACCCGCGCCCCCATCGTGGTTGATCGCCTGGGTGCGTTGCCGGCCGGTTACACCCTGGAAGTGCCCGGTCCAGAGCAGATCTGGACCGGTGACCGTTGGATTGACGACATCCCGGCGGTGGCTGAGCTGCGGTACCAGGAACAATTGATAGCCTTGAACAGTGCCTGCCAGCGCGAGATCACCGGTGGGCTTTGGTCCACCGCCCTGGGCGAACGCTACCGCTACAGCACCGAACTGGACGACCAGGTCAACCTCACCGGTATGGCCCTGCGTGGTTTGGACGGACCTTACGCCTGCTACGACGAGCAGGGCATCAAAGTCTTCCGGCCTCACACCGCCGCCCAGTTGCGTCAGGTCAGTGACGAGTTCACCGAGTTCAAAATGCTGCGCCTGCAGAAGGTGGCCGATCTGACCGTGCGGTTGCAGAACGCGCGCCTGGCGCAGGATCTGACTGCGATCAATGCCATTAATTGGGAGTCGCTGCCGGTATGACCTGGACTCCTGTCACCATGCGCTGGCCCGAGCAGTCCACCCAGTGGCTGAGCGATCTGGACGCGGCCAAGGCGTTGGCCGGCGGCGAGTTGGTCAGCACGGCGGAACGGTTGCTGAGCCTGAATTCACTGGCCACCACCGAGCCCGGACCGGTCGGCGCCGCTGCTGCAGGCGCGGTCGAATCCGGCAGGGCTGCGCTCAGCGAGTCGTTGAGCGAGGCACCGTTGTGCCTGGTCGTCACCCCCTTCCAAAGCGATGTGGGCCAAGGCGTGGGCCTGCAGCGCTACCTGTCGGCCCCCAACTTGCTGCGTCACCTGGGCGCCAAGCTCGAGGACACCAGCGACGACAACCGCCCGGCCGGGGCCCAGTACGCCCTGGTGGTGATGCTCATGGGCACGCGCTACGACCAGTTCGCCGCCACTCTGGGCCGGTTCAATGCGCTGATGCCAATTGCGGACCTGCAGCGGGCCGAGCGGCGCGCTAAGCGTCTGTTCGCCCTGGACGCGGAAAAGTGGGAGCTGCCTTCGGCCGGGACATTGCCACGCTGGTCGTCGCTACCCCTGGAGCGCAGCACGATCACCAAAGCCGCCAGCCAGAGCATGGCGGGGCAGTTGGCCGCGCTTGAAAGTTACGTGGCCGACAGTTCACCGCTGGCCGATCTGCAGGCTCTTGCCAGTCGCAAGGCCTCCCAGGCGCAGGCCCGCGATCAGCAGCTGGCCGACCTCAAGAATCTGCTCGCCGGCGGTACCGCTGAGTCCACGATGTGCGCCCGCCTGTTGGGCCCCGGTAATGCGGCGGAACTGCGCCGCGATCTGCTGGCCGGGGACGCCCCAGGGCATGAGTGGCCGCTGGCCACCGGTGTGTTGCTGGTGGGTTCGCTCAAAGGTCTGAGTTTTGTTCGGGAGTTGGTCGGCCTATGACGCTGCTCCTCGACGGTCAACAGATCCGCGGCATCGGCCTCAAGGTGACGGCCAGCCTGCGCATCGAAAGCGGCGATCTGTCTGGCCAAACCAGCAACAGCGACACCGCACACAATGGGTTCAAGCCGAAGACGCTGACCGTTGCGCTGACGATTCGCTACAAGGAAGCCGAACAATTGCGCACCCTGATGAGCCTGGCCGAAGCGACGGAAGGCGGCGGCCAGCTCAAGACCTATCGAGTCGTGAACGACACCGCCGCTGCCTTCGGTGTGCGCCAGGTGCAGTTCACCGACGGGGTCAGCGCTCGCGAAGACGACACCCTGGCCGCGTGGCGGATCCAGTTCACCCTGGCCGAAAAGCTCTCGAACCCTGAGCGCGTGGAGACCCGCCGGGCCGGCAACGCGGTGGCCCAACAGTCTGCCCCGGGGCAAGCCGTGAGCGGTTCCGCCGGCACTGACGGCAGCGAGCCAACCAAAAGCCTGACGGGCTTCGAGGCCACCCTGAAGAAAGTCGATCAGTGGCTGGGGAGCGGCTCATGAGCATGAAACTGCACAAGGTGCTCAGCGTTGACGGCACGGCCTACCCGCTGGTCAAGGACGATGTGCGCCTGACACTGAGCAGCCCAGGGCGAGCGACGTTCACCATCCAGGCACCCGCCGCCGTAAAGGGCTTGGTCACTCTGGACTTGGGCTACAACGACAGCCCGCTGCAGCGGCATTTTCTCGGGTACGTGGAGCGCTGCACCCAGGCCAACCAGGTGGAGCAGGTGCTGGTTTGCCGCGAGATAGCCGGCATTTTGGCCCGCCCGCTCCCAATGAACCTGCGCCATGCCGACCTGCGCACCGTCCTGGGCGAGATCAGCAACCAGACCGGCCTGAAGTTCCGGGTGCCGGACCAGGCCTACGCCCGGACCAAGGCGCCCTTTTTCTACAACTTGGCCGGCGGCTATCAGGCCATGGACACGCTGGCCAAGGTGTTCTCCATCGATGACTTCATCTGGCAGCAGCAGGGTGACGGCGAGGTATTCGTGGGTAGCTGGGCTCACAGCTTCTTCGGCGCTCGATCGGCGCTGCAGCTGCCGGTGGAGCTGTTCAACGACTACCAGGGCAACCAGAGCGCCATGATCGCGGCGCTTCCCGGGCTGCGTCCTGGTGCAACCATCAACCAGGGCGAGCGGATCACACATGTGACGCTGTCCGGCAATCAAATGGGCATCCGATGGAAGACGTGATCGTTCGCGCCGTGGAGCGCGCATTCCCGGAACTGCCCGGTGGCTACCACCTGCCGCGCTTCGCCCGGGTGGTCGGTGTGGCGGATGCGCCGGCCGGCGCCGGGATCTGCGACGACTTCCGTCCGCGCTTCGCAGTAGACCTGCAGGTGCTGAGTGTCGATGGCGAGCCCGATGCTGAGCTGCCGATCTTGGCCGGCGTGCCGCTGCCGGTACCGCTGGGAGGTGATGAGATGGGCTTCTTCGGGTTTCCCGAGGAGGGCACCACGGTGGTAGTCGGCTTTGCCTACGGATTGCCACACAAACCGTACATTCAGACGATTCTGCCCCACGGCCTGAGCCTGCCAAGGGTGCCCAAGGGCGACCAGGTCTGGCAGCACAGCGAAGCCTCACAGCAACGTGTCCAGGCTGATGGCAGCTGGTTGCGCCAGACCGATGGCCGGATCCGCGATGAGTCGATCGAGCGCGAAGTCCGGAGCCTGACCAACACCGAACGGCACCAGAGCAGCACGCTGCAGATCGATGACCACTCGACTGAGTCGGTGGGCGGCATCAAGAAGATCGAGGCGCTGGGCGCGCTCAAGCTGCTCTCGGCCGGATCCGCCAGCCTGGCGGCGGTAGACGACCTGCACCAGGCCACCGGCCGCGACCTCAACCTGGTGGTGGGCCGCAAGTACAACGCCGCGATCGGCGGCGACCTGCAGGAGCGAATCCAGGGCGTTCGCCGCAGCCTGGCCCCACAAACCTGGCTGGGCTCCGAGGGGGTCAACGTGCTGCAGGTGCTCTGCGATCTGATCGACCTGGTGCAGGAGATGAACCTGCAGTTGGCCGCCCATACCCATGTGCCCGGGCCAACACCCAGCCCAACTGATGCTGCTGGATTCGCTGCCAAGGCGGCTACCGCTGAAACGCTGGCCGTGCAGCTGAAGCCCATCACCGCTTAACGAAAGGATACCCATGTGGAACTGAAGAATTTCTTCGCCCAAGACGACCAGGGCAACGCTTTGGCAGATGCAACCTGCTACTTGTACCAACGTGGAACTGAAAGCTTGGCCGCGCAATTGGTCAAGGCTAACGGCGTGACGTTGGACAACCCGTTCAGCACCGACCTCAATGGTCTGATCCAGTTCGCCGCACCCAATGGTTTGTACGACATCCGAGTGGTTAAGGGCGCAAGAGACTTTCGTCTGGCGCTGCAATTCAATGACGTGGACGACACTCGATTGGCTGCCGAAGCTGCCGCCAGTCGAGCAGAGATGGCCAAGGATGCGGCGCAGTTGTCAGCAGGCATTTATGTCGATATTGCTGCGGGCTTGGCCGCTACCGCCACGAGCAGCAATAAATATTTCAACGTGCCTTCACCTGACTCGAAAGAACACTTGATTTTGTACCTGAACAACTCAGGCGTTGAGCTTGAGCTAAAACGGTACCCAAGCACCAAGGCCGTTGAGACGCTGCAGGCCCTGCCACCGCGAGTTGTTGATATTGAGGAGGCCTACACCGAAGTGGCTGTTCGTGAGGACTTCAGCCGACCAAGAACGTCAGTGTTCACGGCGGACAGCGGTAGCTTTTTCGGCTTCGCATTCCAACTGCAGGGGCTCACCGCCACAGCGAACTATCTGGATGTGCACGGGCATAACGTCAATGCCAATGCGAAGATCACCCTGCGCATAATCTCTCGCGCTGTGGCCAGCCTCAATTCGAATGCGGTGCCCGGCACGTTAGCAGGCGACGCGGTGTTGCAAAGCCATCAGTACTTTGCGGCCGAGTTCCTCAATACAACCTCGATTCAGACACTACGACTGCCATACGACGAAATTTCCATCAGTCCAGATCGAATTTATTTCGCCGAGGTGAAGGGGCTCGCTGAAGACGGCTCCCCAGGATCTTTCGGGTTCGGGCGAGCGGCGGACTCCGGAGCCGAGAGCGTGCCTTTGGCTGGTTGGTATTTCTCGACGATCTTGCCTGGGGGCACGTCGGTTATCTCCACAACGGCTCGATACTCCTTCACTCTGGGCCGACTTAAAAAGGCTATGCCTGCTTATGCGCTTAATGATGACTTTGGCGTGCTGCAGAAGGATGTGGAGGGGATCGGGGCCTTGACCCTGGGCTCGGAGCTGCAGGTGTTTGCCCGCTGGCCGGCGCCCTTGCACTTTGCGGGGGCGGGCTTCAGCTCCTGGGCTTTCGGGGTGGTGCCGACTTCACCGAAGGTCGACCGGATTGAAGTCCAGGTCGATGAACTCAATTACAACGCGAACCTGACGTTGGACCTCTGGTTTCGGCCGATTGGTTCCGCATACGTGGGGCCGCCCAGCGCCGCCAACGGTGACGTGAATGCGCTGTCGAAGAGCTACCCAGTCAGCGATTTTGGCAATACCGCGCTGACCCAGGTCATCGAGTTGCCGTTCGCTGAAGTTACGGTGCCGGCGGACAATTACCTGATCATTGAGCTACGGGGCCTGGTTGCCGGTGGCGGAGCGGGTCGTCTGGGCATGGGCCGCTTCAACAACGTCACGGGCATCACGCAGATCGTGCGGGGCTACTACCGTCAGGGCGCCAATGGCTGGTTGGCCATTGCCGATACCGGGCTGGCCGCTACGGTGGCGGTGCGGGTGTTCCACCATCAGCTACTTCTTGATGGCCAGAAGATCGTTAACTTGCCGCAGGAAGAGTCCATCGTTCAACTCACCGAGCTGCTGACGGAGCTGAGGCCGGCCCCTCGCTTCTCGCGAACCGCCAACAACCAGTTCCCGGCGACCGGCAATTTTAAATGGTGGTCGGCTGGATTCGACGGCGACAACGGCGTCTGGGACTACCTGACCCTGTTCAACTCCATCGGACTGCTGAGTGCGGCCACGTTTGAGCTGACCTTGTATCGGCGTGCCACCGGCTATGTGGGGGCTCCTGGCTCGGCGGGGGACACGCTGATCTTCCAGCGTGTCTACACCAGCACGGAGCTGAACATTATTAGCGACGTCCAGGACCTCATGTTCACCTTCGACCCGGTCACCACCGCGGTGGGGGAAACCCTGGTTTGGGTGATGAAGGCATTTAACGCCGATTCAGCCTCCATCAATATCGGCATGGGGCGGCGCGATGGGGAGAGTACGGCGGTGCAGATCCAGAAGGGCTACTACGCCTTGTCCGGGACCTGGCTGGCCGTCACCACGGCCGGTGTGACCTTGGCGTCTGCGGCCGGCGCGCATGTGCGTGCGGCCAAGCCCCCAGAACTCCCGGCGTCCGGCGTTGAATTTGACCTGGTGGACGGTGCCGATGTGACACTGACGGTCAGCGGGCAATCGGTGATTGGTGAAGGCTTTCTCACTGTCGCCGGGGTCAAAACGCCGATCAGTTTCACGCAAGCCGTGACGCTGCCAGCTGCCGGCTCTGAACGCTTTGATCTGCTGGTGCTCAATAAGTCCACCCGAGCGGTGTCCTTGGTGGCCGGGACGTCGCGGACGGGAATTGATGGTATCGAGTACATTCCTGCATTGCCGACGGGCACCCTCAAGCTGGGGGTGGTTCTGGCGAAGACCGCTCTGTATGTCTGCAGTGCGGCGGGTTTTGATGGCTTGATGAAAATCGGCCGGGAAGGGGAATACATCCGCTTGCGCGAGCGCAACCGCAAGGCCTTGCGCAAGGTGGCCGGTAAGCTGGTGCGTGGTTTGCCGATCAAGCTGGCGGCGTACGGGGACTCCATCGACGCGATTCAAAGTGTCAGCGGACTGGGCAGCGTTCCCTACACCGCCAATGGCGCGACGCGCGATCGGCCGGAGTACTACTTCACCAACTACGCCGCCGACACCGTGGCAGCCATTGACCGCTACGACTTCGGCGACGGCGCCGGCGCGGTTCACTGCAAGGAGGGGCGGGCCTGGCGTTTGGTCGAGCACCTTGAGCAGGTCTATGGGTCGGTCGTCAGCTACCTGAATTTCGGCGCCGGCAGTACCACCAGCGCGGCCACGGAGTTCAACGGTCGGTGGCCTGAACGATTGGCGGCGGTGGTCGCGGCGGCGCCCGATCTGGCGATTATCAGTTTTGGGATGAATGAGCTGGGCTCAACCAGCACCTATGACAACGTCGTGGCGATTGCCCAGGCGCTGCAAGCGGCCGGGGCGGACGTGGTCATTCAGGGCGTGCCGCGCATCAATGTGGCGCATGGCGCGACCGTCACCACCTGGCGGTTTACCAACGCCGAGTTAGAGCGCGCCGCGTTGGCCTTGGGCGCCGCCTATGTGCCCAGCACCTGGATTGCGGATGACCGCAACCTTGGGGGCATGGGCGTGCCGGCTAACGCCCTGTGTGCCACCAACAAGCTGACCGGCTACAACCACCCAGGGATCTACGAGCTTAAGCGATACGGTGAAAGCCTGGTCGATCTGACGGGGCTGTAAGGGCGCAAGCTGATAGATACCAAGGTAAACGTAAAAACCCCGCATCTGCGGGGTTTCTCGTTTATGAGCGGGACGAGTCCCCTTCGTAAGGTGCGGTTGTGGTGGGCATTCACAACGTCGGCAAAATCACTTCGACGTGTGCAGCGTCTGACCCAGCGCGCGGATAGCCGCTTGGCGTAAGAGCACATCGGCTTGACCATCTTCAACAACCTGCTGCAAAGCATCTCGCGCACCACTAAAGCCACCATAGCCAAGGCCATCGGCGGCGGCTATTCGCAATTCAATCAGCTGTCTCTCATCATTTAAGAGGTCGGTTAAGACCTTGATCACATCAGTATTACCCATCATTACTCCTTGAGCTTCCGCATTAATGGCGCGCTCAGCTTAACCTGACGCGATCAATGGGGGCAGGCGGAAAAATCTGGCTGCAGAAAAAAAACCGCATGAAAAATCACTTATCCCCCTCCCGCCGACGGGCTTTGCGTCCGTTTTTTGTGCAAATCCCGATGTAGTGCAAACGAACCTGCAGCCCAGGCGGGCCGTGGGCCTCTGCAGGGGATCGGCCATTTCACAGAGTGCAAAGTTTTGAAGGGAAATGCAGCGCGGTTGCACGGCGGTACTCAGGGCGGTCACGGACGGGGTAGCGATGGAACCCCGGTTTCATTGGGCGAAAACTTTGAAAACGTGGGTTTCGATGGATTTTCAAAAACGCGCACGATCTTTTTGGGGCGGAGATTGGCAGGGGACGGGGGCAGGCTGATTTCCCTGCAGGCCACGACGGACGAGGGCTGTGGCGTGTTTGATGGATTTCACAGAACTGAACACGATCGACGATCAGTTTGCCCTTTATGCAACCGATCCAGGCTCCATGAAAAACGTCGTTTTATTGAGATTGATTCTTAAAGGTAGAGGGGCATTTTCAAAAAGAGCGATATGAGCGATATGGCATCGCTAATAGGGCTGGAGGCCACGGTTTTACTGGGCTTCCGGTATTACAAGGGAAGGTAATATGAAGCGATATGAAAAGTAATATTTCTGTCAAACCCCCGGATTCATTGGGTTTTAAGGAATAGAAATATAGCTTTTAAGAAAGGTAATAATATCGCCTTCCTATCGCTTAAATATCGCCTTTTCCAAAAACCGCTGGAGGCCGTGATCTACAAGGGCTGTGGCTTTTTTGCGGAGGGGATATTACTAATATTACTCTTTTTTCGGACCCCCACAGATTTTAGGATTGGCACCTATATGGGGGTTGGCATCAGGCTGTGCGGCTATTTGCGTCTACTCTTATCAAACGGTCCCCAATACGGCCCCCAGAGGGATGCGGTAATGAATGAACAGAGCTGCAGGCCTTGAAATACGTGGAGCGGGTGAAGGGAATCGAACCCTCGTTATCAGCTTGGGAAGCTGGAGTAATGCCATTATACGACACCCGCGTGCAGCGGCTGACTTTGTACCAGAAGTCGTCGCCGATTTGAAGCTTTCTTTCCTGCGATGATGCAGGCTACCTGTAGCGCCGGGGCGTACATCTTCCTCGTGCCGTACCGATTCGGCGTTGATGCACGGGTTGCGTTACAGGCGGCCTTCCCAATCAAATGGCCAGAGCATGGTGGCCCTGATATGGCTGGTAGCGGACACGGTTTTCCTGCGGGGCGGGCAAGAGGAAATCCATCAGCACCTTGCGGGTATCGCGGCACGCCGACTTGTTTTCCATGTCCAGGAAGTGACCGGCACCCTTGATGGTGGAGAACTGGCAGTTGCGCACGTTATCGCCGAAGCGGCGGGCATCCTGCACGGTGGTGTACTCGTCCCAGTCGCCGTTGACGAACAGCATCGGAATGGCGATGTTGCGTGAGCCCACCAACGCGTTGTTCAGGTCGTGGTCGAGCACTTCGCTGATGTGGAAATTCATCTGCCGGTATTCGTGCTCGGTCAGGCTGCTGACGTGGCGGTAGTTGAAGCGCTTGAACAGCGATGGCAGGAATTTGCCGATGGTGTCGTTGACCAGATTGCCGACCTGATACCGATCGCAAGCGCTGAGGTAGCTCACGCCACGCTCCAGGTAGTCGCGCATCGGTTCATTGATTACCGGCGAGAACGAGCTGATCACGGCTTTCTCGATGCGCCGTGGCTTATGTGCCAGGGCCAGCAGGGTGCTTGCGCCACCCCACGAGAAGGACATGACCTGGTCAACGCCAAAGTGGTCGATCAGCTCCAGCAGGATCTGGCCTTCCTCGTGTTTGGTCATCAACGTTTCATGCGGGTTGTGAGGCTTGGACTTGCCAGAGTAAGGCTGGTCGAATGCCACCACATTGAAGTGGGGGTGCAGATTGCGCACCGTCTGAGCGAATGAGGCGGTGGTCGCCAGTGAGCCATTGATCAGAATGATCGTTTTCTCGGCGGCATCTGCGCGATAGAACTCCGTGTAAACCCGGTACTGACTTTGTATGTCAAGCACAGCAATTTCTGGCCTCATGTCATAGACTCCTGGCGAAAAGCGGGTGATCGCGCAAAAAATCTTGCACGCTTTTTATGACAGGTAGGCATACGCCCTGAAGATTTTTGGCCCAATTGTCGAACCGCTGAAGCCTTGGTCGACGGGTGTTGTTATAGCGGGCAATCTGCCGGACTCGTCGCTTCAAGGCGCCGATGGCCGGACAAAAAGTTGCTTGGATGCTGCATGTGACTCATCAGTCACATGCAGACTGACGATTTGGATTCAAGCAGGCTCAGCCCGAACCCGCAAGTCCCATTTCGGGAATAAGTCACAAGTTTCTGCTGAGCGGTTTTCGGCTCAGATCTGCTGAATCTCTTCAGCCGTCAGGGGGCGGTACTCGCCCGGTGCCAGGGTGTTGTCGAGCACCAGAGCGCCCATTTGTTCGCGATGCAGACGCAAGACCTTGTTATTAAAGAAGCCAAACATTCTTTTGACCTGGTGATAGCGCCCCTCGACGATGCTCAGGCGAGCCTCTCGAGGGCCGAGAATGGTCAACTCGGCCGGCTGGGTGGTCAGGTCCTCGAAGGCGAAATAAAAACCTTCCAAAAATTTTTCTACGTATTCGGGGCCGATCAGTTGCTCGGTCTCGACGTAATAAATTTTCGCGATCTTCGTCTGCGGTTGGGTCAGACGCCGGGACCATTGGCCGTCGTTGGTGATCAGCATCAGCCCGGAGGTGTTGAAATCCAGGCGGCCGGCGATGTGCAGCTCGCTTTTGTCCGGCTCAGCGAAGAGGTCAAGGACAGTGGGGTGCTGTGGATCGGTCGTGGCACTGACGCAACCCATGGGCTTGTGCAGCATGAAGTAGCGTGCCGGGCGACCTTCCTGCAGGACCTCGCCGTTGCATTCGACCCGGCTGAACTCCCGCACGTTGTGGTGGGGATCGCTGACAATCTCGCCGTCCACCCGAACCCGCCGCTCAATCAGCAGCAAGCGCACTTGCTGGCGATTGAAGCGGGGCAGGTTGCTGAGGAAACGGTCGACACGCATGGTAATCAGCTGGTGGTGAAGGGCGGCGTAGCTTACGGCATCGGCGCGTGTTTGCCAGCTGCGGCCAGTTGCGACTCGACCTGGGCGCAGCGCGGGCACAGGCAGGCCTGGTTGCGCAATTCGGCAGGCAGCGCCTCAAGCACCGCCGGGTCGATGCTCACGCCATAACACCAGCAAGGCTTGGCGGCGGTTCTCGGGTCGGCCAGGGTGCAGCGATTGCTGGCGCCGCAGGCTGGGCAGTGGGAAGTGTCACTCATAGTGCGATATCGGTTGTTCCGCGCAGACGCCATTGCGTCCGCTTTTTTTGGCCCGGTACAGCGCGTTGTCGGCGCGTGCGATCAGGCTGTGAAGAGAGTCGTCGGCTTGCAGGGCGGTCAGGCCGACGCTGATGGTCAGGCGCAATGCCTTGTCGGCGTAGCGGAAGACCTGTTGTTCGCTGCGTTGGCGGATTTTCTCGGCGATCAGCCGGGCGTTGTGGCTGTTGGTGTCCTTGAGCAACACAATGAACTCTTCTCCGCCCCAGCGGCAAATGATATCCGAATGGCGCAGGCAACTCTCCAGCACCTGGGCGAACCCACGCAGCACTTCGTCGCCTGCCAGGTGGCCGTGGCTGTCGTTGAGCTGCTTGAAATGGTCCAGGTCGATCATCAACGCCATCAGCGGCCTGGTCTCGCGCTGGGCTTCCTGCAGGGCCTGGGCCGCGAGCAGGTCGAAGCCGCGGCGATTGGGCAGGCCGGAAAGGCTGTCGAGGGTGGCCAGTGATTCGATGCGTGCCTGAAAACGGCGCACCACCCCGTTCAGCAGCCAGAGCACGATGGCGGTGATGACCACGCAGATCAGCAAGTTCAGGTACAACGACTGGCGGATGCTGTCCAGCGCACCGTCTTCGCGCTTGTCGACAAACAGGTACCAGTCCAGTTCTGGAATGAAGCGCACATTGAGGAAGTGCCCCTGGCCCTGGGTGGCGTATTCGTAGGTGCCGCTGGCGGGTTTTGGCAGCTGGGCCAGCAGCTCTTTCATGCTCGGCAGCTGCGCCAGGGATTGCCCCACGCGTGCGCCTTCGGGACCGCCTTCGGCACCGGTCAGCACGATGCGGCCTTCGGTGTCGACGAAGTAGACGTTGCGCTGGTAACGCTGTTGATACTTGTCGATCAACTTGACCACCGCGTCCACCGTCAGGCCCACGCCGGTGGCGCCGATAAAGCGGTCCTGGTAATCGAGCACTCGGTAGTTGATGAACACCGTCATGTTGTCCTGGTTGGCCAGGTCCGGGTCGACGTTGATCTCATAGGGCGCGATCATCTTGCGCACCCGGTAGTACCAGGCGTCGCGCGGCTCTTCGGGTTTGACCTGCTTGAGCACGCCTTTGGCCTGGTAGTAGGTCGAGGTGGTATCGGAGACAAAGAAGGCGGTGTAGGCGCCGTAATGGTCCATGACCTCCTTCAGGTAACGGGTCATTTTCAGGCCATCGCGTTCACCGGCCATCACCCAGTCGCGCACGAAGGTGTCGCGAGCCATCATCGACGAAATGAGGATCGGCCGGACCAGGTCCTTCTGGATTTCCGAATAGACCGTGTCGGAGGTCAGCGGTAATTCAGTGTGCACGATGCTGTCGCGGATCGAGCTGCGCGAGGCGTAGTAGCTGAGCAGGGACGTCGCCAGAAAACCGCAGGCGAGCAGGGCCACTAGCGTCAGAACCAGAGGGCGTTGCGTGAACAGCGCAAAACGATGGGGCATGGCAATTCCGTTGGCGAGTCCCGGTGGCGTGGTGTCATTCTAGTGGGGTGCGCAGGAAAAGACTGCCTGATTTTGTGGGTATCGCGAGCCCGGCTCCGTCATCGGTCTTCATTCACACCGATGTAGGAGCCGGGCTAGCCCTAATGCCGGTCAGTTAAGGAATAGAACGACGCAACCCTTGTAGGAGCGGACCTGGCCGCGATGGGCTGCGCAGCAGCCCCCGAGGCCGGTGATATCTACGACAAGCCCTGGGAGTGCGGGCGGTTTCGGAATCGC
>NZ_JAAAMT010000054.1 GCF_009905435.1 Pseudomonas sp. R5(2019)
CGATGGGCCGCGCAGCGGCCCCTTAGGCCAGTGACATCTGCGACTCAGCTTGCGAGTGCAGGTGGTTTCAGAATCGTCGGGGCCGCTGCGCAGCCCATCGCGGCCAGGTCCGCTCCTACACGGTCTACTGCTTTCCTTAACTACCCGGCATGACTTAATGCCTACTGCGTTTTTCAGGTGGCTGCGACCCCGTCTCGCAGCCAATTCGTCAACCGTTCCAACAGGGCGTCGCAGCCGTCCAGCTGCGCCTGGCTGACGAACTCATCAGGCTTGTGCCCTTGGTCCATGCTGCCCGGCCCGCAGACCACCGTGGGGATGCCGGCCTGATTGAACAGGCCGCCCTCGGTACCAAAAGCCACGGTGCCGAAGTCGCGGCTGCCGCTGATGTGCGCGAGCAGCTCGGCCACCTGGCTGTGCGGGTCGGTGGCCAGGCCCGGGTAGGCTGACAACGGCTCAAAGGCAATCGCACTGTCGCGGCTGCGCGCCCGCATCGACGGCAACAACTGGCGTTGGGCATAGTCGGCCAACTGATCGACGATCTGCTGGCCGTCGAAGTCTGGCAGCGCGCGTATCTCGAAATCGAACTGACACTCGGCTGGGACGATATTCAGTGCCCTGCCCCCTTGAATCACGCCCGTTTGCACGGTCGAGAATGGCGGGTCGAAGCGTGCGTCGTGGTGTTCCGGCTGTGCCAGCTGCTCGCCGATTTCGCCCAATTTGCCAATCAGGCGCGCCGCATATTCGATGGCATTGACCCCCTGCGGTGCATAGGCCGAATGGCAAGCGGCGCCCTGCACCTGGCAGCGCATCGCCACTTTGCCCTTGTGCCCCAACACAGGCTTGAGCTCGGTCGGCTCGCCGATAATGCAGGCGATGGGTGGGTGCGGCCGCCGCTCAAGCTCAGCCAACAAGGACCGCACACCCAGACAGCCGACTTCCTCGTCGTAGGAAAAAGCCAGGTGCACCGGCACGCTCAACGGTTGTGCGAGAAAGCCCGGTACGGCCGCCAACACGCAGGCGATAAAGCCCTTCATGTCGGCGCTGCCACGGCCGTACAACTTACCGTCTCGCTCGGTCAGCTGAAACGGCTCGACCGTCCACGCCTGCCCCGCCACCGGCACCACATCGGTATGGCCGGACAACACCACGCCACCCCGATCATCAGGGCCCAAGGTGGCGAACAGATTGGCCTTGGTCCGCTCGGCGTTGTAATCCAGCTCGCAAGCCACGCCCAGGTCATTGAGGTAGTCGCGGATAAACGCGATCAAGGCCAGGTTGGACTCGCGGCTGACGGTATTGAAGGCGATCAACTTCGCCAGCAATTCACGGCTGGTAAACATGGGCGCTCCTTGGGAGGTGATAGAGGGGGCGCGTTACTCGTCGCCCGGCACGCCATAGCTGGGGGCCGCGGTCGGGTTCAGGGCGCGGGTCTGGTAGTCCTGCATCTGCGGGTTGTAGGCCTGCCATAGCCGGTCCAGTTGGCCGATCGGGTCCTCGTCGGCCCAGTCCACCCGCAGGTCTACGATCGGCCAGGTCAGTTCACCGACCACCGACAGCGCCGCCGAATGCACCGGTCCCGCTTCGCCCCCGGCCGCAACGGCGGCCCGCATCGCCGCCAACAGCCGTTGCGGCAAACTCCCCTCGGTCTGCTCGAAGGCCAGTACCATGGCCTCGATCACCTCGGTGCTGGCGAGCAAATTACCGGCCGCCACGCACTGTTCGCCCGCCAGCGCATGGCTCGTGCCAAGCGCCTCGGCGCCGGTAAACAGTGCGCTGCGCCCTTGACTGTCGATCACCGCGACTTGACGGTACTGGCTATAGCCATTGCTGTTCAGCGCTCGATCCAACGCCGCGGCGGGCGCTTGACCGGCATCGAGCAAATCGAGAATCTGCGGGCCCAGCGCAGGCAAAGTAATGTTTTGCGTGGACACCGCGCCGACACCGGCGCGCAACCAGGGGCAGCGCGCGCCCACGGCAATGCTCGAGGAGCTGATGGCAATGCCCAACTGGCCGGTTTCGGCACAGCGGCCGACGATGGAAAAGGTCATGGAGCCTCCTTCAATGCAAGAGTGCAGCGTTGATCAGTCAGGGATAACGGCGATCACATCGATCTCCATCAACCACTGCGGCTGACCGAGGGCGGACACCACCAGACCGGTGGAAATCGGGAAGACGCCTTTCAACCATTTGCCGACCTCCTGGTAAACCGGTTCGCGGTAACGCGGGTCGATCAGGTAGGTGGTGGTCTTGACGATGTGGCTGAGGTCGCTGCCGGCTTCTTCGAGCAGTTGCTTGACGTTCTTCATCGCCTGCTCGGCCTGCGCCCGCGGGTCGCCGAGGCCGACCAGGCGACCCTCGAAGTCGGTGCCGACCTGACCCCGGACGTAGACGGTATTGCCGGCACGCACTGCTTGGCACAGGTCGTTGTCCAGGCTCTGGTTGGGGTAGGTCTCTTTAGTGTTGAACATGCGGATGCGGGTATGAGTAGGCATCAGATTTCTTCCATTGCGCTGAGGTTTTGCAGGTGCGAAGCCTGGGTGCTGGCGCCTGCCTTTTCGAGTCGAGCCACCGCTGCCTGGCGCTGCGAGGCGTCACGGTAGGCCAGGTATTTGCGCTGCTTGGCGATGTGATCGCTAATCAGCTTGGCGTCGTGCCAGACACCCCAGATAAACGCTGAGCCCCGACGCGACAGCCACGGCAGGCCGACGAAATAAACCCCGGGCTCGGACGACACCCCGCGCTGATGCTTGGGCTTGCCATTCGCGTCGAAGGCGTTGACCTTCAACCAGCTGTAGTCGACGGCATAACCGGTTGCCCAGATGATCGAGGTCACACCGGCCTCGGCCAGATCGAGCTCAAGAATGGGACGGGTGACACACTCAGGATCCGGCAGCAGGGCGCGGGCTTCGGGCTCTTCGGGAAGGTCCAGGCCGTTGCGGGCGATATAGGCGTCAGCTGCATCCAGCAGCGCGAGGTAGTTCTCATCGCCGCGTGCCAGGTTGTCGGCCAGATTCGACTCGAAGGTCACCACCCCGTCATTGAAGGATCGGGTCAGGCCGACCAGTGTCATGCCCTGATGGGCAAGGTGGCGAAAATCCACCGTATGCCCGCCTCGCGCCCCACTGACGGCGATGGTGACATGCTCCTTGCCCGGCTCGACGCCCTCGGCATCCCATTGGCCGAGCACACCCAGCCACCAGCAGAAATCACGGTTGCGATAAGCGCGCGGAGGACGATCGTGCGCACCCACCGAGAGGTAAACCTGCTTGCCGGCACGCTGCAGCTCATCGGCGATCTGCACGCCCGACGAGCCGGCCCCGACCACCAGCACAGCGCCCTCGGGCAGTTGCCGGGGATTACGGTATTCGGCGGAGTGGATCTGCGTGACGCTCTCGATCTGAGGTGCAATCGGCGGGATAACCGGCCGCTGGAAAGGACCGGTGGCCACCACCACATGGTTGGCCTCGATCACGCCTTCGCGGGTTTCGACCATGAAGCCTGGGCGGTCAGCATTACGCTGCACGCTTTTGACTTCCACACCGGTGCGAATGGGGGCATTGAACTTGCTGGCATAGGCTTCGAAGTAGTCCGCCACCTGGTCCTTGGAGGCAAAGGCGTCGGGGTCCAGCCCCTCGAACTCCAGCCCCGGAAAACGGTCGTGCCAGGCCGGGCCATTGGCAACCAGCGAATCCCAGCGCCCCGTGCGCCACCGCTCGGCAATCCGATTGCGCTCCAGCACAAGGTGGGGAATGCCGAGGTTGCTCAAGTGTTCACTCATGGCCACGCCGGCCTGACCGGCGCCAATAACGAGCGTGTCTATTTGTTCTTTTTCAGCTGTCATGTCTGTGCACTTCCGAAAGCCGGTGGGGTGTTGTCGGCATTCTGTTCGCAGGCACGAAATAGCGAAATTATGATTTTTGTCGTCGTTGGCTAGGAAAAAACTGTCTGAGGGGGATGCTACGTTTGCGGGCAACCCGCGAAGCTGAGAGGATGACTAACGTTACGTAGCGCTCCCTCAGCGCCATCGGGATAACTGCATCACGCCAGGTAAAACTCAAATGGCCGATAAAGAACACCACTATGAAGTCCAGGTCACCTGGACCGGCAACGAAGGCACCGGAACGTCCTCTTACAGTGGTTACAGCCGGTCCCACGTCATCTCCGCCAGCGGCAAGGCCCCTGTCGATGGCTCGTCCGACCCCGCGTTTGGGGGCGATTCCACCCGCTGGAACCCGGAAGAGTTGCTGGTGGCCTCACTCTCGGCGTGCCACAAGCTCTGGTACCTCGGGTTGTGTGCGCAAGCCGGAGTTGTGGTCGTGGGCTATGAAGACAACGCCCAAGGCGTCATGATCGAACAAGGCAACGGCGCGGGCCATTTCACTTCGGTGGTGTTGAAGCCCAAGGTGACACTCGCGCCGGGGTCTGACCTCGGCAAAGCGCACGATCTTCACCACATCGCCCATCAAAAATGCTTTATTGCCCGTTCGGTTAGCTTCCCGGTGAGTCACGAGCCTGAATTTGAATTCAGTACGGAGTGATTTCAGCTGACTTGCGTTAGCATGCCCGGCCTTCACCTGCGGCTATTACGAGACTCACCCATGAATGACGTCACGCTCGAACTGGTGCCCACGGGCCCGGAGCAAGCGCAACTGATCCGCAACCTGTACCAGTTCTATGCCTACGAGTCCTCGGACTGGGAACAGGAAGACGTTGAAGTGGACGGTACGTTCTACCTCCACGAGGAGCACTTGGCCCGTTACTGGCAAACGCCACACTGGAGCGCCAACCTGCTGCTGGTCGACGGTTTCATTGCGGGCTTTTTGCTGATCGAGCAAAGCGAATTGCCAGGCATCAACGCCCTGGAACTGGCCGACCTGTTTATCTTGAAAAAGTACCGACACCAAGGCATCGGCCGCGCCGTGGCGACGCAGGTATTGATGAACGAGGCGCATGACTGGCTGGTGCGGTTCTACCGTCAGGATGAAGCCGCGTTGGCGTTCTGGAACGCGGTGCTGGACGAGCTGCCGCGTCCGCTGCAGACCCTCGAGATGGATGACGAACCCGAGTTGCTGACCTTTCTGGTGACACGGGTGAAGCACTGATTGTGCGCGTGACAACATCCAGAAGGACGATGCTTCTCTTCACAGTCTTCGTGACGATGGCGTAACCCATAGCCAGACGTGAGCGAGGACGCGTGATGAGTAACAGCGCCGTCGAAATGACCAATCTGCTCTACCGCTATGCCGAGCGCATGGACGCGGGTGACCTGGAAGGCGCCGCGGCCCTCTTCAACCATGCCCGCCTCTACGTCCAGGGCCGCGAACAGTGCCTGGATGCCGCAGGTATCCTGCTGTTCTGGAAGCAGCACATCATCATCTACCCGTGCGGCACACCGCGCACAAAACACATCATCACCAACCCGATCATCGACATCGACGAAACCAGCGGCAAGGCGACGGTACGTTCCAACTACACCGTCTTGCAGGCCACCTCTGAAGGCCCGATCCAGATCATTGCGGCAGGCCGTTACCACGACGAATTCGAGTACGTCGGCCAAGCGTGGCGGTTTTGCTTTCGGGATTATTCACTGTTGGAGATGACGGGAGATCTGAGCTCACACTTGAAGAATCTGGCCCGTAAGTTCAGTCCGGATACCTGACGGCAAAAAACTCACGCAACCGATTCTGGAGCGGCACGATGGCGTTACCCATTGCCAGAAAGTCCTCCACCGTCGTCACTTGCCAATGCTGCCCCTCATCGCCGAACACGACGTTGGCGAATGTCCCGGGTGGCACTTCTGCGACGAAGAACCAGGTGTCGAGCCCATTTACGCCCTGCCCTGGGTAGACGCGCGTCCAGACGATACAAGCTGGGTCCAGCAACAGCCCGAACTCTTCCCGGGTTTCTCGCAGCGCGCACTGCAGCGCTGTTTCCTCCCCTTCCCGCCCACCTCCCGGAAGATCCCAGAGGCCGGGCCAAGGGATGGTTGGCTTATCGTCACGCTGATAGGCCAGCAAATACCCTTCGCATAGCACGGCGATCTTGGCGCCGGAAAAGGGAGAATGGAATGGCATGCAAGCACCTTGCAGACGTGGAAGAGAGTCAGGGCGTGATCAAAAATCGATGACCTAGACTATCAGTTAAGACGCGCCCCCCGTAGGAGCCGGGCTTGCCCCAATGCCAGTCAGTTAAGGAATAGAACGACGCAACCCTTGTAGGAGCGGACCTGGCCGCGATGGGCTGCGAAGCGGCCCCGGCGATTCCGAAACCGCCCGCACTCCCAGGGCTTGTCGTAGATATCACCGGCCTCGAGGGCTGCTGCGCAGCCCATCGCGGCCAGGTCCGCTCCTACAAGGGTTGCGTCGTTCTATTCCTTAACTGACTGGCATTGGGGCTTGCCCGCGATGGCACCGATTCGATCTCAGCAATTACTGCCGATATTTGCGTCTACCTCGGCAAGATCTCGGTTGCCTGTGCTGACGTCATCGCGAGCAAGCTTTGCTCCCACGATACGGGTGGAGGTTTCGCAGGCGGTTTGCAGGTGACGGGAAATGTGAATCAACGCGTCTTCGGCGATAACGCCACTGCGGACGTGGAAGAGCGATTCGTGGGCGTTGTTGCAGGAACTGAAGGGGGATTGAGCGGTTTGGAGGATGGTGGCAGGACGGAACGGTGGTGGGTCCGGGACAATCTTCATCATGGTAACTCCTTGATTCGATGGAGCTACCACCGCCTGCTGTCAAACAGGATGGGCGGCAGCTGTACGCGGGTTGACAGACCGGGAATCAAGGAAACCGGCGCACACGAGTGTGCCCCACGCACAGCTGCCATAACACAGAATGGCAGACACAAAAAAAGCGTCTGCCATCAGATATGGAGCGCTTGTGCGCCTTGATGTTTGCGGCCTGTCAAAGCCGGTCGCTGAATTTGCAGCGACGGGCGGGAGGTTAGCGTGATTGAAAGGGATGGGCAATAGCCGAGCTTTGCGATGACCGAGTCTGCTGTATTGATGGATGCATTTCGTCGCAAGAGTAAGAACTTAAAGGATTGAAGTAGGTCTTATCGGAACTTAATCCTCGCCCTCGGAAGCGTACGACTCATGAAGAAAACCCTGGTGGCCGTATTTGCCTGTGCTTTTGTGCTGGGAGCAACAGCCCTGTTGCCTGCCGATCTTTCTCCTGGTGGCTCGGCATATGCCAGGGGTAATGGAGGTGGGGGCGGCCATGGTGGTGGAAGTGGCGGCGGGCACGGTGGTGGCATGGGTGGAGGAAACGGCGGCCATGCTGGAAAAAGTAACGGTGCCAGTTTCGGAGGCGATCACTCCGGCAAGGCAACGAGGAATCATGGTGTGAGTGGCAATCGCTACGGCAGCATGCGTAATGACGACAATGGACATGGCACCGCCACTTCCGGTATTGCCCACTCCAAGGACACCCGCGGTTTGTCTAAGGCAACCGCAATATCCCGGACCACACCGGGTGATCACAATGCTAAAGGACTAAGTAACGCGGTCAGGTCGTCCTCTAAAAATGATCGTTGATACGATTGGCTCTAGAGTGCCCAAGGCGATCTGAGTACTTCGACGAAGCCCAGCCCCGCGCTGGGCTTTTTGCGTCTACTCAGTTCAAGGCGTGATCGAGGGGGATGGACAAGAGCGGTTGCCCGAATCTGTTACTTTGACAGTAGTCAACGCGTCTCAGAAGGAACAAAATCGGATAACAACCTGGTTCACGCGTTGAACAGGAGCCTGATATGAGCACCAAGAGCTATCCCACCTCCGGTAGTCACACCCTCATCTACCAAAAAAGGCAATCTGACCCGGAACCGATCGCAAGTTCGCCTTCGATGCCCGTGAAAGCGCCACCGACTGATAAAAAAAAGGCACCGCCCACGAAGTGACTCATCGCCCGTCCAACACCGCTAGCAGCGCCGGCGCATTCCCCGTCGCCGCCCCGCTAGCGGTGTTATCAAAAACCGAAAAGAGGGAGGCCTGGGCACAGCCCAGATGCCGCCCCTGCACGCCTAAAAGTTCACAGCGTCTAGCCTGACGGTTGGCAGTTTCGTCGACAGGGGCACGGTCTGCGTGACGATGGCCATCCGGGTGATTTCCACCTGCAACTTATCCTTCCCGAGCAGGTAGTCGACCAGCTTCTGCGAAAACGGCCAATAGTTCAGCTCCGCGGTCAAGGTGAGCGGCCCGACGGCGTCGGTCGGCACCAGGAAGGAGAATTCCCGGATATCGTAGCCCTTGGGCAGAATGCGGTTATCCGAGAGAATTTGCGTGGCATTCCAGACCTCGATGTCCAACTCCTTGCCGTCCTTGTCGCCCAGGTGCACCTTGAAATTTCGTGTGCCGTCCTCGGTCTTCCCGTCCTTGATCGAGCCCAGGCGGTAGAGTTCGCGACCACTGGCATCCTGCACCCGGAAATCGATCCAGATCTCCCGCCCCTCTGGAAAACCGGTGGGCAGCTTGTGCCCGGCGCCAACATTAGCGACCTTGACCGCTAACGAGGTGTATTGCCCGGGCATGATGGCTGCCGGCAGTTGCTGGAAATGAATTTCCGCCGCGCGTGCGAGCATGTCGCGCGCGCGTTGCGCGCCCTCTTCCTGACCGAGATGCGTCAGCACCGTAGCGTTGGCCCCGCTGAACCAATGCGAGGCGACATTCTCACGGTCTGGCCCCATGATCGCGGCCTTACCGGCAAAACCCGGCATATGGCAGCTCTGGCAGGTTTCATTGTTGACGCTGTAGGGGCTCTCCAGCCATTCGTCATAGGTGCGTTCGACCGCCACACTGCTGAATGGGTGGGTGACGTTGTGGCAGGTCGCGCAAAAGTCCGAGCGCGTGTGCAGCTCGGAATACACGGTGTCGTGATAGGGCGAAACGGCATCCTTGCGCGGGCCGAACTTAGTTGGTTTACCGTTCGCTTTCGGGCTCAGGATATAGGCGCCGTTGTCGAGACCGGTGCGGCCGCTGATGTTGTGGCAAGACTCGCAATCGACCCCGGGCATCGGATGTTTCTGTGCGGTGAATTCGACCGAGGCACGGTTGACCGCCGAGGTAATCTGCCCGGTGGTGAGACCGATCGGGGTATGGCAGCCGGTACAGAAATTATCCACCCGCCCATCGGTGGCCTCGCTCGCGCGCGCCATCAGGGCCCGGTAGATGGGGTCCTCCCAGGCTTGGGACATTATCGAAGTGCGCCATTGCTTGTAGATCTCCGTATGGCAAGCGCCACAGACCTGGGCATCGTCGAAGTCCTTCACATTCAAAACGGCGTTACCCGTGGTATTGGCCCGATGCGGAAAGAACGGCATCCCACCAGGCACCTGCATGAGCTTGGAACGTATCGGTTCCAGCCACTTTTCATTGCCCTGATGGCCATTGCTCTGAGGCTCGTCGGCTGCGACCAGCGTTGCCGCAAGCAGGCCGACCAGCAAGCACAAAAAGCGCCTGGCGGTAGATCTACTTGCGGCTCGAGTGCCGGCGGCGCGAGCCAATTCTAGCTGTGTCTGTTCTACCTCGGTGCCCACTTTGTCCATTCAACAGTCTCCCTTACGCTGTACGACGCCAAAGAGCCAATGCCGCAGCACGCTCTGCCAAGTGTTGTAATTGGTGTGGAAATTGCCAAGCCATCCGCTCGCACGAGCAGGCGCGATAAAGCGCCAGCTGATACCTGAAGGGAAGCCGAATCAGACTATAGTCCAGCCAAAAATATCGTCTAATTTTCAAAACAGGAAATTGAATTAAATATCTCACTGATAACATTCAATTTAATCATTTAGATAACTAGCCGCTATAATCCCCTATTGCCAATTATTCGAACAACTCGCCACTCCGACTGCGACGCGGCGTGCTCGGGGACTGCGGGGTCGCCTGGAAGCTTGCCCAGTGGCAAACCGCTGCCCGGACTTTCCGCCCTACGTTGGATCAACAGTCTGTGTAGGGTGCCTGTGATACTTCTGTAGATCTCCGAGCTGCGGCCGTCGCATCCAACTAAAAACTTGACACACGGGATGAGAAAATTCCGGCCCTCTGAAAGAGGGAAATCTATTAACCAGCACTTGTCCTTCGTCTTGCACTCAAGCACATAGTCTTGTTCCAAGAACGTATTGTCTTCGGTGGTGGTGTATCTGGAAATATTTACTTCAAAAATTCGCATTAATTGAAGAAACCGACATCAAGTGCACTTCAGTGATCACCAACGCATGTTGCTACTGCGCCAGGGTGAGCTGGTGGCTTTGGCCACGTTCGATGCAGAACGCCCGTTTCGAGTTCGCACGGCTCAGGGCGGTGCGCAGGTAACGGGCGGTCGCTTTCTGGTGCGCCAGGAGCCGGACAGTACTCGGGTTGTAGCGCTCGAAGGCAGTGTGCGGGTGAGTCCGGTGGTGTGGAATCTGCCGGTGGTCGGGGTGTTTGCGTTGGATGATTGGCTGAGATATTGCCGATTCGGGTGCATCGGCATGGGCCGTGGTTGACGGTGATTGAGGCGTTGGGTTGAAGGGCCGTTTCACGGCCCACAACCCTCTTGTGGGAGCGGATTTATCCGCGAATACAGGCGCTGCGGTGTGTCAGTCCCACAGCGGTGAGGCTATTCGCGGATAAATCCGCTCCCACATTATCGATTCCAGCGAGCAGATTCAGGGTTATGGGGTCACCACTTGAATTCCCGGCTGAACCGCTGCTCCCCGGCCCGCAACCACTGCCCCTGCACCAACGGCGCCAGCAAGGTCGCATTCGGTTCCAGCGCCCCCTCGACCTGCGCCGCGCGACTGGCGATGTCGGCCTTGAAGCTGATCGTATGCTGTTGCGGTCGCTCAAGCACTCCCGCCAACTGCACCGTCGCTTGCACACACGCCAGCGTCACGCGCCCTTCTCCCATCGGCAGCACCCACGGCGCCAGCAGCCCCAGGTCGCGGCCCAGCAATTGCCCCTGGGCCGAACGGCATTGCAGGCCATGGCCCTGAACCTGCAAGCGCCCCTGCCAATCGCCGTCCAGCTGCCAGGCCGCCTGCACCGGCCGGCCATGCGCCAGCGGTTGCAGTTCAGCGCGCCAGTTCCAGGGCCAACCAGTGAGAGTCACTTGCCAGTCCTGTTGCGCAAGACCGGCTCGCACGCTTGCCGCCCCGGGGCGGATGCTCCACGAAACGTTGTCCAACACCCCGAGCGATGCCATGCGCCCGTTCCAGAGGGTACCGCTGATGCCCTGCGGTTGGGCGCCAGCTGGCCAGCTCACAGGGCGCAGATAAAACGCTGCAGGGGCTTGCACCCACAGCGTCAGGGCAAACACCAAAAACGCCCAACCGACGAGCCTCATGGTCGCACCGCCCCATCAGCCACTTGCAGCCTGAAAGACAAGCCCTTGTGCTGACGAGACAAGTGCCACTGTTCGACAACCGCGCCCTGCTCCTGCACCGCACGCATCAGCTGCTGCAACCCCAGCGCCTGATCCAGTTCGCCCTGCAGCTGCCAGCGACCCTCGACCTGCTCAACCCGTGTCAGCACGATCTGCCGCGCGGCGGCCAGGGTTTGCAGGCGCTCGGCGTTCAGCGGCCGGGGCGGTTTCAAGCTCGTCTGGTGCGCCAGTTCGCGCCATTGCCGGGCGTCCTGCCAAGTGCTGATCATCGGTCTTACGGCCAGATACATCGCCAGACATACCACCAGTACACATCCCCCCAGCATCAGCCCGCGTCGCAGCGGCGGCAGTTCGCGTATCGACTTCAACCCGCTCTCAAGCGCGATCATGGCGTCTCCCAGTTGAAACTCAGTTCAAGGCCGGCCGAGGCGTCGGTGCGCGCCGATTGCAGCCGCGCACCGGCGGCATCGGCCATGGCCTGCCAGTGCGCGACTTCGGGCGCCCTGCCCGCCCCGACAAGGACGACCTGCCAGCGCTTGCCATCAAAATCGCTGCTATGAAGCTGCCACTGCGCCTCGCCGTCCAGCCACACGCCCAGCGCCTGCTCCAGCGCATCGAGTTGCTGCTGTCGCACCTGCGCATCCGCCTGTTCACGCTGTAGACGCTGCAACATCCGCCCAGCCTGCTGCGCCGTGGCCACAGGGCCGGTGATGGCGACGACCTGAGCGCGGGCTTGCGTCGTTTGTTGCCAGTCTTGCCACCCACCCAGCGCGCCCCAGCTCAGCGCCAAGCCCAGACACACCGCTGCCAGTCGCCATTGGCCCGCGCTGACGGGCAGCCGCTCACGCCGAGCCGTACGACGCAGCGGGAACACACTGGGCATCTTGCTCAGGTCCGCGCCCAGGGAGGGCCAATGCCCGCACTGTTGTGGCAGCGCTCCCATCGCGTCCGGCAATGGCCCCAGCGCCTTTGGCCAGACCAGCCAACGGCGGCGCTCGTCCGCCACCCCAAGCTTCAGGCAATAGTCCGCATCACGCTCCCAGACCGGCAGCGCTTGCGCCATCAACTGCGGCTCGGCCCAGCAGCGGCTGACATGCACGCCCAAGGCGGCGCACTCATCCAGCCAACGCCGCAGCACCTCGCGCTGCACCACCAGCAACTGCAAGCGTCGATGCTGTTTGCCGATGCACCCCACCTGCACGCTGCCAGCCGGTTGCAGCAGCTGTTCTTCCAGCAATTGCGGCCACTCCGCCGGCTTGAGGCCCGGCGGTGCCGGCAGGTCAAAATGGCTGCAGGCCGTGGCCGGCAACACCAGCGCCGCGTCCAGATTCAGGTAAAGGGCAGGCGGCGGCCAATCCCCCTGAAGACCATCGCCCGAGTGCAGCCACTGCCAGCGCCCGTCGGTGTGCGGCCTGATCAACAGCCACTGTGGCGTGCGGCGGCGACGAGCCAGCCAGGCATTTAAACGAGAACGCAAGGTCATCATGGTCGGCTGTCCGGCAAGGCAAAGGTGCACACATAGGGTTCGCCCTGGCGTTGCAATTGCAGGCGCACGCCCCGGTCGGGTTGGGCAAGGGTGGTCGAGGGGAAGGCCTGCCATCGCTGGCCCTGATAAAAGCTGAAGTCGACTCGCTCGACACCCGGCAACAGCAGCGCCTGCGCCCAGATGGGCGTGGCGGCGGCATACAGGTCCGCCGATTGCCAGAGCGTCAACCGCTGGCGTGCCGGCTCATAGGCCAGCCGCAAGCGCTGCAATCGGCTGGCGTTGGCGCTGTTCGGCCAATTGCTGGCGGCAACCCACTCCAGTTGCTGGCTACCCGGCTGCCAGTCGAGCCAATTCAGTTTGCGCGGCAAGCGCTGGTCGTACAGTTGGCGCAATTGCAGGCCATCGAAATGACGCTCCAGGGCCATGCAGAACTCCAGCACCTGCGGCCCGGCATCCAGGCTTTGCAGGCGTTCGCGGGTTTGCAGCCAGCCATTGACCAGGGTCGCCAACAGCACCCCGAGCACGGCGGTCAAGGCCAGCGCCACGAGCATTTCCAACAGCGTCAGGCCGCCTTGATGCGCCTTCATGGCCGCACCAGGAACAGCGTGTAATGGCCGAGCGGGTCCACGCCCGCGGCATCGGCAGACAACGCCAGCTCGCCACGACGCGTGCGCTCGACACCGGTATTGCCCAGGGTCATGCGCCAATGGCAGACCTGCGGGCCCTGGCGCAGTTGCCCGACCACTTCTCTTGCGGTCGGCCAATAGCCTTCGACGCGAAAGCGTGTTTCCAGCTCGCGGGCACACAAGCTGCCCAGACGCTGGGCCTCCAGGGTGTCCTGCAGGGCAATGCGCTGGCGCAACAGTTGGCTGACCATCACCGCCATCAGCGCGGCAATGCTCAAGGCCACGGTCACCTCCAGCAAGGTAAACCCCCGTTGTCGCTTCATGGCGAACCTGCGATGTCCAGGCGGCCGTCACGGCCCCAGCGCCAGCGCGCCTGGCCGTCGGCCCAGTGCCAGGTCACCGTGGCCGGGCGCTCTACCCCCCACGGTGTGAACACCACGCGCGGCTGCGCACTCACCGGCCAATCGGGCCGCAGCTGCGCAGGCCAGGTTGCGCCACCTGGCCTTTCGGCGCGCCAATACGAGGTATTGCCCTGGCGCTGGAGGCTGACGAACTCCGGAGCCTTGCCATTCCAGCGCAGCCCCAACACCCGGCCCTCATGCCGCGCCCGCGCGGCCTGGGTGGCGGCGTCGCTGGCAAGCTGTTCAAGCGCACGCCGGGATTGCGCCTGGCCGTCATCCAGCCAGGCCACGCTCAGGCTGCTCATCAGGCCGACGATCATCAGCACCACCATCAGTTCCAGCAGGGTAAAGCCCCGGGCGTGGCGCACGTTCAGAGATTCCAGTTGCCGATGTCGGCATCCAGGCCCTCGCCGCCTTCCATGCCGTCAGCGCCCAGCGAGTAGATGTCGATGCGGCCGTGCTGGCCGGGGGCGCGGTATTTGTACGGCGAACCCCACGGGTCTTCCGGCAGCCGGCGCACATAGCCATCGGCCCGCCAGGCCTTGGCCAGCGGCGCCAGCGACGGTTTGCTGACCAGCGCCTGCAAGCCCTGTTCGGAGGTCGGGTAACGCAGGTTGTCGAGGCGGTACATGTCCAGCGCCTGCTCAAGCGTCGACAGGTCGGCCAGCGCCTTCTGCTTCATGGCCTTGTCCTGGCTGCCGAGAATGCTGGGGGCGATCACGGCAATCAGCAGGCCGATGATGAAAATCACCACCATGATTTCCATCAGGGTAAAGCCACGCTGGCGGGATAAACGGGTCACTGCACGATCTCCTTGTCAAAAAGTAAGGCCTTGGCTGAGCTGCATGATCGGTAGCAGCACCGCCAGGACGATAAACAACACCACACCACCCATGACCAGAATCATCAGCGGCTCGAACAGTGCCATGGTCATTTCCACTTGCCGGGCAAAGCCGCGTTCCTGGTTGTCGGCGACCCGCTCAAGCATGTCCGGCAAGGTGCCGCTGGCTTCGCCACTGGCGACCATGTTGAGCAGCAGCGGCGGAAAGTACCCGCTGCCGCTCAAGGCCCGGTGCAGGCTGACGCCGCCCTTGACCTGCTCGCGCACCTCTTGCAGCGCCCGCCAGATCTGGCGGTTGCCGACCGTGGCGGTGGCCACCTGCAGCGACTCCAGCAACGGCACGCCACTGCCGACCAGAATCGCCAGGCTGCGCGACAACCGAGCGCTGTCGAGCACCTGCAGCAACAGGCCGATTTTCGGCAGGCGCAGCAGCCAGCCATCACGACGCAAGCGCCAGGCGGGCTTGCGCAGCAGAAACAGGTAAAGGCTCAAGGCCCCGATCGCCGCGCCCAGCAGCCAGGGGCCGGCAATGACCAGCCCGTCGCTCAGGCCGATCAGGAGGCGAGTGACCCACGGCAAGGTCTGGCCACCATGGGCAAATTGCTCGGTGAGCTTGGGCACCACAAAGGTCATCAGTCCGACCACGACGGTGAGCGACACCAGCATCAGCATCATCGGGTAGATCAACGCGGCGCGGGCCTTGTGGCGCTGGCGCTCGACCTGCTCCAGGTGCTCGGCCAGCCGTTCCCACACCGGCGCCAGGCGCCCGGATTTTTCACCGGCTTCGACCAGTGCGCAGTACAGGCCGGTGAACAGCCCGCCCTGCCGGCGCAGGCTTTCGGCAAGGGTGTGGCCTTCGCCGATGCTGGCGCGCACGGCCACCAGCAGGTTGCGAATGGCCGGCTCCGCCAGTTGCCGTTCAAGGGTCGCCAGCGCATCCACCAGCGCGATACCGGCACTGGCCAGGGTCGCCAGCTGACGCGTCACCTCGCACAGCTGCGCATGGTTCAGCCGCTGCCGACGGGGCACGCTGGCGCTGGCGCTCTGCAGTTCGACTTCACGGGCAAACAAGCCCTGCTCGCGCAACAGCTGGCGGGCATGACGCTCGCTTTCGGCTTGCAGGCTGGCGCGACTGCGACGGCCGTCGGCGTCCAGCGCCAGGTAACGATAGGTTGGCATCAGCGCTTACCCCCAGACCGCACGCAACACCTCCGCCAGGCTGGTTTCACCGCGGCGCAATCGCTCCACCGCCATCTGCACCAGGCTTTGACGCTGGTCGACCAGATAGCTTTCCATCGCCACCTCACTGGCGCCGTCGTAGAGCAGGCTGATCAAGCCGGCGTCCAGCTCGATAAATTCATACAGGCCGATGCGGCCGTTGTAGCCGCTGCCCTGGCAGGTGCTGCAGCCCTCTGGATGAAAGCTCTGGGCAAGCCCTGCAAGCTCCGGCCACAAGGCCTGCTCAGCGGCCAGCAAGGGCCGGGCGCTGGCGCAATGGCAGAGCCTGCGCACCAGCCGTTGGGCCATCACGCCCTTGAGGCTGGAGGCAATCAAGAACGGTTCCACCCCCATGTCGCGCAGCCGGGTCACGGCACCGACCGCGCTGTTGGTGTGCAGGGTCGACAACACCAAGTGCCCGGTCAGGCTGGCTTGCACGGCGATCTGAGCGGTTTCCATGTCGCGGATTTCGCCGAGCATGATCACGTCCGGGTCCTGGCGCAGAATCGCCCGCAGGCTGCTGGCAAAGGTCAGGCCGGCGCGCGGATTGATGGCGGTCTGGCCGATGCCGGCGATGGCGTATTCGACCGGGTCTTCAACGGTGAGGATGTTGCGGCTACCGTCGTTGAGCGAATTGAGGCTGGCGTACAACGTGGTGGTTTTGCCGGAGCCGGTGGGGCCGGTGTTCAGCACGATGCCATTGGGCCGGGCCAGGCAGGCGCGCAAGCGTTGCTCCACGGCGGCGGGCATGCCGAGGTTGCTCAAATCCAATAGGCTGGCCTGCTTGTCGAGCACCCGCATCACCACCCGTTCGCCATGAATGCTCGGCAGGGTCGAGACGCGGATATCCACCTCGCGCCCGCCCGAGCGCAGGCCGATGCGGCCGTCCTGGGGCTGGCGCTTTTCGGCGATATCGAGCCGCGCCATGACCTTGATCCGCGACACCAGCATCGCCGACAGCGCCCGTGGCGGGCACAGCACTTCGCGCAGGTGGCCGTCGACCCGCAGGCGTACCGCCAGGCGGCTTTCGAAGGTCTCGATATGGATGTCCGAGGCGCGCAGGCGCAGGGCTTCGCCAAACAGGCCGTTGATCAGGCGGATCACCGGCGCCTCGTTGTCGCTTTCGAGCAGGTCTTCGATTTTCGGCAGTTCGCTGACCAGGCTGTCCAGGTCAACGTGCTCGGCAATCCCTTCGATCAACGCCGCGGTGGTGTCTTCACCGGCTTCGTACAGCTGGCCCAGGCGCAGGTCGTATTCGGCGCTCGGCAGCTGTTCGACGGCGCACGGCTGGCCATGCACGCGAAAGACTTCCTGCAGCTGGTTGAGGTCAGCATCGGTGCGCAACATCAGACGCCAGCCGTCGTCCTGCGGGATCACCGAGACGCCGGCCTGACGCGCCAACCGATAGGGCAACAGGCTCATCACCAGGTCAGCCCGTCCATGCGTTCGCGGCTGGGCGGGAACAATTCCAGCAGGCCTTTGGATGAGGTGATGCCGGGCAGGTCCAGCGGCGTGCTTTGCTTGAGGTTGCGGTATTTGTCATTGCTCAACTGCGCCAGTGTCGCGGCATCACGAATGATCCGCGGGCGGATGAACACCATCAGGTTCTGCTTGACCTGGTTGTTGGTGGTGGAGCGAAACAGCCCGCCCACCAGTGGCAGGTCGGCCAGAAAGGGCACGCCCTGGCGGCTGGAATTCTGTTCGTCGCCGATCAGCCCGCCGAGCACCACCAGGCCATTGTCTTCGACCATCACCTTGGTCTTGATTTCGCGCTTGTTGGTGATCACGTCACTGGCCGAGGCGTTGTCGGCAATCGACGACACCTCCTGGACAATGTCCAGCCGCACGGTGTTGTCGATATTGATCTGCGGCTTGATCCGCAGCTTCACACCGACCTCCCTGCGCTCGATGGTCTGGTACGGGTTGCTGTTGTTCTGGGTCACGGAACCGGTGACAAAGGGCACTTCCTGACCAACCAGGATCGAGGCTTCGGCGTTGTCCAGGGTCAGCAGCGTCGGGGTCGACAGCAGGTTGAAACCGCTCTCGCTTTTCAGCGCATTGAGCAAGGCCACAAAGTTGAAGCCACTGCCGATATGGCCAACGCCGGCGGTGACGCCTTGCATGCCGGCGAGCAAGGCACCGAGGGCCGTGTCGTTGCCGGTGGCGGCTGCGGCGGCGATGCTGTTGATGCCGGCATCGCCAAAGCTGACGCTGCCCACCGGCACGCCGCTGTTGCCGTCATTGAGGAACAGCCACTGCACGCCCAGCTCGCGGGCGCGGTTCTCCGACACCTCGGCAATGATCGCCTCGACCATGACCTGGGCGCGGCGAATATCCAGTTGCTCGATGATGCTGCGGTAGTTGGCCAGTTCACTGTCGGGGCCGACCATGACCACCGCGTTGGTGGCCTCTTCGGATTCCAGGCGAATCGTCGAGCCCTCGGCCGACACCAGCGTGGCGCCGCCCTCCTCGGCCTTGCCGGCTTCAGTCGCCGGTGCGGCCACATCCTGGCTCAGGCCGCGCAGCACCTTGACCACTTCCACGGCGCTGGCATGGCGCAGGTACACCACTTGGGTGTTGCTGCTGCGCACCAGGCTTTGCGGGGTGTCGATCTTGCGCAACAGCAGCTTCACACGACTGCGGGCGCTTTCACTGCCGCGCACCAACAGCGCGTTGCTGCGTGGGTCGGCAATCACCTGCACGCCATCCACGCCCTGTTCGCGGGCCAGCAGCCGGGTCAGCAACTGCGCGGTGTCGTTGGCGCTGGCGTTGGTCAGTGGCAGCACTTCCATCGGTTCTTCGCTGACCTGATCGAGCTGCGCCAGGAGGCTGTCGATACGGTCCAGGTTACTGCGCCAGTCGGTGATCACCAGCAGGTTGGCGGCCGGGTACGGGGTGATGACGCCCACGCGCGGATCGATCAGCGGCTTGAGGATTGTCAGCATCTGCTCGTTGGCGGCGTTGCGCACATTGAACACCCGGGTGGCGATGCCATCGCTGCCTTCGCCGTTGCTGCGGCTGGCGGTTTCCACCGGCACCGGTTCAAGCCGGGCGGCCTGGTCGGGCACGACCTTGACGGTGCCGTTGGGCAGGTCGACGGCGGCGAAGCCCTGGGCGCGCAACTGGGCGAGAAAAATCCCGTAGATGTCCTCGCTGCCCAGCCGCTCGGTACTGCGCACGGTGACCTTGCCGGTGACTCGGGGGTCGACGATAAAGGTGGTGCCGGTAATCTGCGACACGCTGTCGATAAACTCGATCATATCGGTGTCAACGAAGTTGACTTCGTACACCGGTTTTTCCTCGGCCATGACCTGGCCCAGGCTCAAGGCGCACATCATCAAAAACAGCAGCACGTAATGGTTCAGCAGATTCATCGGGCAATTCATCCTTGACGCTTCAGACCGCTGAGCGGTCGTTGCTGGGGCCACGGCAAGCGCTCGCGACGCCCCTTGTGATCGAATATCAGGCCATCCGGAGCGATGGCCTCCAGCACAATGCCGGGGGCCAGCCGCTGGCCACGGCGCAACGCGCGTTGCTGCTTCTCGAAGCGCAGCACTACCACGGTGGCGCTGATCGGTGTCGCCTTGAGGCCGCCGACGACTTCCACGGCCAGGGTGGTCAAGGGCAACACATCGCTGACCGCCTTTGCGCTCCAGTGCCGGGCCAGCAAATCCGGCACCGGGGGCGAGACCGGCGGCGCCGCGGGCAGCGGCGCCGGGCCGTGCCAGAGGGCCAATACGCACTGGGCGCCGAGCCAGGCCGCCAGAGTCGTCAGCAGCACGCTGGCCAGCCGGCTCAACTGAGCATGCCCTGCGGGTGCCAGCCCGGGTGGCCTTGCACGTAGTGCAGGTGTGGCAAGGGCAATTGCGGCAGCTGCCAGCCGGCCGGTTGTTCACGAATAAAGGTTTCCAACCGCTGCCAGAGCGGCTCGCCCGCCTGGGCATCGGCGCCCAGCGCGAAGGTGCGGCACTGTCCTGCTGATACCTCGAGCCCGCTGATGCGGCGCCCGCCAGGGCTATAAGCGACTTCCCAGGGTTGGCCAAGCCAGCGCGGCAAGTCCTGGCTGTTGTCCAGCAGCAAGGGTTCGCCGAACAGTTGCTCGGCGGCGTTCTCCAGCACTCGGCCGACCTGCTCTGCCGGTGCCTCCAGCACCGCCGCCGGGTGGCTGCCGGTGAGGTTGATCAAATGCTCGCGGGTAATGTTGGCACCCGCGGCCAAGGGGCTGTCGTAACGCAGGCCTGGCAGCAGCACGGCGTGTTGCTCGTGGCCGGCCAGCGCCTGATGGATCAGCCGGTCCCAACTGCCAGCGCGCACATCGCGACGCCACAGGGGTTCCGGCGCCCGGCCCAGCGGTTGGTCAAGCCAGCCGGCATGGGCGGCACGTTGTTGTGTGAGGGTCTGTTGCAACTGGCGGGCATGGCGCTGGCCGGCCTCATCGAGGCTGTGCAGCATGGCCGGTTGAAACTGCGCGGTGAACTGCCAACCGGCCTGGGTGGTCTGGCAGCGAATGCGAAAAGCGCCACTGGCACGAGTGCCCGCCAGTACCAGCGGCACGCGTTTGCCGGACGCCTGGGTCACCTCGATGGGCGCCGGCCACAAGTCCTGGCCGCGGGCGCACAACAGAAGGTCCACTTCGCTCAGGCGCTCGGCCAGCCAAAAGCCCGGCCCGGTGCCGACATCCGCCAGCCCGATCACCAGGTCCGCCTGCTCGCGGGCTTGTTTGAACACCGGCTGCAAACGCTGATGCCACTGGCTGAGGGTGGCGGCCTGGTCCCTGGCGTAGGGGTCGGTGATGCCGACCACGGCGATGCGCACGCCACCGCGCCGGAACACGGCAAAATCCTCAGTGCCCAGTTGCCGGGCCTGCTCGGCGCTGAGGCCAGCGCCCAATACCGGCTGCTGGTATTGATGATAGAGACCGGCACATTGCTGCGGCCAGAGGTGGCGTTCATCGCTGCTGACCCTGACCTCGCTGCCCAGCAGTGCGCTGCCCTGCAAGCCGGACACTCCGCGGGTCAGGTAGGCCAGGCCGCTGCCGTTCCAGCACTGGCCATTCTCCAGGGTCAGGCTATTATCGGCGCCGGCCTGCTCGCGCCAACGCTGCAGCATCGCGCCCAGCACGGCGTAGCCGTCGGTGGCCTGGTTGCCGGTCAAGGCAGCGTCCAGCAGCGGTGCGGTGGAAGGGTCGAGGGGGAATTGCTGACGGGCACTGGCACCGGTCAGCCAGGGTGCCTGACCGACACGGGTGACCGGCCCCAGGCGGGTTCGTGGCACCACCGGCAAACCCGGCTGACGCGCATCGAGGGTGTCGGCGACATACAACAGTTCAACCGCAGAACCACTGGCGCTGCCGGGGGCCTTGAGGGTTGAGCAGGCGCTCATCCAGGGCGCCACCGCGGCCACCGCCATCAGGCCCAACACCTCTCGCCGTTTCATCTATTGCGCCATCCAGAAATTGTTACGATTCGATGGCGCGCAGGTTACGAGCGAAAAATGACGGTTTAATGTCTTAATTTCTTTTTGCAATAAGTAACAAATTTCTAACTACTTTCAACAAAGCGTAAAAGAATCATCACATTAGCTTTCTACAGTCACGGCTCTTTTTACTGTTACGCCTACCGAGAAGGACCTGAGACCTGATGAGCAGAGAAACTGGCAGCAACCGTGACTTGAACCCAGGCAACAACGAGCCGATGGACCGGGTGATCAACAGCTACCTGAGCCGCCGCAGCGTGATGAAAGGCAGCCTGGGTGCGGCCATCGCCATGATCGCTGGCGCCGGCCTGACCGGTTGCTTCGACAGCGGCGGCGGCAGCGACGACCCGGCGACGACCACGACCACGCCGCCGACCACCACCAACCCGGATCCGGAACTGGCGCCAACCAAAATGGCCCTCGCCTTCGACTCGATCCCGGGCTCGCGCACCGACGCCTGCACCGTCGCCGCCGGCTACACCGCCTATGTGCTGGCGCCTTGGGGCACGCCGCTGAACAGCAACGCCAACCCGTGGAAAAGCGATGGCAGCAACACCGCCGCCGACCAGGCCAACGCCATGGGCATGCACCACGACGGCATGCACTTCTTCCCGATCAATGGCAGCTCCGATGACGGCCTGATCGCGATCAACTTCGAATACATCGACCAGAAAGCCCTGCACCCGGCCGGCGCCACCACCGACGCCAGCGGCAATCGCCCGGCGGAAGAAGTGCGCAAGGAAATCAACGCCCACGGCGCCGGTGTGGTGCGCGTCCGCAAGGTCAGCGGGCGCTGGCAGGTGGTCGACAATGACCCGCTGAACCAGCGCTTCACCACCGCCAGCGTGATGGACATCGCCGGGCCCCTGCGTGGCACCGCCCACGTCAAGACCAGGTTCTCGCGCAATGGCACCCAGACCCGCGGCACCAACAACAACTGCGGCAACGGCTACACCCCGTGGGGCACCTACCTGACCTGTGAAGAGAACTGGCCGGGCGTGTTCGTCAATCGCGGGACCATTCCTGAAGACCAGCGCCGGATCGGCGTCGGGAGCTCCAGCAGCTACGACTGGGAAACCGCGGCGGGCGATGCCAGTGAAGTCAACGACGAGTTCGCCCGCTTCGACCTGACCCCCACCGGCGCCAGCGCCGAAGACGACTACCGCAACGAAGCCAGTACCTATGGCTACATCGTCGAGATCGACCCGTACGACTCGACCAAACGCGCGGTCAAGCGTACTGCCCTGGGCCGTTTCCGCCACGAAGGCTGCTGGCCAGGCAATGTCGAGGAAGGCAAACCGGTGGTGTTCTACTGCGGCGACGATGCGCAGAACGAGTACCTGTACAAGTTCGTCTCCACCGCCCTCTGGCAAGCAGCCGATGCGCGCCCGGCCGATCGCCTGGCCACCGGTGCCAAGTACATGGACAGTGGCACCCTGTATGTGGCGCGTTTCACCGCCGAAGGCGTCGGCCAGTGGCTGCCGTTGACGGTCGACAGTGCCACCCGCGATGGCCGCACCCTGGGCTCGATCTACGGCGACTTGCCAACGATCATCATCAACACCCGCGGCGCCGCCGATGCCCTGGGCGCCACACCGATGGACCGCCCGGAGTGGACCACCGTCAACCCGCTCAACGGCGACGTGTACCTGACCCTGACCAACAACACCAGCCGCACCGTGGCCAACGTCGCCAACCCGCGCGTCAACAACAAACACGGGCACATCATTCGCTGGCACGACAACGCTGACCAGACGTCCTTCACCTGGGATATCTTTGTCTTCGGCGCCAACGCCGCCGGTACGCCTGACCTCAACCGCTCGGGCCTGACCGAACTGAACCAGTTCGCCAGCCCCGACGGCATGTCGTTCGACAGCCGTGGCGTGCTGTGGATCGAGACCGACAACGGCGAGTCGACCATCACCAGCTACACCAACGACCAGTTGCTGGCCGTGATCCCGACCAACCTGGTCAACGCTGCAGGCACCCAGGTGCCGGTCAACGCCGAAAACCAGGCCGACCTGCGCCGCTTCTTCGTCGGCCCTAACGGCTGTGAAGTCACGGGGCTTGCGTTTACCCCGGACCACAAGACCATGTTCGTGAACATCCAGCACCCGAAAAACTGGCCGTTCACGGATGTGGCGACTGAAGTGACGCCGAGCGGCACGACCGTGCGGCCTCGGGCGGCGACGGTGGTGATTCAGCGGATTGATGGAGAGGAGTTGGCGATCAATCGCGTCTGAGCCTATTCGCGGGCAAGCGCGCTCCCACCGGTCTCCATTCCCGCCACACCTGCGCGGAGAGCTTTTGATCTTGTAGGAGCTTGCCCGCGATGCCGGTCAGTTAAGGAATGGAGCGCCGAAAACCTGTGGGAGCGGATTTATCCGCGAATTCAGACACCGCGGTTTTTCAGGCATTGCGCGGCGCCTTCATTCGCGGATAAATCCGCTCCCACATGGATCTCGCCTTAACTGACTGGCATTGGGGCTTGCCCGCGATGCAGGCGCCGCGGTGTATCTGTGACAGCCCGGTGAAGCCATCGCAGGCAAGCCTTGCTCCTACACCGGTCTCGCTCACGTTTTGTGGCGGGCTGTTGTGGGAGCGCGCTTGCCCGCGAAGCTTTTGGCGTCCTTCAAAACACCATCGGCTCACGGCTTCGAACCATCACCTGCTGCACCGGCACCACGCTGTGCCAATCCACCACCCCTCGCGCCTGCACTTGGTGCTGGCTGCGCAACACACGACCGTCCAGGTCGATCTCCAGTTGCACCACAAAGTGCCCGCTGTTGAGCAGCAACCCTTCGGTAATCCGGTTGAACAGCGCATCGTCCACCGCCCCCAGCGCCTTGCGCAGATCCTCCGGCACGCGGTAACCGGCTTCAGGGCGCGCGCTGATCAGGCGGGTCAGGAGCGAGCGCGACACCTCCCCTTCATACAACGCCTCCAGTAGCGGCAGCATGTCCATGCGCAAGGTGTTGGCGTTCAGCCGCCAGGCCGCGGTTTCGGGCAACGCGCACAGCTGCGGGTAGCGCAAATGACGTCCCGGATCGGCCGGCATTACCAGGTTGATTTCGCTGATGTCGCTCATCATCTGGTTGGCCGCCAGGCGCGAGGGTGACAGACGCAGGTACTGATTGCTTTCGGCGCCCATCAAGCGCGTGTCATTGTCGTTGTCCAGCCAGTCGGCCAGGCTCTGGGCCAGTTGCTCGGCCGCCATGTCGCCACCCAACAGGTGCTCAAGCTGGCGTAGGGCGCGTTCGTGGTCGGCGCCGATCAAGGCGTTGACGTTGAAGCAGCTGTGCAGATCGCGAATCCGCAAGCTGGCCTTGCCGCCCTCGAATCCATACGGCAGCGCCGCCCCGCGCAGTGCCTGCCAGAACAGCGGGTTGGCCCGCCACTCGCGGCTTTTCAGCGCCTGTTCAACAAAGGCCAGCGCCGCACTTTCAATCGCCCGGGCCTGCACCCGCTGCTTCAACAGCCGAGTGGCCTCGACTTGCTGGCGGCCCTGCTCTACCACCCAGGTCAGCCCGCCGGCCAGCATCGCCAACACCACCAGCACCATCAGCAGCGCCACCCCTTGTTGTCCGTGTTTAGCCATGCCGCTCGCATCCTGTTTGTCGTCGTCATAGTCAACGCGATGGATGTTGCAGAACGGTGGCAAAAAAACCTGCGGGACATCAAAACGTCATCGCACGGTCATGTTTTATCGGCAGCATTAGCCTTGCAAATTCAATGAGTTGCCGCGCAAAGCGCAACCTCTGCAGTCACATCACTCATAGGGAAATACGGCACATGGGCCTCGGTGGAATCAGTATCTGGCAACTGGCAATTATTCTGGCAATCGTGATCGTGCTGTTTGGCACCAAGCGCCTGAAAAACATTGGCACGGACGTGGGCGAATCGATCAAGGGCTTTCGCAAGAGCATGAACAGCGAAGACGACACCCCACCGCCTGTGCACACCAACGTGTTGGATGCCCAGGCCCACGTGGAGCCTGCGGACGTCAAACGCTGATGTTCGATATCGGCTTTGGCGAGTTGTTGCTGGTGGGCCTGGTCGCGTTGCTGGTGCTCGGCCCCGAGCGCCTGCCAGCGGCCGCTCGCACGGCGGGCCAGTGGATGGGCAAGGCGAAACGCATGGCACAGGCGATTCAACTTCAGGTCGAAGAGGAAGTCGGCGCCAATCAGTTGCAGCAGTCATTGCAAAGCCCCCTCCTGCTCGAAAAAGAACAGGCCCTGCGCCAGGGCATTGTGACCACTGCCCCGGCGGCTGCCACCCCTGTGCCCCTCGGACCTTCGAAACCATGACCATCCCCACCACGCAGCGCGCCGAGATGCCGCTGATCGCCCACCTGACCGAACTGCGCAACCGCCTGCTGCGCTGCGTGTTGCTGGTGCTGCTGATTTTTGCCGGGCTGTTCTACTTCGCCCAGGACATCTACACCCTGGTGTCCGCGCCGCTGCGGGTGTACCTGCCCGAGGGCGCGAGCATGATCGCGACCAGCGTCACTTCACCGTTTCTGACGCCGTTCAAATTGACCTTGATGGTGGCGCTGTTTCTGGGCATGCCGATTCTGTTGCACCAGGCCTGGGGTTTTATTGCACCGGGTTTGTACTCGCGGGAAAAGCGCATCGTGGTGCCGTTGCTGATCAGCAGCATCGTGCTGTTCTACAGCGGCATGGCCTTCGCTTATTTCGTGGTCTTCCCGATGATGTTCGGCTTCTTCGCCAGCGTCACCCCGGAAGGTGTGGAGATGATGACCGACATCGCCCAGTACCTGGATTTTGTCCTGGCGCTGTTTTTTGCCTTTGGCCTGGCGTTCGAGATTCCGGTGGCGACTTTTCTGCTGATCTGGATGGGCATCGTCGATGCGCAGACCCTTCGGGACAAACGTGGGCATGTGATCGTCGGCTGCTTTGTGGTCGGGATGTTGCTGACCCCGCCAGACGTGTTTTCCCAGACCATGCTGGCGGTGCCGATGTGGTTGTTGTTCGAGGCGGGGTTGTTTGTCAGTGGGTGGGTCGTCAAAGCGCCTGATCAAGCCTGAATCCGGCAGGCAGGAGACTGTAGGAGCACGGCTTGCCGGCGATGGCGATTTTGCGGGCGCCATCGCCGGCAAGCCGTGCTCCTACAGGGGCGGGCATCGATCCATTCAGCCGCCCCTGCGATCAGTCCGGCCTCAATTGCATCAAGCCACAACCGGGATCAGCGGATCAGCCGCCGCCAGCGCTGCTGCGCGGTCTGCCGCCGGCGGGTAGATCCACACGGTGTTGATCTGGGTCTTGATCTGCTTGCCTTCGTCTCTCACGAACTTGACCTGACGGTCCCAGCCCTCGGTGTACACTGCCCCCCAGGCACCCAGGTCCAGACAGGTGACGTACTTGATCTGGCGGTACGGGATCGGCTCGACACCCAGCAGGTCGGCGGCGACGTTGTTACCGGCCGAGCGGCCCAGCGATATGGCGTGCTGGCAGGTCATCAAGGCGTAATTACCTTCATCGTCGGTAGCGGCGTAAGCCGTGTCGCCGGTCGCGTAGATGTGGTCCTGGCCGATCACCTTGAGGTTGCGATCAACATGCAGGCGGCCAAAGACGTCGCGCTGAGCCGGAATCTGTTCGGTCAGCGAGCTGGCGCGCACGCCCACGGTCCAGATGACAGTCCTGGCCTCGATGCGCTGGCCGTCCGCCAGGATCACGCCGTCGGCATCGACCGAGACCACTGATGAATTAACCTGCCATTTGACGCCGAGCGCTTCGGTGGCCTGCTCGATCACCGGGCGGATGTTTTCGCCCAGCGCCGCGCCCACCTGCACCCCACGGTCGACGATGATCACGTTGACCTGGGCATCGGCCCCCAGCACTGCACGCAGACGCGTCGGCATTTCGGTCGCGGTTTCAATCCCGGTGAAACCACCTCCACACACCACCACCGTATTGCGGGCCACAGACTCCGGTTGATCACGCAAGCCCTTGAGATGCCGCTCAAGGCGCGAAGCCTCTTCAATCTGGTCCACATCAAAAGCGAAATCGGCCACACCCGGCAGGTTCGGGCGCCAGAGGTTGCTGCCGGTCGCCAGCACCAGGCGGTCATAGGCCAGGCTGGCCTGCACGCCTTGGGCGTCGGTGTAGCCAACGCGCCTGGCATCGACGTCGATGCTGTCCGCCGCGCCCTTGATGAACTTCACCCCCACCGCGTCGAACAACTCACCCAGCGGCGCCTTCATTTGATGCACGGCCGGCTCGTAGAAGCGAGGGCGGACACGCAGTTCGGCAACCGGTGCCAAAACGGTCACCTCAACGTCGTTGCGCTCATGCAGGTCCGCCAGGCGGACTGCGCTCAGTGCGCTCCACAGGCCGCCAAAACCCGCACCAATAATCAGAATCTGCTGTTTCATGTGTTAGCTCCGCATTGGGGGAAACCTGTAGGAGCCAGGCTTGTCGGAGCGCCGAACCGCTGCGAATGAGGAACCGCGGTTTTTCAGGTATTGCGCGTCTTCGTTCATCGCGGGCAAGCCCGGCTCCTACCAGAAAGGTCAGGCAGCTTCCACTGCTTGATAACTACGACTATATTGATCGTAGTTATCAGGCGCAAGTGCTGTTCGTCGTCGACCTGCCTTGCTCGGTATGGCAACAGCCGGTAGCCTTATGCGACTGTTAAAGTCGGAGTTAATAATGTCTCTCTATAGCGCAGGGGTTGAATACGGCATCCACTGCCTGTTGTTTCTGGTGGATGAACTGGGCGAGAGTCGCGAGGCCAGCGTGCGCGACCTGGCAGAACTGCAAGGCGTGCCGCAGGAATATCTGGCGAAAGTCTTCACCAAGCTGGCCAAAGCCAGGCTGGTGGCCGCCACCGAGGGGGTGCGCGGCGGCTTCAAACTGGCGCGGCCGTCGGATGAAATCACGGTGCTGGATATCGTCACGGCGATTGACGGGCGCAAGTCGATCTTTGATTGCCGCGAGATTCGCGGGCGCTGCGCGTTGTTTGACGGGTCGCCGCCCAGCTGGGCGCTGGAAGGCACATGCGCCATTCACGCGACCATGATGACCGCGCAAAAACGCATGGAAGATGCCCTGGCGCAGCAGACCATTCTGGACTTGGCCCGGCGCGTGGGGCGCAAGGCGCCGGCGACCTTTACCACGCAAGTGAGCGGCTGGATCGAGGGTCGCCGGGACAACAAGGGGACCATTGCGGTGGCTGATATCAGCGAGTAGTCAAGCCTGCAACAGCACCTCGGCCAGGAATGGCGCGGTGCGCGAGGAATGTGTCAGTGTGCTGGGGCATCGGGACCGTGCAACAGCTTTGAAGGCGTAATAAGCTGTGCTTCCCACTGCGCCGCGCCTTGCGCGATGCCAGCCTGGAGCCCCGCGGTGTTCACCGTGCTGCGCACGCCCGAACGTGAGCCGTACTACCAATGGGTCGGCCCGGTCATGGAGGTGGAAACCGCGCTGTATTCCAGCAATGCCGCCCGGCAGCTCAAACAGCGATGGGAAATCGACCACCCCAGCCGATGACCGACTCAAATCAGCCGCTCGATCTGCCTGTACCGCCACACGCCCCGGTAGTAAGCGGCTTGCAGTATCAGCATGGCGATGTAAGTCACCGGAAACGCCATCCACACCCCTTCAAGCCCGAAGTGTGCATTGAGCAGGTACGCGGCGGGCAATTCCACTGCGACGATGCACAGGATCGAGATCCCCACTGGCACCAGCACCGTGCCGGTGGCCCGCATGATCCCGCCGACAATGGCCTGAAACCCGAACACCAGAATGCTCCAGAGCATGATGTGCAGCAGGTGCTCGGCTTGAACCCGCGCGGCCGGGTCGGTGATGAACAGCCCCAGCAGCCAGTGCGACAGCAGGTAACCGATCAGCACCAGTGCGCCGGTCAGGCCGGTATTGATCAAAAGGCCGGTGCGCAGGATCGGAGTCAGCCGCTCCGGACGCCCGGCGCCAATGGCCTGGGCACCGAGAATGGATGCGGTAATGGCGATCGAGAGCGCCGGGAATTGCACGTAATTGACGATCTGAGTGACCGCGCCATAAGCCGCCGTGGCCTGCGAACCATGGCCGTTGACCAGCGCCAGGATCACCAGCTCCGACAGTGAAATCACCACCATCTGCACACCCGTCGGCAGGCCAATGCGCAGTACCTTGCCGAGGATCTGCCGATCCAGCCGCATCGCCTTGAACAGCGCACGGTCCGGCGCCATCACATGGTTTCGGCGGCGCAAGCGCAGGGCCAGATAGGCCATCGCCAACAGGTTACCGGCCAACCCCGCCAGCGCCGCGCTCTTGATACCCATGGGCGCCAGCCCCAGCCAGCCCTTGATCAGCGCCGGCGTCAACAACAGACCGACAACGGTCGAGACGATCAGCGCCAGCAGCGGCGACAGCGTATCGCTGACGCCACGCAGCAGTTGCGTGAAGAGCACAAACACCAACAGCGGCGGCATGATCAGCATCATCACCTGGGCGTAACCGACCGCATCGTCGAGCACGTCGGCCGGTGTCCCCAGCCCTTGCAAGGCCTGGCGGGCAAAGACGCTGCCGAGCACCGCCGCGGTCAGCCCGATCAAGGCCCCCAGCGTCAAGGTGGTCCCGGCAATCGCCTTGACCGTCTCAGGCTCGCGCGCCCCCCAGGCCTGCCCGATCAACACCGAGGCCCCGGCGCCAAGGCCGATCACCAGCGCGATAAAGAAAAACACGATCGGGAACATCCCAGACACCGACGCCAGCGCCTGGGTGCCGAGCATCTGACCGATAAAGATGCCGTTGAGTGTGCCGGAGAGGGATTGCAGGAAGTTGGACAGCACCATGGGGGCGAGGAAGAACAGGTAGATCTGCCAGAGGGGGCGTTGTGAGAATTTGGACATTAAGGTCTCGGCTTATTCGCATAGGCAGGCGCGGCGATTCTACGTGATAGCACGAGCGAAGGTCTGCGCAAAATGGATCCAATGCGCTGTGGGCTGGTTGACCAGGGGACTGCAGGGCGGCCCTGACGGGCCGCATCGCGGCCGGGTTAAAGCGCCGCCTCCGGCTTGCGCCCCAGCACCCGCGAATATTCGGCCTTGGCCGCCTGTTCGGTAAACTCCCCCGACCATTTCGACACGACCACCGTCGCCACGCTGTTGCCAATGGTGTTGCACGTCGCGATGGCCATCGACATGAACCGGTAGACACCGAACAGCAGCGCCAGCCCTTCGACCGGCAGCACGCCGATGGCGGTCACGGTCGCGGCAAATACCACAAAGCTGCCACCCGATACCGCGGCGGCGCCCTTGGAGGTCACCAGCATGATCGCGATGATGCCCAGCTGTTGCTCCCAGCTCAGCGGCACGCCGTAGGCGTTGGCAATAAACAGCACGCACAGGGACATGTAGATCGAAGTGCCGTCCAGGTTGAACGCATAGCCGGTCGGCAGCACCAGGCCAACGCTCTGCCTGGAGCAGCCGAACTTCTCCAGCTTCTGCAGCAAGCGCGGCAAGGCGCTTTCGGACGAGGCCGTGCCCAACACGATAAAGATCTCATCCTTGATGTACTTCAGGAACCGCCACAGGCTGAACCCTGAAAGCCGGCAGACGATGCCCAGTACCACGAAGATAAAGAACGCGACGCAGAGGTAGAACATCAGCACCAGGTTGGCCAGCGACATCAGCACGGCAGTACCGTTGCTGCCCACGGCATAGGCGACCGAACCGAAGGCCCCCAGGGGTGCAAACTTCATGATCAGGTTGATGAACTCGAAGAAGCATTCCGAAACGCGGTTCAGGCCATCCTCAACCACCTCCCGACGTTCGGGTTTGAGGGCGAGCAAGGCAAAGCCGAACAACACCGAAATCACCAGCACCTGCAACAGCTGCCCACCGGCAAAGGCACCGACGAAGTTGTCCGGGAAAATGCCGTAGATGAAATCCAGGGTCGACGTCGGCCCATGGCCTTTGGCGATGGCCGCAGTGGCCGCCGCCGAGGTAGCGCTGCTCGGGTGGGCGTCGTGCATACCGGCGCCGATGTTGAGCAAGTTGCCCCAGACCAGGCCGATGCCCAGAGCGATGGTGGACACCACCTCGAAGTAGATCAGCGCGCGCAAGCCGACCTTGCCGACGCGCTTGATATCACCCGCCGAGGCAATGCCGTGCACGACGGTGAAAAACACAAGCGGCGCGACGGCGGTCTTGATCAGTTTGAGGAAAATATCGCCGAGTATCTTGAAGCTTGCGGCCCATTCCGGCGCCACGAAGCCAAAGGCGATACCCAGGGCCATGGCAGCGACCACCTGGAAGGTCAGGTCTTTGTAGAGCGGCTTTTTCTGTGGAGAAGACATGATTGCGATCTCGTTGTTTTTATAGGGATGCAACAGTCAGGGCCCGACCATGGCCGGGCCCTCGGGCGGTCAGCGCTGAACGCGGCCCGGGCGCGCCAGGGCGATGTCCACCATCTGCGGTGCCAGCCCCAGGTAATTGGCGGGGTCGGTCAGGCGCTTGAGTTCCTCGATGTCCAGCTTCGCGGTGGCCTCACCCTGGGCCAGCAGCGCCTCAAGCAGGCTGGTGCCTTGATCGTTGGCCATTCGGCAGGCGGCGTAGACCACATCATGGGCGATCTGGCGCCCCAGCGCGGGGGCCAGGCCCATCATCACGGCTTCGGCGACGATCAGGCCCTGGGTCATGTCGAGGTTCCTGCGCATACGCTCAGTCCGTACTTCCAGGCCAGCCAGCATGAACTTGGCCTGTTCCAGTGACGCCGCGCTCAACGCAAAGGCTTCGGGGATCGCGATCCATTCGGCCTGCCAGGGACCGGTCGAGCGCTCGAAGTCCTGGATCATCGCATCCAGCATCAAGCCGGCCTGTTGGCGCACGCCTTTGGCGGCGGCGTACATCAGCTCGCAAGAAATCGGGTTGCGCTTTTGCGGCATGGTGCTGCTGGCGCCGCGGCCTTTGACGAAGGGTTCGTACACTTCGCCCAGCTCGCTGGTCATCATCATCATGACATCCAGCGCGATCTTGCCCAGCGAACCGGTTACCAGCCCAAGAAAGTTCAAGGTCTCGGCCAGCCCGTCGCGGGCAACATGCCAGGTCGCTTGCGGAACGCCCAGCCCCAGCTCCTGCATCATCGCCTCCTGGACTTCCAGGCCCTTGTCGCCCAGCGATGCCAGGGTGCCGGCCGCACCCGCGAACTGGCCGACTTCCACCCGCGGGCGCAATTCAACCAGGCGCTCGGCGTGGCGGTCGAACATGCTCAACCACACGGCGCACTTGTAGCCGAAGGTAATCGGCAAGGCATGTTGCAGGTGGGTACGACCGGCCATCGGCGTGTCCCGATAACGCAGCGCCAGGTCGGCGAGCAAACCACGAACGACCTGGATGTCGCGCTCGACAATCGCCAGCGCGGCACGCACTTGCAGCACCACGGCCGTGTCCATGATGTCTTGGGTGGTTGCGCCCCAATGCACGTATCGCCCCGCTTCGCCGCAGATTTTCGACAGCTGCTCAACCAGCGGAAGGATCGGATAACCAACGATTTCGGTTTCGTGCTGCATCAGCGCCATGTCCAGCGCTTCAAACGAGGACAGGCGGGCGATCTCTTCGGCTGCCTGCGCCGGGATCACGCCACAGCGCGCTTCGGCCTTGGCCAGGGCCACTTCGACTTCGATGTAGCGCTCGATCAGGGCTTTGTCGGAGAAGACTCCGCGCATCTGGGCGGTGCCAAACATATCGCGGAACAGGGAGGAATCGAAAACGGTGGTCGACATGGCGTGATCCTGAAATGTTGTTATTGACCGTACATACTGTTTATGTCCGTACATAATTTTTGCCCTGTCGCTGGTACACTGTCAACCGCTATTAAAATCGGGGCTGACAAACGGCATGAACGAGACACGCTACGCAGTCGTGGCAAAGGATTTGATGGAAGGCATCGCCAGCGGCCGCTATCCGGTGGGCAGCCTGCTCCCGACCGAATTCGAGCTGTGTGATCTCTATGATGTGAGCCGGCACACCGTGCGGGCGGCGATCAACCAGCTGCAGACGCAAGGCCTGGTCTCGCGTCGCAAGCGCGTCGGCACCCGGGTGGAATCCGTGACACCCCGAGGCGGCTACTCGCACTCGCTGGCCTCGATCTCGGACCTTGCGCACCTGGCCGAAACCCAGATCCGCGATATCCAGGACGTCTATCACTTCGTCGCCGACATTGCGCAGGCCAAGCGCCTGGGGCTGGTGCCCGGCGAGCATTACTTCTGCGTCTCCAGCATCCGCATCGACCAGCAACATCCCAGCGCCCCGCTGTGCTGGACCGATGTGTATGCGCAAGACCTCTATGCCGAAGTCATCGAGCTAGCCCGGGAACACCCCGACCAGCTCATTGCGTCGCTGATCGAAGCGCGTTTCGGACGGCACATCGACGTGGTCGACCAGCAAGTGCGAGCAGTGCTGTTGACACCGGAAATCGCCAGAAAACTCAATGCAGAGCCTGGCTCACCCGGTCTGAAAATCCTTCGCCACTACCGCGATGATGACGGTGCACTGATGGTCGCGTCGGAGACCATTCACCCGGATGATCGCTTCACTCTGGTCATTCAGATGAAACGGGAAAAAGGCGGAGGTCAGTCGTTTTAATGGCCAAGGATATCGACAACCCCTGTATTTCCGTTTGCAAGCTCAGTGGCGATTTGTGCGTGAGCTGCGGTCGCAGCAAGGAAGACATCAAGAAATGGAAGCGCATGAAGCGCCCGGAGAAGATGGCCGCGGTGCAGCGGGCGAGTGAGCGGTTGAAGGGGTTGAAAAAGAAGAAAGGCTGAATCTGCGTTGATACGTGGGTAGGCGTTCACTGGAAAATTTTCGCAGGCAAGCCTCAATGCCAGTCAGTTAAGGAATAGAACGACGCAACCCGTGTAGGAGCGGACCTGGCCGCGATGGGCTGCGCAGCAGCCCCCGAGGCCGGTGATATCTACGACAAGCCCTGGGAGTGCGGGCGGTTTCGGAATCGCCGGGGCCGCTTCGCAGCCCATCGCGGCCAG
>NZ_JAAAMT010000055.1 GCF_009905435.1 Pseudomonas sp. R5(2019)
CAGTTAAGGCGAGATCTATGTGGGAGCGGATTTATCCGCGAATGAAGGCACCGCGCAATGCCAGAAAAACCGCGGTGAATGGATTCGCGGATAAATCCGCTCCCACAGAGTCTGTGCCTTAACTGACCGGCATTGGGGCTAGCCCGCGATGAACGATGACGCGCAACCCCTGAAAAACCGCAGTGTCCTCATTCGCGGCGGTCTGGCGATCCGGCAAGCCAGGCTACAACGCGTTTTCAATCATCTCGAGGTAGTCGGGGCTCTCGGAAATCGAGTTGTGGTTGACTCCGGGTATCACCTTCAGCGAGGCCACGCCGTTGACGAAGTGGGTGTACAGCCGTTCGGTACTTGAACGCGGCACGACCTCGTCGTGTTCCGCCGCAATGAGCAGGGTCGGGACTGTGATCAGAGGTGCGTATTTCCAGGACTCGAAGGTGTCCTTGAGCAACCACTTGACCGGGACAAAGGGATAGTGGCGCTCGGCGAGTTCAACCAGACTGTTGTAGGGCGTGATCAGGACCAGGCCGGCTGCCGGGCGCTGGCTGGCAAGCCGGACCGCGACGCCCGTGCCCAGGCTGCGCCCGATCACGGTAATGTGCGGGTGTGTGGCGTGGACCTTGTCGAACAGGGCCAGCGCATCACGCTGCAGGGCTTGTTCGGAGGGCGAGCCGGTGCTGCCACCGAAACCTCGGTAGTGCATCAGGTAGATGGCTTGATCGGTAAAGGCCTGTGAAAAAGTGACCAGGTTGAGGGACACGTCCTCGGCATTGCCGCCGAAGTAAATCAGCGCATTGGGGCCGTCATGCGGGCGGGTGGACACCTGCAGCGTTGCGTCGGCGACCGGCAATTGCAGTCGTGTTGCCGGGCTATCCCGGGTGCCGGGTTGCGGGAAATAGATCAAGGCGCGTTGAAATACGAACAGCGCAAGGCAGAGCAGCAGGTACAGCGCTGCAAGGGTGGCGAGAATGTGCATCAGGATTCGAGTCATTCGGCGCAGTATAGTTGATACCTTGAAGCCCTTTGCGTAGGAACCCCCCATGATCCAGTGCAGACGTGCCTACGACCCCGCAGCCCCGGAAGACGGTCGTCGAATCCTGGTCGACCGTCTGTGGCCGCGCAACTGTCGTAAAGACCAGTTGCCATTGGATGCCTGGCTGCCGGAGGTCGCGCCGTCGACCCCCTTGCGCAAGGCATTCAAGGCGGGCGAGCTGGATTTCGCCCAGTTCACGGCAGCCTATCGCCAGGAACTGGCGGCCCGCCCCGAGCATTGGTGGAAGCTGTTGGCCATGGCGCAGGAGGGGGCGCTGACGCTGGTCTTCTCGGCCAGGGATGTCCACGCCAACAATGCCGTGGTCCTCGCTCAATGGCTGGAGGAAGAACTGGAGCGGCACGCGGGCTCCAGCTCGCCGGTGTGTTATCAGGATGAATTTCCGGACTATTGAGTGAGGCGTTCAGAGTCAAGGTCGGATGACACAGCGCGCTTTTTGCCTGGCGATACCCGCGAGCGCCTTCACCGATCACAACCGAGCAGGGATCATCCGTGCTGCGATGATCGCTCCTTCAAGATCTTCACGCGCCTACGGTTTTGAACATTTTTTCGCGCCGGCCACACACAGAATGACCGCTATCGTCACCCCCAGCATGCCGACGCTGACCTGCTCATGAAGCAGCGTGGCCGCCAGTGCCAGGCCAAAAAACGGTTGCAGCAGCTGCAGTTGGCCAACCGCGGCAATGCCCCCCTGGGCCAGCCCGCGGTACCAGAATACGAACCCGACCAACATGCTGAAAATCGAGACATATCCCAGGCTGACCCAGGCCGGGACGCTAATACCCGAGAACGAAACCGGTGCCGTGAACCAGGTCAGCACGGCCATGGCCGGCAACGACAGCACCAGTGCCCAACTGATCACCTGCCAGCCGCCAAGCGTGCGGGAAAGCCTGGCGCCTTCGGCATAGCCCAGACCGCAGGTGAGGATGGCCAGCAACATCAGAATGTCGCCCGTGGGTGATGCCGTCAGCCCCTGGGTGATCGCGAACCCTACCACCAGCGCGCTCCCCAGCAGCGAAAAAATCCAGAACACCGGGCGCGGACGCTCACCACCGCGCAACACACCGAACGCAGCGGTGGCCAGTGGCAGCAGGCCGATAAAGACAATGGAGTGAGCGGAGGTCACGTATTGCAGGGCCAGTGCGGTCAGCAGCGGAAACCCTACAACAACGCCAAGCGCCACAATGATCAACGACAGCATTTGCTCCTTCGCTGGCCGCTTTTCCTTGAAGAACGCCAATAGGCAAAGCGCGAGAAGGGCAGCAATGGCGGCGCGGGCCACGGTCAGGAACACCGGGTCGAATTCCAGCACGGCGACGCGGGTCGCCGGCAGTGATCCGCTGAAAATCACCACCCCGATCAGGCCGTTCAGCCACCCACTTGCGGTGTTGCTGGTGATTCGCTGTTGAATGTTCGATGCTTTTTCCATTCAGGCTCACACTCGTTGGGTTCTGCGCGGCAGGGCGCTATTGAGGGTTGCATTCAGGGCATCCTAGGGCTGACTATCAATACAATCAAAAAATTGTCATGGATACATTCACTGATGGCTCGCTCACGGTACAAGTCTCTGGTGGATGTGTTCGCCGCCGATATCCGCTCCGGTCGATGGCTGCCGGGCACGCGTTTGCCGACCCACCGCCAACTCGCGGCGACTGAAGGCCTGGCGCTGGTGACGGCCACGCGGGTTTACGCCGAGCTTGAAGCCATGGGCCTGGTGAGTTGTGAAACGGGGCGCGGCACCTTTGTCAGGGAGACGTCGCTGCCGCCTGGCCTGGGCATGGACCAGAAGCAGGTCGCCGTCGGCATGATGGACCTCAACTTCAACTACCCCTCGCTGCCAGGGCAGGCCGAGTTGTTGCGCAGTGCACTGCGCCAACTGGCATCGGCGGGCGACCTGGAGGCGCTGCTGCGCTACCAGCCTCACGCCGGGCGGCTGCATGAGCGCGCGGCGGTGGCGCGCCATTTGCGCGTGCGCGGGCTGACGGTTGCCGCCGAGCAGGTGCTGATCGTCAATGGTGCCCAGCATGGCTTGGCCGTGACCCTGATGGCCCTGCTGCAGCCCGGTGATGTGATTGCCGCGGACGCCCTGACTTATTCGGGTTTCAAGGTACTGGCCGAAACGCTGCACCTTGAAATCGTGCCGATCCCGGTGCTCGAGCAGGGCCCGGACCTGGAGGCGCTCGAGCGTCTGTGCCGCAGTCGTCGCGTGCGTGCCGTGTACACGATGCCGACGCTGCACAACCCGCTGGGCTGGGTGATGAGTGCCGAGCAACGCGATCATCTGGTGGCCATTGCGCGACAGCATGAGCTGCTGATCGTCGAGGACGCCGCCTACGCCTTCCTGGCGCAAGACCCTCCTGCACCGGTGGCGGCGCTCGCCCCGGAACGCACGGTTTACGTGTCAGGGCTGTCGAAAAGTGTTGCCACCGGCTTGCGCGTCGGTTTTGTCGTCGCTCCCACCCAGCACGTCGCTGCGCTTGAGCGAACCATCCGGGCGACCACCTGGAATACCCCGGGCGTGCTGACCGCCATCGCGACGACGTGGCTCGACGATGGCACCGTCATCCAGCTGGAAGCCGAGAAGCGCGCTGATGCGCAAGCCCGACAAGCCCTGGCCGCCGAGGTGCTGGCGGGGCTTCGCTACAGTGCGCATCCGTCTTCTTATTTCCTGTGGCTCCCGCTGCCCGAAGAAGCTCGGCCAGACCAGATTGTCAAGGCACTGATGCAGGAGCAGGTAGCGGTCTCAACCGCCGAGCCGTTTGCGACCTCGGCCCATGTGCCCCATGCGATCCGCCTGGCGTTGGGATCTGTGGACATGCACGATCTTCGAGTGGCGCTTGAAAAAGTGCACTGGGTGGTGAGTGCCTATGCCTGATAAGACGAAACCGTCTTTACTGATGGGTTGACCCCAATCATCCCGACAGGAAGTGCATCGATGGCTCGTCTAACCGCAAAAGACTTTGCCCCAGAGCTGCTCGAGCTTTACGACTAATACGCCCACGGCAAGATCAACCGACGCGAGTTTCTTGACCGGGCGGCAGCCTTCACCCTCTGCGGCCTCACCGCGAGCGCACTGCTTGCAAGCCTGAGCCCCAACTACGCGCTGGCCGAGCAAGTGGCGGTGAGCGATCCAGACATCATCGCCGAGTACGTGACCTACCCATCACCCAAGGGCCATGGCCAGGTTCGCGGCTACCTCGTTCGCCCGGCGAAAGCCACAGGCAAGGTGCCGAGCGTGGTGGTCGTTCATGAAAACCGTGGTCTGAACCCGTACATCGAGGATGTTGCCCGGCGGCTGGGCAAGGCCGGATTTGTCGCACTGGCCCCCGATGGCCTCAGCTCAGTGGGCGGCTACCCTGGTAACGATGACAAGGGCCGTGAGCTTCAGGAGAAGGTTGACCCGGAAAAACTCATGAATGATTTCTTCGCCGCCATCGAGTGGCTGATCAAGCATGACGCCTCGACCGGGAACGTGGGTATCACCGGGTTCTGCTATGGCGGTGGTGTGGCGAATGCGGCGGCCGTGGCCTATCCGGAACTCAAGGCGGCGGTGCCATTTTATGGTCGCCAGCCCAAGGCTGAAGAGGTTCCCGACATCAAGGCGCCATTGCTGCTCCATTACGGCGAGCTGGACACGCGCATCAATGAGGGTTGGCCTGCGTATGAGCAGGCCTTGAAAGCCGCCGGCAAGACCTATGAGGCTTATATCTACCCCGGTGCCAACCACGGTTTTCACAACGACACCACGCCCAGGTACGACGAAGCCGCCGCCACCCTGGCCTGGGATCGGACGCTGGCCTGGTTCCGGCGCTACCTGGTGTAGCTGGCGCTTACTTGGCTCCGAACATCATCGTCCAATAGATGCCGTATTCACTGCGCGTATCCGCGGTTGAGGCCGCTCCGACCTGAGTGAACATCGGGTTCATCAGGTTGGCGCAATGGCCGGGGCTGGCCAGCCAACTGGCCATCGCCTGGCTTGGCGAGCCTTGCCCGGCGGCGATGTTCTCACCGATTTGCCGACCCCGGTAGCCGGCAGCACGGGCGCGGTCGTAAGGCGATTCACCGTCCGGGCCCTGGTGGGCGAAGTAATCGCCTGTGGCCATCGACCGACTATGCCCCAGCGCAGCGGTCTTCAGGGCGCTGTTCCAGCTCAATGGCCTGGCCGCCGAGAAGCGCTGGCGCCCGCACATTCGCGGTTTTGCGCGGGCGGCGTTGACCTGCGCCAACAAGGTTTTATCCGCTGATCGTCCATCGCTCGATCGGCTATCGATCAGCGGGCGTGCCAAGACCAGCTGCCACTGACGGCCGGAACGGGTGAGGCCAATGTCGGTGTACTGGCTATCGAGCATCGAGTCGCAGTAGTCGCTGCGCAGCATGGCGAAGGCCGCGTTGACGTCGCGGGCGCCCACCAGCTTGATGCTCTGCACCATTGCTGCCTGGTAACCGCGGGCTTTCAAGCCGTCGCGCAAGCTGCCGCCATAGCCGACCGGCAAGGCCAGGTTTGACTTCAGCGCCAGCGGTGCCAGGGCAGGGGAGGTGCGCCCGTCACAGCGCTGCGGGTGCGCGCGATAGCCGTTGATGGCTTGCAGCAATTGACGCTCGTCGGCGGCTTGGGCCGCAGGGGCGAGCATGGGCAGCACGGAAAGCAGGCACAGCGAAATAACGCGAGAGCAGCGAAGGGTATGGCGCATGGTGCGAACGGCTCGGAAGGGATGACGGCGGTTATTTCAAGCCGGAATCAGACTGCGAAACTGCCCATCCGGTTCACCGGTAAAAGACAAATATTTTCTGTTGTAGCCAATCAGTTCCTTGCCGCAAATCGCGTTGGCCGAATGCGGCATTTTGCTGGCCCCCAGGACTTTTGAGGGTAGGCAAAATCGCTTTTTTTTCAATCGATTAGGTGAAGGATTACATGCGAATTGTCTTGTATACGCTGGCGACGCTGGTGCTGGCCAGCGCAGCGCTGACTGCGCAGGCAAGGAATCTGAAAGACAACGAACGGTTTGTGTGCCAATGGGGCTCGGGTATCGCCGGCAATGCCCAGGCTTATAAACTCTCGGGCATCTCACGCTATGGCGCCCGACAGAAAGTGCAGAGTCGACGGTTTGAAAAGCAATGGATGCGGCGTATGGCCCTGGGCATTACCGAACAAACCTACGACAGCGCAACGCGAATGCAGCCTAATCGGGTGAAGCAGATCTACTTCGACGATTGCATTCGGCACGAAATGGCGCGTCGGTAAAACGGGCTCACTGCTGCCTCCGTAGGAGCCGGACCGCCGGCTCCTACAGGTTTCGCGTCTTGACTGGCTGGCATTGGGCAGTCAGCCATGCTCAATATCGGCATGAACGGAGATGGGCGTGGGAGCAAAGCTTGTCGGGGCGCCGAACCGTCGCGATGCAGGCGACGCGGTGTATCAGATACACCGCGGTGATGCCATCGCGGGCAAGCCTTGCTCCCACAAAATCAAAAGCACCGCAGTTTCGGCAATTATGGAGATGGGCGTGGGAGCAAGGCTTGCCCGCGAAGAGGCCAGAACGGCCACTACAAAACATCAATCGGTATCTTCATATACCGCACCCCATTATCCTCAGCCTCCGGCATCTGCCCGCCGCGCATGTTGACCTGCACCGCCGGCAACATCAGCGCCGGCATTGTCAGCCCGGCATCGCGCTGTTCGCGCATGGCCACGAAGGCGTCTTCACTCACGCCCTCATGGGCATGAATATTCCCCGAACGCTGTTCGGCAACGGTCGTCATATAGGCTATCGGCCTGCCATTGGGGCAGTAGTCGTGGCACATGAGCAGGTGCGTGTCGGCCGGCAGTGCAAGGATCCTGCGGATCGAGCGGTACAGCGTGCGTGCGTCGCCACCGGGGAAGTCGCAACGTGCCGTGCCGTAATCGGGCATGAACAGCGTGTCGCCGACAAACGCCAGTGCAGGCCCGTCACCGCGCACCACATAAGTGGCGCAAGCGGGGGTGTGGCCTGGCGTGTGAAGGGCGGTGATCTCAAGATTGCCGAGCGTGAACGCCTGGCCATCGTCGAGAAGCGCATCGAACTGGCTGCCATCTCGCCTGAAGCGTTCATCGCAATTGAACAGCGCGCCAAATTCCTGCTGAAGCCCGACGATCTGGCTACTGATCGCGATCCTGCCCCCCAGCTTGCTTTTAAGGTAGGCCGCCGCGCAGAGGTGGTCTGCGTGCATGTGCGTTTCCAGAATCCACTGCACCGCTGCGTTCAGTTCACGAACACGTGCGATGAGGCGATCAGCGCCTTCGGTGTGGGTGCGGCCAGACGCGGGGGTGTAGTTCAGCACGCTGTCGATCACCGCGCACTGGCGCGTGGCGCGGTCCATCAGCAGGTAGCTGAAGGAGGAGGTGGATTCATCCAGAAAGGCTTCAAGCAGCACCTGTTCGTCATTCACCATGCTGATCGCTCCGAGGTGGGTCTTTCAAACTATGGTACAGAATGAACGAACAGGTGAAGCCGCACGGCCCGATAGGTCTCACCTTGGTTATAAATTTATACGATAACGATATAAGTGGTTATAAGAAATCTCGCTATGCTGCGCGCCTGCTTTTTCCATGTCGTTGCAAGCGAATTTTAGGGCGTCACAATGGATTTCGGTAACCTTGGTTTTGTCGTTGCAGGCTTGATAGTCGGATTTATTGTCGGGATGACCGGCGTCGGTGGCGGTTCGCTGATGACGCCGATCCTGCTGTGGTTTGGCATCAACCCGGCCACCGCGGTCGGGACGGATTTGCTCTACGCGGCCATCACTAAATCGGGCGGTGTTCTGGTTCACAAGAAGAACAAGAACATCGACTGGAAGATCACCGGATGGCTGACCCTGGGCAGCGTCCCGGCGGTGTTGCTGACCTTGTGGTTTCTCAGCTCCCTGGGTGAGGCGCCCGACGCCCTGAACTTGGTGATCAAACAGGCACTGGGTGTGGTGCTGCTGCTGACCGCGCTGGCGATTTTCTTCAAGAAACAACTGCTGGCGTTTGCCCAGAAGCATGCGGGCGACCACTACCACCTCAGCGACTCGAAGCTGAGCGCGCTGACGGTGCTGACCGGCCTGATCCTCGGCACCATGGTGGCGTTGACTTCCATCGGTGCGGGCGCCCTGGGCACGGTGGCGTTGTTTATCCTGTACCCGTTCCTGGCCACCAAGCGGCTGATCGGCACCGAGATCGCTCACGCCGTGCCCCTGACCCTGGTCGCAGGGCTGGGCCATGCGAGCATGGGCAATATGGATTGGCATTTGCTCGGGTGGCTGCTGCTGGGTTCGCTGCCGGGGATTTATGTGGGCAGTCACCTGACGGGCAGGGTGTCGGATGGTGTGCTGCGGCCTTGCCTGGCGGCGATGCTGGGGATGATTGGGTACAAGCTGGCGTTCTGAGGGCCAGCTACAGCGCCGATCAATCCTGCCCAAACATCACAGCAACGACCCACGCCGCTCATGCGCCAACAACCAGCGCTTGCGCTCGATCCCGCCGCCATATCCGGTCAATGCGCCCGAACTGCCGATCACCCGATGACACGGGACCACCAGGCTGATCGGGTTCAACGAGTTGGCCAAACCTACCGCACGGGCGGCGCCTGGGCTGCCGATCTGTTCGGCGATCTGGCCATAGCTGCGGGTTTCTCCCGCCGGTATGGTGCGCAGGGCCTCCCACACCTTGCGCTGAAACACCGAACCACCACCGTCGATGGCCACCTCGTTCAATGCCTCCAGATCCCCTTCGAAATACGCCTGCAACGGCCGGGTAACCTGCGCCAGGTCGCGGCTTTCAACCCAGCAGACGTCCGCCCCGAAACGCACCCTCAACAGTCGCATCAAACGATCGTGCGGATGGTCGAAATCCAGTGCAAGCAAGGCCTGATGATTGGCGACGATCAAGACCGGCCCCATGGGCGCGGGCCAATCGATTTGCGTGAACAGCAGGGGTAGCGGGGTCAAGGCAGGCTCCTTCAGGGTGACGCTACGGCTCGCGGTGGCGCTCATAGTACGCCAGCATCGGCTGGGTACTGAGGCCGTGCACCAGCACGCTCAAGGTGACCACCGAGAGGGTCAGGTTCATGCAGTCGGTCGCGGTGGCGGGCGTCAGACCATGATTCAAGGCAAAAAACAGGTAGTAGAGACTACCAATGCCGCGGATGCCGAACCAGCCGATCAACAGGCGTTGTTTGAGGCTCAGCAGCGTGCCCCAGGGCATGATCAAGACGCTCAAGGGGCGCACCACACAAAACAGCGCGGCGCCCGCCACCAGCGCTCGCCAGTCCCAGTAGCTCGCTACCACTATCCCCAGCAGGGTGACCAGGAACACTTCCATGGCCCGCTCGACCAGGCTGCCGAAGGCGAGCATGTCTCCCATCATGATGCCGGCGGCCACTTGGGTGTCGGGCAGGTTGTCGATATCACCGTGCACCGCTTTCTCAGGCTCGACCTCAAGATGGCCGGCGACCGGTTGCGCCAGGTGTTCGGAAGGGGTGTGCGGGTCACCGCTGAACTTGACTTCCGCCTGGCGCAGGCCCAGCCCTGCGGCAAACACCGAAAGAAACCCGTAAGCCTGCAGCCAGTCGGCGGCCACATAGGCCAGGGCGATCAGCGCCAGGCTCAGATAGTCATTGGGCGACAGGGTGCTGTCAGCGTAACGGATGCGCAAGGCCAGGGTCAGGCGGCCCAGGCCCTTGCCCATCCAGTAGCCGATCAACAAGCCCGCCGGCACGGCCCAGAGCACGCTGTGCAAGACCCAGTCGAGCACCCACCCGTCATCATTGTTGTCGTGCTGCAACGCCAGCAACCCCAGCAGCACGAAAGGAAAGGCAATCCCGTCGTTGAGCCCCGCCTCTCCCGATAACCCGAAGCGCACGCGGTCGTAATCCCCGGCGTCGTTGACCTGCACCAGCCCGGCCAGCACCGGGTCGGTCGGCGCCAGAATCGCGCCGATCAACAGGCTCTGTGCCCAGCTCAGGCCCAGCAGCAGGTGCAGCACCAGGCACAGGCCGAAAATACTGACCACCATCACCGGGCCAGCCAGGCCGAACGACACCCGCCAGAGTCGATTCTTGAGCGGCAGGCGCAGTTTCAGGCCGCTGACGAACAGTGAGAACAACACCGCCACTTCGGTCAGGTGCTCCATCCAGACGGCGTTGGCAGGTACGTCCAGCCCCAGCACGTCCAGCCCGGCCGGGCCGATGCCGATGCCCAGCGCCAGGCAAACCGCCGAGGTGGTGACAGGCAACCAGCGCAGGTACGAGGAGGTCAGCGCCAGGGTCAGCAACACGGCGCCCAGCACCGCGATCCAGAGAGTAAAGCTCATGGTCGGCTCCCGCCTTTTACTCGCCACCCAGCCATCGCGCAAACCGGGCGCGCCCTTGAAGGTTCGAGGGGTGGAGCAGGGCAGAGGTTCCGGGCGTGCCCGCGAGGGTTCAGGTGGGGGCTGAAAATTTATTTTGCGTGTACTGCATCCAAATCCAAGGCGGGTGGGTAGTACAGACAGTAGCCATTGAAGCTGCTGCGCTGTTCAACCTTTGTGGAGAACTGTGCATGAACGCTAAACGATTTCTCAGCCATGCCTTCGCGGTTTCTTGCGTGATGGTCATCATGTCCGCGGCCTTCGCGGCAATGGATGTGCCCACGTCCGCCAGCGCCTTCAGCCCTCCCAGACACTGGGTGCATACCAAATATCCTTGAGCGCATCCTTGAGCAAGTAGACCGTCGCCAGCGGTTGGTTGGCTGCCAGCAACTCGGCGAGATGGACGGCCTGTGAAGCCTTAAGATTCTCCTTGTTGCGCAACAAGAGCCATTGACTTTGCTTGACCACCTTACGAGCAGGCTTGTCATGGCGCAGTACGTTAGCCTGATCTACCCGAATGCAAAAAATTGGTCTGTAAGACCGAAGAAGCGATGCAATAGCCTGGAAAAAACGAAGCAAGGTCAATAGGATGCATGTCGACAGCAGGGGGCAGGAATTGGTTTGGGTGGTACCTTCCAATTTACCTAAACCCTGACTGTCAATCCTCTCTTCCCCACGATGCCATGAAGAACCAAAAAATAGGGCATATTGGACAAAGTACAGCAATAAAACTCCTCCATTTGAATGTATCTCCATTATTCTGATGAGTATATGGGGGGTAGCGATTCTTTATGGTATGACCATTCAATCTAGTTTTGTGGCTCGGGCACAAATGCCTTTGAAGGGCTGTGACCGGGTAGTATCAACCTTCCACTAACTTGCTGATAACTTTTATTTTTAAGGCTGTTCAATAGTGGATTTTTGTCCGTTTTGTTGTCCGCCTTGCTGCTAACACCCATCAGTTTCCCGCTGGAGCCCGTACCTGAAAGCGACAGACCGCCGTATTAAATTTTTAACCATTTGCTTAGACGTTTTCTCACTACTCGGCTTTTCGGAGGGTGCTGGACATCGGTCTTAGCCCTTGCGTAAGCTATTTCGGCGTCATTGCAAGGGCTCAAAACCGCTGCTCTTGCATCGATATATCCATTGTTGAGATTTCATCTGAGAGCACAGGGAAGTGCACGATCACCTTGCTCAAGGAGAGGAACTAATGGTTTCCCGGAAAACTTGTAACCTTGCTGCTGCTGCCCTGAAAAAGTTAGCGATGAATCAGGCATGCAGGGACGCATTCTCTGAAGACTCTTTGTTCTTTAAGTTGTTCGCACCTGATGTTACCTCCTACACAGACAATGCCGACCTGCTGTCCATGTGGTATACCGAGCTAATCCAAGGGGGAAGCTGTTCTTCCATTCCAGCTGCGTTTTTCTCATCGCCCGCGCCAGCGGCAACATCAGGCAGCTTCCCGATATCACGGTGTGGAAACAGATCCCCGGGCTGCACAGCATCAAGATCCAGCATGAAGGTGTGCTCAGCGAGACCAGCTCGCTGGAGAACTCGCCAGGCCATGTGTTCATCCTGGACAGGGATCGCTCAGCCATTTATGACAGCATTCAACTGCTACGCGAGGCTGAGCCGGCCATCTATCAGGGCATGCTGAGATGAAGAACAGTACTTCCGAACTGACGCTGGCTGAGGGGCGGGTGTACACGGCACCGGTGATTCTGTTCCTGTCTGCGACCTTCATCCTTACCCTCGCACGTGCAATGGCGCTGCCCTATCTGGTGGTCTATTGCGCTGAACGATTCGGTCTGGGCGTCGCCGACGTCGGCTTGGCACTGGGGGGGGCGCTCATGGCGAGCTCCCTCTTCAGCCTGTATGGCGGATTTCTGGTCGACCGGTTCTCCAACTACCAGATCCTGCTGGCTGCGGGAGGACTGTTCGCCCTGGCGTTCGGCACCGCCTTTCATACCGATTCGTTGGTCGCGTTCTTCACGGCGATTGTGGTGGTGAACCTTGCCTACGCGGTCATCGACATCGCCGTAAAATCCGGCATCGGCACCTTGGTGGTCGCGCAAAAGCGCGTGGCGGTGTTCTCGGTCAAGTACACGCTCACCAACATCGGTTTTGCCGTGGGGCCCTTTCTGGGTGTGCTGCTGGCCCAGGTGAGCCCTGGCCTGCCGTTCGCGGTGGCGGGGCTGGTGGGGGCGCTGTTCGTTGCGATCTACGGGCTGCTGGGTGAGAAGACCTCCGCGATTGTTGCCAGCCCTTCGCAACACAACGGTTTTCTCGCGGTGCTGGGTTACCTGGTCAGGGACTATCGGCTGGTGTGTTTCACCTTGGGGGGACTACTCAGTGCGATCATCTTTGGCCAGTTCTCGGCATACCTGTCGCAGTACCTGCTGGTGACCAGCAGCCCGGAGCGGACTTACCAGATCATCAACTACCTGGTCACCACCAATGCCTGCGTGGTGATTGGCCTGCAATACCTTGTGGGCTCGCGTATCAACCAGGCCAATCTGTTCCGCATGCTGTGCCTCGGGATGCTGTTCTTCCTGGTTGGCCTGATCGGCTTCAGTCAGGCAGACGGAGTGCCTATGTGGGTCATCGCCATGGTCGTGTTCACGATCGGCGAGATCATCATCATCCCTACCGAATACATGTTCATCGACTTCATCGCCCCTGGGAACCTGCGTGGTGTTTATTACGGCGCGCAGAACCTGTCGAATCTGGGCGCGGCCCTCGGACCGGTGCTCTGCGGGGCCGCGCTTTCGTTGTACCAGCCGCAGGCGATGTTCTATCTGCTGAGCCTGTGCGTAGTGCTGGCACTGGGTTTCTATTACATGGGCTACAAGTCCAAGGTCGGTGTGCATGATTCACTTTAATACGGCCGGCGCGGGCCTGCTGTCAGCGCAGGCCTTGCAGGCGATGCAAGCCTTCCAGCAGACCGAGCACGAGATAGGGGCTTACGAGGCTGAGCTAACCAGCGCCGAGGTGCTGGATCATGCGATCTATCAGAACATCGCCCGTCTTATTGGGGCACAGCCGGCTAACATTGCCCTGTTCGACAGTGCGACGAAAGCCTGGGTGACCGCGTTGGATGCGCTGGACTGGCATTGCGGTGACCGCGTGTTGATAACGCCCTACGAGTCCAACCAGCTGTTTAAGCTGACCCTGGAACCCCGCAAGGGTTCACCGATTGGCAAGCTGACCGGGCCGGTGCAATTTATTGGCAGGGCAGTGAAGGTGATCTGATCTGTTCAGCCGCGCCGGTGTGCAGCTTGGCCCACTGGGTGAGCAGCAGAGGCGGCCTACACTTCAGATCAACCCCCCTCTTCCTTGAGAAGAGGGGAGCGCGCGATCGAATCAGGTCACCACCCGGTAGCACGGCACATACTCAGCACCGCCGGGCAGCTTCATGCGGTGTTGCGCCACGAAGGCCTTGAGCAGTTTGTCCAGCGGTTGCATCACGGCGGCGTCGCCATGAATCTCGTACGGGCCATGCTCTTCGATCAGGCGGATGCCCTTGTCCTTGACGTTGCCCGCCACGATGCCGGAAAACGCCCGGCGCAGGTTGGCCGCCAGTTCGTGCGGGGGCAGGTCGCGGCTCAGTTGCAGGCTGGCCATGTTGGCGTGGGTCGGGTCGAAGGGGCGCTGGAAGCTTTCTTCGATCTTGAGCAGCCAGTTGAAGTGGAAGGCGTCATTGCGCTCGCGGCGGAACTGCTTCACGTCCTTGAGTGCAAGGGTCATATGCCGCGCGACCTCGGCCGGGTCGTCAATGATGACCTGGTAGTGGCGGAAGGCCGCTTCACCGAGGGTGGCGCCGACGAAGGCGTGCAGCTGTTCCAGGTACGGCTTCGCGCTTTTCGGCCCGGTCAGCACCACTGGGAACGGTAGCTCCTGGTTGTCCGGGTGCATCAGGATGCCGAGCAGGTAGAGGAACTCTTCGGCGGTACCGGCGCCGCCCGGGAAAATGATGATGCCGTGGCCAACCCGCACAAAGGCTTCCAGGCGCTTTTCGATGTCCGGCAGGATCACCAGTTCGTTGACGATCGGGTTCGGCGCTTCCGCCGCGATGATGCCAGGCTCGGTCAGGCCCAGGTAGCGCCCGCCGGTGATGCGCTGCTTGGCATGGGAAATGGTCGCGCCCTTCATCGGCCCCTTCATCACGCCGGGCCCGCAGCCGGTGCAGACATCCAGCTTGCGCAGGCCCAGTTCGTGGCCGACTTTCTTGGTGTACTGGTATTCTTCGGAGCTGATCGAGTGACCGCCCCAGCACACGACGATTTTTGGCTCGACGCCGGGGCGCAAGGTGCGGGCGTTGCGCAGCAGATGGAAAACGTAGTCGGTGATGCCCTGAGAGCTGCTCAGGTCGATGCGCTGGCTGTCCAGCTCGCTTTCGGTGTAGACAATGTCGCGCAGGGCGCTGAAGAGCATTTCACGGGTGCTGGCGATCATCTCGCCGTCAACGAAGGCGTCTGCCGGGGCATTGAGCAACTCAAGGCGCACGCCGCGGTCTTGTTGATGGATACGGACTTCGAAGCTCTTGTAGGCCTCAAGGATGGTCTTGGCATTGTCAACGTGGGCGCCGGTGTTGAGGATAGCCAGGGCGCACTGGCGAAAGAGGGTGTAGATGCTTCCTGAGCCGGCAGCGCTGAGTTGCTGCACTTCGCGTTGGGACAGAGTTTCCAGACTGCCTTTTGGACTTACCGATGCATTGATTACATGTCGTGGGGTCATGCGAGGTTCCTTCTAAGCGATGCCAGCGGACTCAGTACAACCCGCTGCATCAGGACGGCGAACGCCAACGACGTTCGCGCTTGATCCTATTCAACCCGACGGCCGGGCAGGAAAGCAAACGCCGCGTCGGCAAACGGTTCGATCAACGATATTATGGTCGACATTTTCAGCCGGGTACCCGGTGTCGAAGGCGCGAATCGATGGGCAATACAACCGTGGGCAGTAAACAATCGCCGAGCAATCACGAGCTGCAGCCTGACCTGCGTGAACTGGTGTCATTCCAGCTGCGTCAGCTGAGCAACTTGTACAGCAAGAACACGGCCAGCGTGTATCAGCGCAAATTCGGCCTGACCATGAACGAGTGGCGGCTGATCGCGTTGATCAACACCGCAGGCGCATTGTCGCTTAACCGTCTGGCCAGCCAGGCGCACTTTGACAAAGGGCTTGCCAGCCGCATCGTCGTGCGTTTGCAAGAGCGTGGATTGGTAGCCCGCCAGCCAGACCCCAGCGATGCCCGAGGCGTCGCCCTGTCGCTGACCGAGGCAGGCAAGGCGCTGGTGGCCCGGGTGTTTCCCGAGACGGCCTGCTTGAACAAGCAATTGCAGTCGTGCCTGACCAAGGCCGAGCGCGATGTATTGGCCCAGGCACTGCAAAAAATGACACACCAGGCGCGTGCCATGCTCGATCAGGAGCGTGAGAGCGCCGCCCTGGAGTGAGTGCAGGCGGCAGTCTCGCGCAGGGCAGCCCGACGTTTTAGAGTTGGGCTGAAAGTTGTGCTTTATTCAATCAGTCGTCTTCACGCCAACGGCGTTGGCTGAATAATTTCAACCCAGTAATCATCCGGGTCCTTGATAAAGGCCAGGCTTTTCATGCGGCCGTCGTTCAAGCGTTTCTGAAAGGTGCAGCCCAAACTTTCGAAGCGCTCGCAGGCGGCACGAATATCCGGAACAGCGATGCAGATATGGCCAAAACCGCGCGGGTCGGTATTGCCATTATGGTAGGCAAAGTCCGCGTCGTTTTCGGTGCCGTGGTTATGGGTCAGTTCAAGAATGCCGGGGATCGACTTCATCCATTGGGTACGCGCGACAGCGTCCGTCGGGATCTGTGATTTATCGACCAGGGCCAGGAAGTACAGGCTGAATTCGGCCTCCGGGAAGTCGCGTTTTTCGACCAGGCTAAAACCCAGCACGCGGGTGTAGAAGTCCAGCGAGCGAGTGATGTCCTTGACGCGCAACATGGTGTGGTTGAAGACAAACTGCTGGGTGGCGGCGTCAGGTTCGGCGGTTACGCCGGGGAACGTGTTGAGGGCTTGCAGGCTCATGGTGACTCCAGAAAAAGAAAAGAGACGAAGCACCAGAGGCCTCCAGGAGGAGGGCCAGGGGTGCGGTAACGTTCTTGTTTGGAGACAGATGATACGGAACTGAAGCGTTTACGCAAACCACCAGCACCCGGTCAGGTGCTGGTGGCTGGAATAAGAAGCCCGCCGAAGCGGGCATTTGGGGCGCTAGTCCTTTAGCGAATTTCATCCTGGAAGAATGGCTGTGAAAAATCTGTGAAAACCCTCGCGACGTTCGTCAGCTGCGGACCCAGCTCTCGACGGTGGCGGCACCGTACTGCTGTTTCCAGGCTTTGAGGCCACGGTGATTGCCACCCTTGGTCTCGATCAGCTCCCCGGTGTGGGGGTTTTCGTAGACCTTGACCACACGAGCTCGACGGGTTTTGGGCGCCGCGGCAGCCTTTGATGCGGTTTTAGGGGTGGGGGACAAGATGGCGGTGATATCCGCCAGGCTCTTGTCGTAGGTTTTCATCAAGCCGACAAGTTTTTGCTCGAACTCGATCTCCCGTTTGAGGCCGGCGTCGTTTTTTAACGTTTCGAGCTGGGCGAGCTGTTCTTTCAAGGCTTTTTCAGCGGCGCGAAATTCGGCAAGTTTGGACACTGTCTGTACTCCTGTCGTGTGAAGCCGCTAATCCAGGCCAGATAACCCGTACACACCGGAACAAGGCCAGGACAGCGAAAGACGGTTTTCAAGGGGACCGTTGTTATCAGTGTAGTAGTGGCGGTCGGGTCGGTAAACAATCAACTAGTGCTTAAGAGATAAGTGGATGTTTCAGGCGGCCATTAAACCGTTAAAACAACAGCGCACGGCGGTGCATCACAAGTATTGAGTGGATCAATATTCAAATGGAACTTTTCTGATGGCCGCAACTGCATCACTTAAGTATTAACGCCTGACACTACCCGGTTTTTCGCTTCAATCCATTGCGCCATGTACTGGGTGCTCTTGTGGTGGTGATGACGCAGCATGGCCCCGGTGAAATTGGCCAGTCGGTGTTCAGTCAAGTTTTCAAGGTAATCAGCGATGCGTTCGATCAACGCCGCTGCATGGTGCTGGTCATCATAGCGCGCGCGGAGCAGCGCAGTGCCATGAACCTGGGCCTGTTCCCAGCCGGCCTGGTCCCGATACAGCGCAACGGCCGCGTCGGCAATCGCCTGGGCGCTCTGTGCGATCGCGCCGGGCCAGGGCAGCTCGCCCTGCATCGCTTCGGCGCCGATCGGCGTTGTCACGCTGGGTGTACCACAGAGCATGGCATCGGCCAGCTTGCCCTTGATGCCTGCGCCAAATCGCAGCGGCGCCAGGCAAATGCGCGCGTCGGCCATGACCTGTAAGGCGTCTTCGGCCCAGTTCATGATGTGAAACCCCTGTGCGGCGTTGTGCAGCGCCGTGGCCTTGGGCGGGGTGTAGGCGCCGTAGACCAGCAAGCGTGCACTGGGCAGTTGCTCGCGGATGAGCGGCCAGATGGCCTGTTTGAGCCAGAGCACCGCATCCCAGTTGGGCGCATGGCGGAAGTTGCCGATGCTGAGGAAGTCGGCGCGCTCCTCGAAGGGTTTGTATCGGCGCGCAGTGCTGTCGAGCATCAACGGGCACCAGTGCAACAGCGCAGCCGGAACGCGAAATTGTTCGGTCAACAGATCGATCTCGCGATCTGAAATCATCAGGTTCAAATCGCTGCGGTAGATCGCCGCCAGTTCCCGTTGTGTCAGGTCAGCATCGGCCATGTGCCGATAGAGCGCCTTGTCATCCGGGGTAAACAGGTCGCTGAAATCATCCCGCTCCGGCTGCTGCCTGAGGCTGTCCTTGAGCAGGCGATGGCGGGCATCGCGCAGGCTTTGCAGGTCAGAGGTTTCCAGCACGCGCAGGGCGCCGGGGCAGTGCTTCTCGACACGCCAGCCGAACTGTTCTTGCATCATGAAACGGTCGAACAGCACCACGTCCGGGGCAAGCGCACTGACGAAGTGGTCGAAACTGCTGTTGTTCAGCTCGATGCTGCATTCGCCGATGCCCAGTGCAGCCAGGTCGGCCTTGTGCTCGCCCTCGGTGGCGGGGCTGGCGAAGGTCACGGTCCAGCCGGCGCCGACGAACGCCTCGAGCAATTGCATCATGTGCCCACCCGCGGCAGAAGAGCGTGGCTCCGGCCAGACATAACCGATAACCAGCACCTTGAGGGGGGAGGACTGCATGTTCGAACATCCGCGGGCGAAAAAAGGGCGGCTATTTAACCATAGGTCGCCGCCCTCGGCGTTCTCTATTGCTGGCGCGGCACCCGACCGGTGACAAAGTGTACGATATCGTTATAGCCGGGGGTGGAGGCATGCCCGGGGGTCACCAGCGAGTCGATAAACGCCTCATCTTCGGCGCTGATCCGAACTTCCAGGGCCTTGCTGTAGGTGTCCCACTGCGCTTCGGTACGCGGGCCGACGATGGCCGAGCTGATGGACGCGTTGTTCAAGACCCAGGCAATCGCGAACTCGACGATGCCGACACCCTTGGCTGCGCCATAGGCCTGGATCTGTTGCGCGATGGCAAATGACTCGGCGCGCCATTCGGTTTCCAGAATCCGCTTGTCCTGGCGCCCGGCCCGGCTGTTGCTGTCAGGGGCTGCGGTGGCGCTGTATTTACCGCTGAGCACGCCGCGGGCCAACGGGCTGAAGGGCACAATGCCAAGGCCATACTGCGCAGCAGCGGTGAATTGCTCAGGCTCGGCCTGACGGTTGACGATGTTGTAAAGCGGCTGGCTCACGACCGGCCGCGCCACACCCAGGCGGTCAGCCAGATTGACAATCTCAGCGATGCGCCAGCCACGGAAGTTGGACACGCCCCAGTGGCGGATCTTGCCCTGGCGCAGCAAATCGCCCATGGCCCCCACGGTGACCTCCAGCGGGGTGCCATGGTCTTCGCGGTGCAGGTAATAGATATCCAGGTAATCGGTGCCCAGCCGTGTCAGGCTGGCTTCGATGGCATTGAAAATATGTTTGCGGCCCAGCCCGCTGCGGTTGGGCAGGCCATCGACCGGGCCAAAGCCGACCTTGGAGGCCAGCACCCAGTCGTGACGGTGACGGGCCACTGCCTCACCGACAGTCTCCTCGGAGCGGCCGGCGTTGTAGACGTCGGCCGTGTCGATGAAGTTGACCCCTTGCTCCCAGGCCTTGTCGATGATGCGCAGCGAATCTTGTGTGTTGGTCTGTTCCCCGAACATCATGCTGCCCAGGGTCAAGGCGGAAACGTGAAGGCCACTGCGGCCAAGAGGGCGGTAGATCATGCTCGGAATCCTTCGATAAGGCGCGGTCGATGCGCGGGGTAGTGGCTAGCAACTCATGTAGGAGCGGACCTGGCCGCGATGGGCCGCGCAGCGGCCCCGGCGATTCTGAAATTGCCGGCACTCGCAAGCTTGTCGGGGATGTCACTGGCTTCAGGGGCCGCTTTGCGGCCCATCGCGGCCAGGTCCGCTCCTACAAGGGTTGCGTCGCGAGGCTCCTTTTTTACACAGTTCTGTCGGCGGATGCATCCTTGGCGTCAGTGATGGGCGGTCCAACCCAGGCGGATCATGAACAAGGTCACAGAGTCGGCGTTGCCGAGCATGACCTTGATTCGCTTGAGTTCATCGTTCATGAAGATCACCCTGGCTTCGTTCAGGTTCTTGGCGCCGGTGGTCTTGAGGATGAACGCCTTGCCGCGTTTATCGGAGGCTTCCAGATCACGGGTCTGCCCGGTTGCCTGATCATGAAGGGTAAACAACTGATGATTGGGTGTGCGTGTTGAAAACAGCTGGTTGTGTTGGCGCAGCAGCCAGTTGCGCTCAAGCCCCGGCAAAATCCAGTCGGTAAAGGGCACGGTAGCTTCGATGTACTGGATATCGCGGGTGTTCAGCGCCAGGTGGCTGAATTCGTGAATCAACACGGCCGCACGGCTGCTGGTATCGGCCTGCTCCAGACGAAGGCCGGGCTCGAGTGGCAATCGCTGTGTGAAGTTGAAGTCAAAAAAGCTGTCCATCAGAAAGATCTGCTGCAATCCATCCATGGGCACCATAAATGCGTTGCCCTCGATGCCCGCGGGTTTGGTGGCCATCACGTAGCGGGATGAGTGACGCGGTGAATAGGTGGGTGACACCAGCATGGAAAGCAGCGTGTTGCAGGTTTTCTGTAAAAGCTCGAGCACCGCGGGCGTCACCTGCTGGATGTCAAAGAAATCGCAAATGATTTGCGCTGTGCGCGGGTGCAGTTGTGGGGCATCGAGGTTATTGAAGGCGGTTGCCAGATAGTCCACCGCCTGTCGATGCGCCTTGCGGATCAGGCGGGCACGGTAGGGCACCTGGCGTCGGATCTTCGCTATGCCAACGGCCAGAATGGTGATCGCTTCACGTTCGACCGCCCTGCGCGTGTAGGCACCGCTGAGGTGAGTCAGCACACCACCCTGGCGGATGGGCAGCTGCTTCCAGAGCCGGGCTTCGCTGCCCGCAACGTTTTCGCTGTGCAGCCCTTTACTCAGGCAAAACCACTGGATCAGCGCGCCGACCACTTGTGCCAAGGCTTCACTCCAACGGCCCTGCCGGGCGTTTTCATAAGCCTGGGTGACAATCAGCTGCGTCTGCCAGGCCATCAGCAGCATCCCGAGTTTACCCGGTAAAAACAGTGTGAATTGTTCCAGGCCAAGGCTCAGCAGATGCGTGAAGCTGTTCCAGCGTGCCTGGGCCGAAGTCACCGATTGGGCCCGGGCCATCTCCTTGAGCAGTTGTGAATTGGCCTCGAACAGCCACGCCATGGGGTTGGAGGTGATCGTCTCGGTTGAAAGGCGAACTGGGCCCGGGGTTGTCAGCGGCAGGTCAAAATCGGACTCGACGCTGATGGGCAGGTGTGGTTGGGCAAAGCCGCCGTGGTCATAGATACGACGGGTCACGGTGTCGAGCTTTTCCAGCACGCGCTGTTGCAGATGCGTATCGTTGTTGAGCGCATGGAGCAACGCCTCACGGCTATCGAATGCTCTGAATGTTTGCGCTTCATAGGGGCTGTAGAGCACCACCGGGCCCTGCTGTGCAGGGCCGATCAGGTAGAGCCCGTGAACCACGTCGGGAGGCAGGTAGCCGCCCGCAATCAGTGCCAAGGGACCCACACCGATGTCGGTTGCGCTCTGGGGCGAGTGGACGAGCGTTTCTACGTAGTGGCAGGCCGTGGCACTCAGTTCACCTTGCAACCGCGCACGCAGCGCCGATTCACGCAGTTGGGCGGCCAAATGCTTGCTATAGAGCGACACACGGGTAGTGTAATCAGGGTCTTGCGCGGACAGCCCGGTCTCCAGCAGCGCTTGATAATGGCCGCCGATATCCAGCTGTTTGACCAGGCTGCGGATATAGGCGGGAGTAAATCCGCTGGGAGGCGGCTGGCCGGTGCCGGTATCGATTCGCGCGATTTCGCCTTCCCACACCGAGAAATGACCGATGGCGTATTCCGCCAGGGACCGCGTCCGGCTGACCTGGCCCGCCGGCAGACTGGACGGGATTTCGCCTGCCGGGACAGGAGCGATAACGTACTGGCGTGTGGTCAATTGAATAGGCTCGGGCGCCAGGGTGCCGATGCCGAAATCCACGTCAAGGCGAGCTTTCAGCGCACGGTTGGCATAGGTCAGCAGATCAGGAATATCGAACAGGTAGTCGGTGTTCGGCCCATCAAGGCTCAGCGCTTGACCCAGGGTCAGGATGTAGTGCTCCTGGTCGGCGCTCGAGGCGTTGGCCAACCATCCGGGAACCTGGGCATTGAAGGCCTGCTGGTGCCTGAGGTCATTCAGGCGTTCAAGGCATCCGCACAGCGGATCGTGGCCCAACTGGGCGTTTGCCAGGTCCTGCGCCGTTGCTGGAGGCATGCCGGTGTCGACGATCAGGGTGCTGGTTGAGCCGATCTGCGATTTTCGATGTTCGCGCTGTTGATTGACCAGCACCCGGAACGGGTCTGATTCGATCAAGGCCCAGGCTGATTCCTCTGCGCCCGTGCGCCCCTTCAGCGCCTGCAACGAGGCAAAAACTTCAAAGCCCTGATTCGGCGACCAGAGTATCAAGGGCGTGGCAGTTGCAAGGTTCGCCAGCGGCTGGCCCGTGACCAGCAAACGATCGGGTAGCGGGTTGTCTTCGCCCCATTGCTGATACACCTGTGGCTCGACGCCGTCTCGTGGCGCCCGTAACCTGGCCAGCGGCTGCTCAAGAACATATTCAAGGGTATTGCGCACATCAACGGCCAACTGGCCTTTGACCAGCTGCAATTCAAGCTGCCAGGCAGCTCGCCACAATTGCATGCGGCAGTGCTGGGGTTCGAGGTAACGGCCGGCGATAAACTGTGCGGCCATTTCGAATCGCTCGCAGGCCGCTTGCCAGCGCTCGCCAAGACTTCTTGCGCTGCGCTCCAGTGCGTGGCTGAGCATCGCCTGGCTCACCGCCTGCAAGGACGCGCGTGGCATGCCCGGCCGTTGCTCAACTACGTGCAGGCCTTGATAGTCCCTCAGGGCGTCAGTGGGCCTGCTGACACTGCTGCCCAGCATCGCGAGCAACGGCAGTTCCGTAGCGGAGCCGCTGGGGGATGAGGTGTAACTGAGTACTAGATTTCGGGCGTATTGGTCATTTTTCAGCAGCGTTGCCAGTTGCGCTTCCAGCCCACTCAAGCTGACGCTTTGCAATGTTGGCCGGCGGCTGTGCAGAGTGGTTGCAACCTGCTTCACGGTTTCCAGTGTCGGCCGCGGCGAAAGTGCGGTGACGAGTACGCTGGCCGGCACGTCCTCGGCGCTGTCGGCTGCAGGCTCGAGCCGCTGGAGGCGAGGGTCCAGCCACGCCCCGAGATCAAGCGCCCGATGGCAGGCGGTCAGATAATCGAAGGGACTGGAATGACCCAATAGTTGGGTCAGGTGCGCCGCTTGCAACTCAAATATCGACCCGAGTGCATGATCGATTCCCGCCTCAGCCGCAGGGCTGAGCGTGATCTCGCACAGGGTCTGATCAAGGGCTGCATCGCGTGCCTGGGGGGCGATAAAGTCGAGCCAGCGAAAGCGCAGCGTGGGGTCCAGCAGATGGGCTTGCAATGCATTGACACTGGCGAAGCGTTGCAGCCCCCCAACGGCGCTGTACAGGTAAATGGGCGTTTGTGAGTGCTCAAGCGGTGCAATGGCAAACAGGCCCAGCAGGCCCACGGGGGAAGCGCCTTCAGCCTTGAACTGCAGACGATGGGCGCAAAGCGTGTTCGGGTATTGGCCGGTCAGCCAGTTCAGCAAGGCCCGCTGCTCAGCGGCACTGAGCAGCTGCTGCCAGGCGCACTGGCGGATCGCTTCGAGAACGCCACAGCGCAGTGCATGCAGCAGCTGGGCGCGAGGGTTTTCGCCGGCCACCCAATGGTTCTCCAGGCCACGCGCAACGTGCTCGGCCAGATTCTTGTGGGTGGCCGCGAAGGCCGCCAGCAGTGTCTCGCTATCGTCCTCGGAGCACGGCTCGCTACTGCGCTGAATCCAGCGATAGCGCTGGCCTTGCGGTTGCGCCAGATAGTCCAGCGCTGCCTCCGTCAAAGACAGGCAGCGCAGCGGCGATGTATCAGTGATCTGAACCTGTACGACAACGGGCGGCGCTGCATTCGGCCAGCGACTGATCACTTCATTGAGCAGGGCGTTACGAAGCAACTGGCGCGGATTGGGGGCTTGCTTGAGCGTGGTGTCCAACTCTTTGAGTTGTAGCGTCAGTTGCTCGTTGATAGTGATGCTCAAGGCTTCGAAACCGGGTTGCTCGACCCGTGTGGCCTCAACGTCAACCACTCGTGCCTGCTCAAGCACGCGCCATTGCTGCGCAGTGGTGTAGCCCAGTAATTGCAGGCGCTTGGACGGGTCGTCCAGGTCACCCAACAAGGCCTGCTTGAGGGCCACTCTATCCGTATACACCGACACCCCGAGGGTAGGGTGGTAGAGCCCGATGCGCTGCTGGGCCGAGTGGCTGAGGAGCCAGCAGGCGCTCAACGTGATCGATTCGCCGTCGGCGGTCACCGCCTCCAGGCTGTCGACCCGCAGCTCGGTGTCAGCCTCCTCGAGTGTTGCCAACCATTGGCAATCATTGGCACTCAAGGCAGCGGAGGATAAGCCGGGTTTCAACCACTGGTGAAACTGTTCACGCAAGGCGTCTGCGTGGAAATAGGGCAATGTTCGAGTCGTCATGGCGCGCGTCCTTGTGCCGGTAGAAGGCTTGCAAAGGCGTCACGCTACAAGGGAACACTGGCCGCGCGGCTGTAATTAATGACAGCAGGAAGTGGCCCGTTATTGGGCTGGAGCTGCAAGATGAAACGGCTGCTCGTTGAAGTAACGCACCAGCGCCTGGGGATCGGCGAACGGCGTGGCCAGCGCCACGTAGGTGTCCGGCCTGAGCAAGTACATCCCATCGCGGGCGATGCCGGCTTCGTTATGCGCGGCCGTCCATTCAAACACGTCCAGCGGCAATCCGTGTTCGGCGCACCAGGCCACCAGCTCGGCACTGGCCTGGCCATACACCTGTACGTGCCAGCAGAGCGCGACGAGGTTGCGGTAGTTGTCGCCCGCGGGGCTGACCACCCAGGGCAGGCGGTCTCCGCCATGCACCTGGCCTGCATGACCCGCACTCAGTGGCATGCCGCGGTAGTTGAGGGTGATCTGGGAAATCGTGCGGAACAGAAACTCACGTGTCGCGGCCAGGCCGAACACCTTGGGAATGACCAGTGGTGCGATTCGAGTGCGCACCAGATTGGCCACCGGCCCGTCGGCGGTGATGAAGGCGAACACACGGTCGGTGGTGGCGACCAGTTGCCGGGCAAATTCGATACGCTCGGCTTCATAGCTGTCCAGCAGCCGGTCCTGGGCCTCATCCTTCAACACCGCTGCGAGTTTCCAGGCCAGATTGATCGCATCGCCAATACCGGTGTTCATGCCCTGGCCACCGGCCGGGCTGTGGACGTGAGCGGCGTCGCCGAGCAGAAACGCCCGGCCCTGACGAAACTGCGCGCTGACCCGGTGGTGCACGCGGTAGGCGGAGAACCAGTTGACCTTGTGAATCTGCACCTGCATATGCTCGATGGCCCGGCTGCTGACATCCTCGAAGGTCAGCGTCTCGATGCGATCAGCCCGTTCGTCGTGCACCGTGCCGATCAGCCGGGCGCGACCCGTTCCAGCCAACGGGAACACGGCCAGAAAGTCGGCTTCATCCAGATCAGCGTGCAGCTCGCCGTTGAGCGCCGGGCCCGAGGCATCCACGTCCGCGACATAAAACACCTGCCGGTAGGTGCCGCCGGAAAATTCGCTGCCCAAGGTCTTGCGCACCGTCGAGCGCGCACCATCGCAGCCGGCCAGATAATCGGCCTGGCAGGTTTCCTCTTGTTGATAGGGGCCCAACAGGTTGGCGCTGATCATATGACCATGGTCGACAAAATCGACCAGCTCGGTTTGCCGCTCGACGGTCACGCCAAAGGTCGCCAGGCGCTCGATCAGCAGCTGCTCGTGTTGGTCCTGCGGGAAGATGTGCAGAAACGGGTAGGGGGTCAGGTCCTTGCCGATGGCATCCAGTGGCAGCCTTGCGGCGTGCTTGCCCTTGACCCACAGATTGGCCGCTGGAACCTGATGGCCCTGCGCGGTAACCGCCTCGCTCAAATCAAGCTGGCGATACAACTCCAGGGTCCGGGCCTGCACCGCCAGCGCCCTTGAAGTCGTGCCGGGGGCTGCGGTCTTGTCGAGAATGCGGACCTTGATGCCCAGCTTGCTGAGCCAAAGTGCCAGGACCAGCCCCGTAGGGCCGGCACCGATGATCAGTACGTCGCAGTGCTTCATGGGGCCGTGCCTTCATGTGCCGGGCTGCGTGCTGGCAGTCGATCCATCCAGCCTAGATCAGATCCTGCCCGCTTGCAGGGCGCACGGCCCGGTGGTCATCAGCCCAGGCGCGCCAGGCAGTCCTGGAGAATGTCCAGGCCTTCGTTGAGCACCTCGGCTTCGATGGTCAACGGCGGCAACAGCCGAATGATGTTGCGCGACTTGCCGCTGGGCATCAGCAACAGGCCGGCGTTGCGGGCGCTTTGCAGCAGTTCGGCCAGCTGCCGTGTGGCGGGAGTGCCGTCGGGGTTGACCAGGCTGATACCGCGCATGGCGCCGACACCGGTCAAGGGCCCGAGCAGCGGTGACAGGCCTTTGTCCTGCCATTGCTGGTAGCGCTCAAGCAGTGTGCTTTCCAGTAGTTCGCCCCAGGCCGAGAGGTTGGCATCGGTCATTTCATCGAGGGTGGCCAGCGCCGCCGCACAGGCAATCGGGTTGCCGGAGTAGGTGCCACCCAGGCCGCCCTTGGGCAGGGTGTCGAGCAGCGCCTTGCGCCCCACCACCGCACCCAGCGGCACACCGCCCGCGATGCTCTTGCCGAGCAGCAACAGGTCCGGTTCTATCCCCAGGCGCGAGAAGGCAAAGCGTTGCCCGGTGCGACCAAAGCCAGACTGGATTTCATCGATGATCAGCAGGATGCCGTGCTGGTCGCAGAATTCGCGCAGCTTCTGGGCGAAACCGCGGTCCAGCGTCAGGAAGCCGCCTTCGCCCTGTACCGGTTCGAGGATAAAGCAGGCGACTTCGTTGACGTCGATTTCGACACTGAACAGCCGGTCCATCGCCTTGAGCGCCTCGTCCACGGTGACGCCGGTGTCTTTGCTCGGGTAGGGCAGGTGGTACACCGGGCCCGGCAGTACGCCCACGCCTTGCTTGTAGGGGGCGACCTTGCCGTTGAGGTTGAGGGTGGCCAGGGTGCGGCCATGGAAGCCGCCATCAAAGGCAATCACGGCGGTACGCCGGGTGACACCGCGGGCCACTTTCAGGGCGTTTTCAGCGGCTTCCGCGCCGCTGTTGGTCAGCATGCCGCTCAGCGGATAGCTGACCGGCACAAACGCCGCCAGACGCTCCATGAACTGCACGTAGGGTTCATGCGGCGCGGCGTTGTAGGCGTAGTGGGTCAGTTTGCCGGCCTGCTGCTGGATGGCGGCCACGATCCGCGGGTTGCAATGGCCCAGGTTCAGCACGCCGATGCCGCCGACAAAGTCGATGTAACGCTTGCCGGAGGTGTCCCAGACTTCAGCGTTTTTCCCATGATCCAGCAGAAGGGGATGAACAACGGAAATTGAAGTACTGATGGTATCGACGCTCATGCTCGCTAAAACTCCAGTTTTGATACGGGTCGCTGAAGTGGGAAGAAAGTTGACAACTCGATCACTCGCGAAGTGTTCGAAAGTCCCACTCAAGCGGCAGTCAAGGTAACAATGTGACCGTATCTAAACGATTAAGCCGTGCCTGTCGCAAGCGAAATAAACTCGCTGAGTCATTCCAAAATTTATGGATGTGAGGGGCTTATTCGAGCGCGCTGTCGTGCACGCGGGCCAGGATCCAGTCGATAAACGCCTTGACCTTCGGCACCTCGGCGGCGTGCTCGGCGTGAGCGATGAAGTGCGAGCCTTCGCTGCGCAGCGGGTGGTTGCAGGGGATCACCAGCTTGCCTTCGGCCAGCTCTTCCTTGACCAGGTAGCGCGGAATCAGCGCCACCCCGCAGCCCGACTGGGCCGCGCGAATACACATGTAGAAGGTGTCGAAGCGTGGGCCATGGTAGCTGTTGTGCGAATGCAGGTCCTGGTCCAGAAACCACTCGTGCCAGGCTTCGGGCCGCGAGGTGCATTGCAACAGCACGTGCCGCGTCAGTGCCTGGGCGTCGTCGCCGTCGGCCTTTTTCACGTAGCCCGGTGCGCACACCGGCACCACTTCTTCACGAAACAGTTCGATGCAGCGCGCACCGGGCCAGGTGCCCTGGCCAAAAAAGAAAGCGATGTCGGCCTTGCCCTGGAGCAGGTCGAAGGGCTCCAGCTCGTTCACCACGTCCAGGTGGATATTCGGGAACTGCTTGCCGAAACCCTTGAGATTGGGCACCAGCCAACGGTCGCCAAAGGTCGGCTGGGTGGCCACCTTGAGCACTTCTGTCTCGCCGCCGTAGCTGAGAATGTAGCGGCTGGACATATCGACCTGGGTGAGGATCTTGTTCACTTCGGCCAGGTACAGGGAGCCGGCAGGGGTCAAGTGCAAGCGGCGACGGATCCGTTCGAACAAGTTGTGACACAACATTTCTTCGAGCTGTGCCACCTGTTTGCTCACCGCGCTCTGAGTCAGGTGCAGCTCTTGTGCGGCCCGGGTAAAGCTCAGGTGCCGGGCCGCAGCTTCGAAGCACTGCAGCGCCGTCATGGAGGGCATCAAGCGTTTGGACATCGCGGTTTACCTGTCAAAAAGGGCGTAAAGTCATTCTTTTTTGGAATGATGTGGTGCGTAAAGGTCGTTTGTTGAATCGGCCGCGCAAGATTAATACTGATCCGCATCAATGATTTCAACCTGTATCGGCTGTAGGAGAACAACAATGGTTGCCGCATTACTTGAATGTCTGGGTGTATCCACCGAACACTTTACCGAAGGTCAACATTCGGTCTTTACGCCCATCGATGGCAGCCAGATCGGTTCGGTCAAACTGGAAAACAAAGCGCAGGTCCTGGCCCGTATCGAACAGGCCGACAAGGCCTTCCAGGCCTGGCGTGTGGTACCGGCGCCGCGCCGCGGTGAACTGGTTCGCCTGTTCGGCGAAGTGCTGCGCGAATACAAGGCCCAACTGGGTGAGTTGGTGTCCATCGAAGCCGGCAAGATCACTCAGGAAGGCCTGGGTGAAGTGCAGGAAATGATCGACATCTGCGACTTCGCCGTCGGCCTGTCGCGCCAGCTCTACGGCCTGACCATCGCCTCCGAGCGCCCGGGCCACCACATGCGTGAAACCTGGCAACCGCTGGGTGTGGTCGGGGTCATCAGTGCGTTCAACTTCCCGGTCGCGGTCTGGGCCTGGAACACGACCCTGGCGCTGGTGTGTGGCAACGCCGTGCTGTGGAAGCCGTCCGAGAAAACCCCATTGACCGCACTGGCGTGCCAGGCATTGTTCGAAAAAGCCCTGGCGCGTTTCGGCCAGGCGCCAGAGGGGCTGGCGCAATTGATCATTGGCGACCGTGAAGCCGGCGAAGTGCTGGTCGACGACCCGCGCGTGCCGCTGATCAGCGCCACCGGCAGCACCCGCATGGGCCGCGAAGTCGGGCCACGAGTGGCCGCCCGTTTCGGTCGCAGCATCCTGGAGTTGGGTGGCAACAATGCCATGATCCTGGCCCCGAGCGCCGACCTGGACCTGGCCGTGCGCGGCATTCTGTTCAGCGCCGTCGGTACCGCCGGCCAGCGTTGCACCACGCTGCGTCGCCTGATCGTGCACCGTTCGGTCCAGGCCGAAGTGGTCGCCAGGGTCAAGGCTGCCTATGCCAAGGTACGTATCGGCGACCCGCGCCAGGACAACCTGGTCGGCCCGCTGATCGACCAGCAGGCCTATGCCGCCATGCAAAATGCCCTGACCCAGGCCCGCGACGAAGGCGGTCAGGTGTTCGGCGGCGAGCGCCAGTTGCAGGCGCAATTCCCGAACGCGTACTACGTAAGCCCAGCGATTGTCGAGATGCCTGGCCAGAGCGACGTGGTGCGCCATGAAACCTTCGCCCCGATTCTCTATGTGATCGGCTACGACAGCTTCGACGAAGCGCTGCGCCTGAACAACGAAGTGCCGCAAGGCCTGAGTTCCTGCATCTTCACCACCGACTTGCGCGAGGCGGAGATGTTCCAGAGTGCCGCTGGCAGTGACTGTGGTATCGCCAACGTCAACATCGGCACCAGCGGCGCGGAAATCGGCGGTGCGTTCGGTGGCGAGAAGGAAACCGGCGGTGGCCGTGAGTCCGGCTCCGATTCCTGGAAAGCCTACATGCGCCGTCAGACCAACACCGTCAACTTCTCCCGCGAACTGCCATTGGCCCAGGGCATCGTTTTCGACTGATTCACCCGCCGCCGGCCTGACCCGCCGGCGGCACCCGCGACAACAGCCTCAAAACAATAAGACATTAATAATTTAGCAATCATCAAAGGCCTCGGTGCATGCCTGGGCCCGAGCTGATCTGCTTTAGAGGTGACACATGGCTTCATCCAGCAACGCTGCACCGCGTGCGCTCAAACACGGTCTGAGCTCGCGTCAGGTTTCGATGATTTCCATTGCCGGGATTATCGGCGCAGGCTTGTTCATTGGCTCGTCCAATGCCATCGCCACCGCCGGCCCGGCCATTCTCATTTCCTATATTCTCACCGGCACCCTGGTCCTGCTGGTAATGCGCATGCTGGGGGAAATGGCGATTGCCCAGCCCGACAGCGGTTCGTTCTCCACCTATGCCAGCCGTGCCATCGGCCCTTGGGCCGGCTTCACCATCGGCTGGCTGTACTGGTGGTTCTGGGTGCTGATCATTCCGGTCGAAGCGATTGCCGGTGCCGATATCCTTCACGCCTGGTTCCCTGCGGTACCGTCCTGGTTGTTTGCCTTTGTGATCATGATCACCCTGTCGGCCACCAACCTTGCCAGCGTGAAAAATTTCGGTGAGTTCGAGTACTGGTTCGCGCTGGTCAAGATCGTCGCGATCCTGGCGTTTATCGCCGTGTGTACACTGGCGGTGCTGGGCGTGTTCCCATTGGCGCCCGAGGTGTCCGGCGTGCAACACCTGATGCAGCATGGCGGCTTCATGCCCAACGGGTTTGGTGCGGTGCTGGGTGGCGTGCTGGTGACGATCTTCTCGTTCTTCGGTGCGGAAATTGTCACGATCGCGGCCGACGAAACCGAAAATCCGAAAGAGAAAATCCGCAAGGCCACTAACCTTGTGGTCTATCGCATCGCGATTTTCTATGTGTTCTCGATCTTCTTTATCGTCTCCCTGGTGGCCTGGAACGACCCACGCCTGACCGAAGTGGGCTCGTTCCAGCGGGTGCTGGAAATCCTCAACGTCCCGGGTGCCAAGTTGATAGTTGACCTGGTGGTGTTCGTGGCGGTAACCAGCTGCATGAACTCCGGTCTCTACACCGCCTCAAGGATGCTCTACTCGCTGGCCAGCCGCAATGAGGCACCGGCCAAGGTGCGTTATCTGTCGCGCAATGGGGTACCTCGTGTGGCGGTGATTCTGTCGACCCTGGCAGGCTTTGCCGGTTGCCTGATCAACTATGTGTTCCCGGGCAAGGTGTTTGGCTTTTTGCTCTCGACCACGGGCGCAATCGCACTGCTGGTGTATCTGGTGATTGCGGTATCGCAGCTGCGCATGCGCAAGATCCTGGAGAACGAGGGCCACCCGATTGCGTTCAAGATGTGGCTGTTCCCGTGGCTGACCTGGTTCGTGATCGGCGTGATCGCGATGGTGCTGGGCTACATGCTGATCAGCCCGGCGTATCGCTACGAGACGCTGATGACAGTGGCGGTGACCGGTACCATCCTGATCATTGCGCTGGTGCGCAAGCGCGGTGAGAACGAGGTGCTGTTGGGCGTCAAAGCCACTTCCTGATAGGGGCGGCCCTGTGTAGGAGCACGGCTTGCCGGCGATGGCGATCTTTCGGCCACCATCGCCGGCAAGCCGTGCTCCTACAGGCGTTTTGCCGCAATAGCGGCCGCCACCTTGCGTTGGATCTCATACCCCGGCGCCTCCACGGCTTCGTAATCGCGGGTATACCGCGCCGCAAATTCCGCTACCCCCCACTCCTGGTACTGCTGCACATGCTTGAGCTCGTGGGCCCAAAGGGCAACGTTGGTCAGGGCATCCTGCGGGTCGCGGAAGACAATCACATCGATCATCGTCACGGCATTGGTGTCAGGGTTTTGCATCACGGCACTGGCGGCGCTGAGCTCGTCGAGGGTACCCAGCGAGTACTGCGCGGCATCCAGCACGCTGGCCGGGTAAAAGTCGAGCAAACGCTCTCGAATCGGCTCGGGTATGGCCACCGTTCCCTGGGCGACGGCGTTGTTGCGTGAGGCGACAATCCAGTTCTCCAGTGCCGAGGCGGCCATGCGCGTGATGTCCTGCTGGGCGCGCACCGGGTCGGGCAAACAGAAGCAGTTGGTGAAGCAGATTTCGTATTGGCCTTCAGGGCAGGCTGCCACGGCGGGTGTGGCCGGGCCCAGCAACAAGGCGGCCAGAGGCAGGGAATAAAGGATTCGAAGGGGGGGCATCAGGCAATCTCGAAGGGCAGGCTCGTACGGTTGTTTGGCAGCGGTTGACAAAGACTTGGCGTTATCAGGCAAGACCGCGCCATATTCTACAGCCTATCCTGTAATCGTCGGCCCTTGCAGCGGGCCGGTACTTCTCGTTTCAACTGGAAGAGATGCTTGTTGCCGCCGGGTTGGTCTCCGGCGGCTTTTTTTTGCTTTGATGCCGCCGATCTTCCCTATGCCTCAATGCCAGTCAGTTAAGGAATAACGACGCAAACCCTTGTAGGAGCGGACCTGGCCGCGATGGGCTGCGCAGCGGCCCCCGAGGCCGGTGATATCTACGACAAGCCCTGGGAATGCGGGCGACTTTGGAATCGCCGGGGCCGCTTCGCAGCCCATC
>NZ_JAAAMT010000056.1 GCF_009905435.1 Pseudomonas sp. R5(2019)
GACCCGACAAGCCCTGCTCCTATGTTTGTAGGAGCAGGGCTTGTCGGGTCGCCGCACCGCCGCGATGCTTTTGACGGGACACCAACATGACCACACCCAACAAACCGACCCTGCACCCGCGCAACCGCCATCAGGGCCGCTACGACTTCCCGCAACTGATCAAGAGCAGCCCGGACCTGGGCCGCTTCGTCATCACCAACCCCTACGGCAAACCCAGCATCGACTTCGCCAACCCCGAGGCCGTCCGGGTGTTCAACCGCGCCCTGCTCAAGGCCCAGTACGGCATCGCCCATTGGGACATACCGGCAGACTACCTGTGCCCGCCGATTCCGGGCCGCGCCGACTACCTGCACTTTCTCGCCGACCTGCTGGCTGACGAAAATGGTGGCGAGATTCCGCGCGGCTCCATGATCCAGGCCCTGGACGTGGGCGTGGGCGCCAACTGCATCTATCCTTTGCTGGGCCACAGCGACTACCGCTGGCGTTTTGTCGGCTCCGACATCGACCCGGTGGCATTGGCAGCGGCCCAAGCGATCGTTCAGGCCAACGGCCTGGCCAAGGCCATCGGTTTGCGCCAACAGGCCCACCGCAAGCACATCCTGCTGGACCTGCTGAAGGAGGACGAGCGCTTCGACGTCACCCTCTGCAACCCGCCCTTCCACGCCTCGCGCGAAGAAGCCACCCGCGGCAGTCAGCGCAAGTGGCGGGCACTGGGCAAGGCCGACCCCAAGCGCAAACTGCCCGTGCTGAATTTTGGCGGCCAGAACAACGAACTCTGGTGCGAAGGCGGCGAGATCCGCTTTGTCAGCCAGTTGATCAGCGAAAGCGTGCAGTTGGGCAAGCAGGTCTTGTGGTTCAGCACGCTGGTGTCGAAAGCCTCGAACCTGCCGGCTATCCAGGCCGCCTTGAAGAAGGCCGGCGTGCAGCACAGCTGCGTGGTGGAGATGGGTCAGGGTCAGAAGCAGAGCCGCTTCGTGGCCTGGACCTTCCATGACCCACAGGCCCGTCAGGCCTGGCGGCAAGTACGCTGGGCCAAACCACAGGCCTAAAAAAACCGCGCCTTGAGCTGACTCAGGCGCGGTATTCGAATCTGCTTACAATTACTTGTTTACAGAGTCGGTCAGCACTTTGGCTGGCACAAACTTGACGACTTTCTTGGCAGCGATTTCGATGGCTGCGCCAGTCGAAGGGTTACGGCCGGTGCGGGCAGGACGCTCGGAGACTTTCAGTTTGCCAATGCCTGGCAAAGTGATTTCAGCGCCATTTTCCAGTTGATCGGCAACGATCTGGCCCAGTTGCTCCAGAGCGTTACGCGCGGTGGTTTTCGGCGCGTCGATAGCTTCAGCGATATCGGCGATCAGTTGGTCTTTGGTCAATGCCATGGTGGTGTTCCTTCCCTATCAAATTCAGTTGGATTGCAGTGTGCAACGTCAGTCATCGAAGCCGGACCTGCCGATGGTTGGCAATCCGGGTTAAAGCCACGCCAATCGGGGATGTAGATACTGAAAACCGCGTTTGGTTCGACGAGGCAGATGCAGACTGCAAGCTATACGCCGCTGTACAGCGCAAGACCGCGCAAAACTACCATAGGAGCGGATAAATATCCGCCTCATCCTGGCCATTTGTTCAGGTTTCGCACACAAACGAACAAAAAACGCTCAAAAAGCATGCACAACCCCGGCCCGGGCCCATGCACACGGCCGATGCGCTACACTTGGCGCCTTTGTCGCGCGGCACCGCGTTGGCCGCCATCAGCCCATTTTCAGCCGAGAAACCCATGCCGATCCGTCATTGCATCGTCCACCTGATCGACAAGAAACCCGACGGCACCCCCGCTGTGCTGCATGCCCGCGACTCGGAACTGGCCGAGTCGGCGGCCATTGAAAACCTGCTCGCCGACCTCAACGACAGCTACAACGCCAAACAGGGCAAAGCCTGGGGCCTGTTCCATGCCGAATCCGGCGCCCACCCTTTCAGCGGCTGGCTCAAGGAATACCTGGACGCCGGCAAGGACTTCACTGCCTTCAGCCGCGTGGCCGTGGAGCACCTGCAAAAGCTGATGGAAGAATCCAACCTGTCGGTGGGCGGGCATGTGCTGTTCGCCCACTATCAGCAAGGCATGACCGATTACCTGGCCATCGCCCTGCTGCACCACAGCGAAGGCGTGGCGGTGAACGCCGAACTGGATGTCACACCCTCCCGCCACCTGGACTTGAGCCAGCTGCACCTGGCGGCACGGATAAATATTTCCGAGTGGCAGAACAACCCGAACTCCAGGCAGTACATCTCGTTCATCAAGGGCAAGAACGGCAAGAAGGTCTCGGAGTACTTCCGTGACTTTATCGGCTGCCAGGAAGGCGTCGACGGCCCGGGGGAAACCCGCACCCTGCTCAAGGCCTTCAGCGACTTTGTCGAAAGCGAAGACCTGCCCGAAGAAGCCGCCCGCGAGAAAACCCAGACCCTGGTGGAATACGCCACAGGCCAGGCCAAGATGGGTGAGCCGGTGACCCTGACGGAGCTGTCCGGGTTGATCGACGAAGACCGTCCCCGGGCCTTCTACGACCATATCCGCAACAAGGATTACGGCCTGTCGCCAGAGATCCCGGCCGACAAGCGCACCCTCAACCAGTTCCGCCGCTTCACCGGCCGCGCCGAGGGCTTGTCGATCAGCTTCGAGGCGCACTTGCTGGGCTCGAAAATCGAGTATGACGAGGAAGCGGGGACGTTGATCATCAAAGGCTTGCCGACCCAGCTGACTGACCAGCTCAAGCGCCGCAAGGATTAAAAAGCTTCGCGGCGATAAACGATGACGCGCAGTGCCTGGAAAACCGCGGTGCCCTTATTCGCGGGCAAGCCCCAATGCCAGTCAGTTAAGGCGAGATCTATGTGGGAGCGGATTTATCCGCGAATGAAGGCACCGCGCAATGCCAGAAAAACCGCGGTGAATGGATTCGCGGATAAATCCGCTCCCACAGAGTCTGTGCCTTAACTGACTGGCATTAGGGCAAGCCCGGCTCCTACTATCTGCGTGTAGGAGCCGGGCTTGCCCGCGAAGGGATTTTTCAGCGCGCCTCGATCTTGAACCCGAACCGCGGAAAGTGCACATGCACCATTCCCGCCCGCGGATCTTCCCGGCGCAGGATCAATTCTTCAACGCCAGCGAACAGCAACTCTCCTTCCACCGCATCAACCCCATAGTCTGTGGCCGAAATCGCCACCCGGTCACCGAGCCTGAAGCCATTCGGTTCGCTGAAAACTTCATCCGGCAAATCCGCAGGAGTGGCGTTGCGTGCAACAGTCAGCGCGTCCTCTGCACTCAATTCGCTGTAGGCCCCATGACCAAAGCCCAGCACTCGACCGAGCCAGGCATGCACCGCCGGATAAGCGTCCACCAATGGCGCCGTGACCGGCGTGCCCTTGAGGAACCACAGCGGATGCGCCATGGCGAAGTCGGCAATCGACGGTTCGCCAAACAGATAGTCGCCCTCCTCGCGCTGCAACTGCTGCTCCAGCCGGGCCATGATGGTCGGCCACTGATGCCTGGCTTGCTCGGCGGACAGGCGCTGGGCACTGCCACCACTGAACAGCGCCTTGCGGTCGTCGATAAACGCCTTGACCGCTTCCGGCGGCAGTCGGGCAAAACGCACCGCCACCGATTCTGGCTGAAACACCAGGCTGACCGCGTGCTGGAACACCACCGAGTCAGCCCAGGCAGCGAAAGTTGCAACGGTCATTTCCTGGCCTTCGGGAAACAGAGCAGGCAAGGCCTTTTCATGCTCAAGCCGGCGGGCGATCAGGGAGGTGTCGCAATAAATATCGGCCCCCACCTGCAGCACCGGCGTCTTGCGATAACCGCCAGTGAGGGCCGTCAGGTCCGGCTTGGGCATGACCGGGGAGATCAGTACAGAACGCCACGACTGGCCCTTGAAGCCCAGCAGCAACCGGGCTTTTTCCGCAAAGGGAGAGGTCGGGTAATGGTGCAGGATCAGCTCGCTCATCAGGACTTCCGTCTGGCAGGAGGAAAGTTTCAGCTTACTCGCCCAGCCTGAACCGGCCTACCCACTCAGGCAGTTATTGGCTCATCAGGCGGATCGATCGGCTGGTACGACGCTACCAGGGTTTCCTTGACGCTTTTCTTCAAGCGCTTGATCAAGCGCTCATGTCGCAGTGCCTCGGCCTTGCTTGGCCAGGCTTCCACATACACCAGCGCCACCGCCGGGCTGGTACTGAAAAAGCGTGCACCCTTGCCGCTCTGGTGCGAGGCAAAACGCCGTTGCGGGTCGTCGCTGATGCCGCAATACAGCGAGCCGTTGGCGGCGCGGACCAGGTAGACGAACCAGGGTTTTGAGGTGGGGGAATCGGTCACTGGAGAGGTTGGTATCGAGCTTGAGAACAGGCGGTGATGGTAGCAGAGGTCAGGACAATCCGAGCGAAGCCTATTCGCGGGCAAGCCCGGCTCCTACAGGCAGCGCAAGCTGTAGGAGCCGGGCTTGCCCGCGATGAAGCCAACTCGGTCATAGGTCGGACACGGTTACTGCGCCGCCTGATGACCTGCACGATAGCCTCACACCCGCTCGCTGACCACTTGCACATGCCGCGCGCGCCCGGCACCCAGCCCGGCGACGATGGCCGCCAGCCCGACGATGCCGAAGATCCAGCCCACCGCGTTCCAGCCGCCGGTGATGTCGTGCACCAACCCGACCGCGAACGGCCCCATGGACGCCAGGGTGTAGCCCACGCCCTGGGCCATGCCCGACAGGTTGGCCGCCACATGCGCGTCGCGCGAGCGCAGCACGATCAGGGTCAAGGCCAGCGCAAAGGTACCACCCTGCCCCAGCCCCAGCACCACGGCCCAGCCCCAGAGGCCTGCGAGCGGCGCATACAGGCAGCCAAACAGGCCCGCCAGCGTCAGCAGCATCACCAGAACGATGGCCAGGCGCTGGTCCTTGCCACGGGTGGCCAGCCAGGGCGCCGACAGCGAGCTCAGCAGTTGGACAATCACCGAGCCGGACAGCACCAGCCCCGCCTGGGTCGGTGTCAGGCCACGACCAATGAGGATCGAGGGCAACCAGCCAAACACGATATAGGCCAGCGACGACTGCAGGCCCATGTACAGGGTGACCTGCCAGGCCAGCGGGTCACGCAACAAGCCACGCACCCGGTAAGCCACTTGATGGGTGCCATGGCCTTGTTTGGCTTGCGGCAGCCAGAACAGTGCAGCGACCAGCGCCGGTACCACCCAGAAGCCCAACCCGAGCTGCCAGCTGTCGCCGAGTTTCTGGCTCAGCGGCACGGTGGCGCCGGCCGCCATGGCCGCGCCCAGGCACAGGGCCATGGTGTACACGCCGGTCATGGTTCCGGCATGTCTGGCAAAATCGCGTTTGACGATGCCGGGCAGCAGTACGCCAATCACACCGATGCTGGCACCGGCCAGCAAGCTGCCGGCAAACACACCGAAGCTGCCCAGCGAACTGCGCAAGGCGATGCCCGCGGCGAGTGTCAACAGGATCAGGAGCACCACTCGCTCGCTGCCCAAGCGTCGCGCCAATACTGGGGCCAAGGGCGCGAAAAGCCCAAGGCAGAGCACTGGCAAGGTGGTCAGCAACCCCGCTTGGGCAGCACTCAGGTCAAGGCTCTCGGACACCTGACTCAGCAACGGAGCCATGCTGGAAAGCGCCGGGCGCAGGTTCAGCGCCACCAGCACCAGGCCCAACAGCAGCAACCAGGGGCGGTTGAGCTGGACGGGTTGCTGTTGGACCTGCTCGTCATCGGCCTCGGCGTCGATCAGCAGCTGTTCAGGCGCAGGCTGGGCCCGCTTGAGGGATGCGTTCATGGGTGTCTCGGTATCAGGGTTCATTGATCAACGTGCGGCTGAGCGCCTTGGCGCGCTCGGCATCGCCTTGCTCGATGGCGTCGAGAATGCCCACGTGCAGGTCGAATACCCGCTGCTGTCGCGGGCCTTGGCTCAGGCTGTGGTGCACGGCGCTCGCCACGACGCTTGAGAAATAGCGGTACAGCTCACTCAGCGCCGGGTTGTGCGCGGCGTCGATCAGGAGACGGTGAAACACCATGTCGCAGGCGATGTAGCAATCCAGGTCAGCATGAAAGTGCTCACGGCTGGCCTCCAGCGCCTCGCGCAGGCCTTGCAGGTCTTGCTCGGTGCGCCGCAGCGCCGCCAGGCCGATGGCTTCGGCCTCGATCAGGTGACGGGTTTCCCGGGCCTGTTCCAGGGTGCAGCGTGACAGGGCCTTGAGGGTGTCGAGCGGGTCAACGCAGCCACGCAGGTAACTGCCGTCGCCCTGACGGACTTCGATCAGGCCGGTGAAGGCCAGCACGCGCATGGCTTCACGCACGGTGTTGCGGCTGATACCGAGTTCGGCGGCGAGCTCAGGTTCAGTGGGCAGTTTCTGTCCCACGGCCCAGGTGCCGTTGGCGATACGCTGACGCAGTTGATCAAGGGCTTGATCAACCAGCGAGCGTTTGATGAGCAAGGGGGTATCGGGCATAACATCCAATCATCGGACGAATTTGGATGTGAAAGATTAGCGGGGGATGAGAGAGATAGCAAATGTGGGACTGATGCTACGGTTTGGCTTGGCTTGCGTAGGAGCCGAGCTTGCTCGCGATGCAGACGCCGCGGTCTACCAGATACACCGCGGCGCCTGCATCGCGAGCAAGCTCGGCTCCTACAACAGGCAGCGATTCGTTAGTGCAGAATCTGGCTCAGGAACAGCTTGGTCCTTTCATTCTGCGGGTTGTCAAAGAAGTCGTTCGGCGCTGCCTGTTCGACGATTTCGCCCTTGTCCATAAAGATCACCCGGTTGGCCACGGTACGGGCAAAACCCATCTCGTGAGTCACGCAGAGCATGGTCATGCCGTCTTCGGCCAGGCCGATCATGGTGTCCAAAACCTCTTTCACCATTTCCGGGTCGAGCGCCGAGGTCGGCTCGTCGAACAGCATGATTTTCGGCTTCATGCACAGAGCTCGGGCAATCGCCACCCGTTGCTGCTGACCGCCGGACAACTGCCCCGGGTACTTGTTGGCCTGCTCCGGGATGCGCACGCGCTCCAGGTAATGCATGGCAATTTCCTCGGCCTTGCGCTTGGGCATCTTGCGCACCCACATCGGCGCCAGCGTGCAGTTCTGCAGGATGGTCAGGTGCGGGAACAGGTTGAAATGCTGAAACACCATGCCGACTTCGCGGCGGATCGCTTCGATCTGCTTGAGGTCGTTGGTCAGCTCCACCCCGTCGACCACGATGCGGCCCTGCTGGTGCTCTTCCAGGCGGTTGAGGCAGCGGATGGTGGTCGACTTGCCCGAGCCCGACGGCCCGCACAACACAATGCGCTCGCCCTGGCGCACATTGAGGTTGATGTCCTTGAGCACGTGGAACTGGCCGTACCACTTGTTCACGCCCTGCATCTGGATAATGCCTTCAGGGCCCACAGGCTGTTTGATCGCTTCACTCATGAGAACACTCCTAACGCTTGTGGCCTGTGTCCAGCTTGCGCTCCAGATGCATGGAGTAGCGGGACATACCGAAACAGAAAATCCAGAACACCAGGGCCGCGAACACGTAGCCCTCGGTCGCCATGCCGAGCCAGTTGGGGTCGGCTGCCGCCTGCTTGACGCTGTTGAGCAGGTCGAACAGGCCGATGATGATCACAAGGCTGGTGTCCTTGAACAGGGCAATGAAGGTGTTGACGATGCCGGGAATCACCAGCTTCAGGGCTTGCGGCAGAATCACCAGGCCCATGCTGCGCCAGTAACCCAGGCCCATGGCTGCAGCCGCTTCGTACTGGCCTTTGGGAATGGCCTGCATGCCGCCGCGCACTACCTCGGCCACATAGGCCGACTGGAACAGGATCACGCCGATCATGGCCCGCAGCAGCTTGTCGAAGCTCATGCCCTCGGGCAGGAACAGCGGCAGCATCACCGAGGACATGAACAGCACGGTGATCAACGGCACCCCGCGCCAGAACTCGATGAAGGTCACGCACACCACCCTGACGGCCGGCATATCCGAACGTCGCCCCAGCGCCAGCAGGATCCCCAGCGGCAAGGCGCCGGCGATACCGACCGTGGCGATCACCAGGGTCAGCATCAGCCCGCCCCAACGGCTGGTCGGCACTTGCGGCAAGCCCAGGCCACCGTGCAGCAGGAGGTAGGCGATGATCGGGTACAGCACCAGAAAGCTCAGGCCATAGACCAGCTTGCGCGGAAAGCGCGAGATGAACAGCGGTGCCGCGCCGATCACCGCCAGCCACACCGTCAGGTCAACCCGCCAGCGCCATTCACTGGGGTAATAACCGTACATGAACTGGCCGAAGCGCTGCTGGATGAACACCCAGCAGGCGCCCTCCTTCGTGCAGTCGGCACGAGTGGTGCCGACCCAGTTGGCGTCGAAGATCGACCACTGCAACAGCGGCGGCACGATCAGCCACACCAGGTACAGCGCAAACAGCGTCAGCAGCGTGTTCAGCCAGCTGGAGAACAGATTGCTCCGCATCCAGGCCAGCACGCCCACGGCCTTGACCGGTGGCGGCATATCGGGTTTGAAAACATGGGTACTCATGCGCTTGTCCTCACCGCTCGATCAGCGCAATGCGCTTGTTGTACCAGTTCATCAGCAAGGAAATGCTGATGCTGATCGCCAGGTAGACGCTCATGGTGATGGCAATCACCTCGATGGCCTGACCGGTCTGATTGAGTACGGTACCGGCGAACAGCGAGACCATTTCCGGATAGCCGATACCGGCCGCCAGCGACGAGTTTTTCGCCAGGTTCAGGTATTGGCTGGTCAATGGTGGAATGATCACCCGCAGCGCCTGGGGAATGATGACCTTGCGCAGCGTCGGCCCTTCACGCAGGCCCAGCGAGCGGGCGGCCTCGGTCTGGCCGTGGCTGACCGCGCGGATGCCCGAGCGCACGATCTCGGCGATAAAGGCGGCAGTGTAGATGGTCAACGCCAGGGTCAGGGCCAGCAGTTCCGGGATCAACACCCAGCCGCCGACAAAGTTGAAGCCTTTCAGTTCTGGCGCTTCCCAGTGCACGGGGCTGCCTGCCACGATCGCGCAGAGGCCTGGAATGGCCAGCAGCAAGGCCAGGCCTGCCCAGAATTTATGGAACGGCTGCCCGGTTTCCTCGAAGCGCTTGGTGGCCCAGCGGTTCATGAGAATGACGGCGGCAATCGCCACCAGCACCGCCACCACGAACGGCCAGAATCCTTCGGCCATGGATGCGCCGGGCATGTTCAGGCCGCGGTTGCTGATGAAAAAGGCATCGCCGAAATTGATACTGCCCCGCGGCCCCGGCAGGGTCAGGAACACCGCGAAGTACCAGAACAGGATCTGCAGCAACGGCGGGATGTTACGGAAGGTCTCGACATAGACGGTCGCCAGCTTGTTGATCATCCAGTTCGGTGACAAGCGCGCAACGCCGACGATGAAACCCAACAAGGTCGCCAGGATGATCCCGATAAAGGTCACCAGCAGCGTGTTGAGCAAGCCAATGACGAAGACCCGGGCGTAACTGTCGGACTCGGTGTAGGAAATCAGGTGTTGAGCGATGCCGAAGCCGGCGCTGCGCTCGAGAAAATCGAAGCCGGAGGTAATGCCCCGGTGTTGCAGGTTGGTCTGGGTGTTGTGAAACAGGTACCAGCCCAACGAGACCACCGCGACAATCGTGATGATCTGGAACAACCACGCACGCACACGTGGATCGCTCAGGGATAAGCCCTTGGGTGCGCTGACTTTAGTTTGCATGAAGTGCCCCGAAGAAAAGGAACGAAACAGCCTGCGCGGGCGACGCCCGCGCAGGCCGGACCCATCAGCGCACTGGTGGCGCGTACTGGATGCCGCCGTTGTTCCACAGGGCGTTCAGGCCACGGTCGATCTCCAGCGGCGTGCTCTTGCCGAGGTTTTTCTCGAACACCTCGCCGTAGTTACCGACCTGTTTGACGATTTGCACGACCCAATCCTTCGGCAGCTTAAGGTCCTTGCCGTACTCACCGTCAGCACCGAGCAAACGGGCAACGTCGGGGTTCTTGGTGGACTTGGCTTCAGCCTCGACGTTTTTCGAGGTGACGCCCATTTCTTCGGCATTGAGCATGGCGAACAGGGTCCACTTGACGATGGCAAACCATTCTTCGTCGCCTTTACGTACCACCGGGCCCAACGGTTCCTTGGAGATGGTTTCCGGCAGGACCACGTAGTCCTTCGGCGCTGCCAGCTTGGAACGCTGTGCGTAAAGCTGCGACTTGTCGGAGGTCAGCACGTCGCAACGGCCGGATTCCAGCGACTTGGCGCTTTCGTCGGAGGTGTCGAAGGTGATCGGGGTGTACTTCAGGCCGTTGGCGCGGAAGTAGTCGGAAACGTTCAGTTCGGTGGTGGTACCGGCCTGGATGCAGATGGTGGCGCCGTCCAGCTCTTTGGCGCTCTTGACGCCCAGCTTGTTGTTGACCAGGAAACCGATGCCGTCATAGTAGGTCACGCCGGCGAACACCAGGCCCATGCCCGAGTCACGGGAACTGGTCCAGGTGGTGTTACGCGACAGCACGTCGACTTCGCCCGATTGCAGCGCGGTAAAACGCTCCTTGGCGTTCAACTGGCTGAACTTGACCTTGCTGGCATCGCCAAAGACCGCAGCGGCCACGGCGCGGCACACATCGGCGTCGATACCGAGGATGGTGCCCTTGGCATCCGGCACCGAGAAGCCCGGCAAGCCGTCACTGACGCCGCATTGAACGAAACCCTTCTTCTGAACTGCATCGAGGGTGGCGCCTGCCTGCGCAAAACCACTGAGGCCCAGTGCTGCTGCAGCAGTCACGACTGCCAGCGTGGATTTAAACATCTTCATCAACAACCTCCAGTTTGCTCTTGTTGTGTTCGAGCCTGTAGCGCCGCACCCTTATGAGGCGCATCGGACCCGGTGTTGGCTTGGTTATGGGTCAATTGGCGCGTTATCGTTGTTTGGTCTCAGCCAGAGTGGCTGATAGTGTTACCGTCGAAATTGACGATGGGCACTTGGCCAGATCCATAGCAAAGCGCGTACCACTCCTCGACGCTTAAGCGTTTCAGTGCACGTCAAGGGTAAAACTTGTAGCCTTGCGACATCTTCTTTCCGGATCGAACCCACGCGCCCAAACGCGATGCACCGTTGACGCGCGTACGCACTTATTTGGAGCCCGCCATGAATAAAGAATTTTTCGAACTTCAACCTGAAAAAGTAGCCGATGCCTGCGTGATCTGGCTGCATGGCCTGGGTGCCGATCGCTATGACTTCCTGCCAGTGGCCGAAGTCCTGCTACAGACGCTGAAGACCACCCGTTTCGTCTTTCCCCAAGCGCCCACCCGTCCGGTAACCATCAACGGTGGCTATGCAATGCCCAGTTGGTATGACATTAAGGCCATGAGTCCGGCCCGTTCGATTGATGAAGAGCAGCTGGAAGCCTCGGCCCAGAGCGTTATTGCCCTGGTCGAAAAGCAACGTGAAGCGGGCATCGACCCGAATCGGATCTTCCTCGCCGGTTTTTCCCAGGGTGGCGCCGTGGTGCTGCACGCTGCCTTCCTGCGCTGGCAGGGCCCGCTCGGCGGCGTGCTGGCGCTGTCGACTTATGCGCCCACCTTTAATGAAAATGTGCAGCTGTCCGCCAGCCAGCAGCGGATCCCGGTGCTGTGCCTGCACGGCCAGTACGACGATGTGGTGCAAAACGCCATGGGCCGCAGTGCCTACGAGCAGCTCAAGCAGTGGGGCGTCACCGCGACATGGCAGGAATACCCAATGACGCACGAAGTGTTACCCGAAGAAATTCGCGATATCGGCGTTTGGCTCAGCGACCGTTTGCGCTGAGTAGGAAACTTCCTGTAGCTGCGACAGCAATCCACTACGCCGCGCTCGATTCTTGCTTTACACTGCCCGGCGTACATTCCTTAACCAATTGATGAGATGACCGTGCTCAAAGCACTCAAGAAAATGTTCGGAAAAAGCGAGGCTGAGCAGCTCGCGCCCGACACTGCACACGCTCCTGCGCCAGCCCCGGCTGCCCGCGAACCGCAACCGGCCTACACTGCTCCCCCTTCGGCCAGCACAACCCCGGCGCCGGCCGCGCCACACAGCGAGCCTGCCAGCGATCGCCCGCGCCGCGAGCGCAAGCCAAAGCCTGCCGCCTCAAGCTGGAAACTCGAAGATTTCGCCGTTGAACCGCAAGAAGGCAAAACCCGCTTCCACGACTTCAAGCTGTCGCCAGAAGTGATGCACGCCATTCACGATCTGGGCTTTCCGTACTGCACGCCGATCCAGGCGCAAGTGCTGGGCTACACGCTGCGCGGCAAAGACGCCATTGGTCGGGCCCAGACCGGCACCGGCAAGACCGCCGCGTTTCTGATCTCGATCATTTCCCAGCTGCAGCAGACACCACCGCCCAAAGAGCGCTACATGGGCGAGCCGCGGGCACTGATCATCGCGCCCACCCGTGAACTGGTGGTGCAGATCGCCAAGGACGCCGCGGCTCTGACCAAATACACCGGTCTGAACGTGATGACGTTCGTCGGCGGCATGGATTTCGACAAGCAGCTCAAGGCCCTCGAAGCCCGCCACTGCGACATCCTGGTCGCCACCCCGGGCCGTCTGCTGGACTTCAACCAGCGCGGCGAAGCGCACCTGGACATGGTCGAAGTGCTGGTCCTGGACGAAGCCGACCGCATGCTCGACATGGGCTTTATCCCGCAAGTACGGCAGATCATCCGCCAGACCCCACCGAAAACCGAGCGTCAGACACTGCTGTTCTCGGCGACGTTCACCGAAGACGTGATGAACCTGGCCAAGCAGTGGACCACAGACCCGGCCATCGTCGAGATCGAGCCGGAAAACGTCGCCAGCGAGACCGTGGCGCAACACGTTTACGCAGTGGCCGGCAGCGACAAGTACAAGCTGCTGTACAACCTGGTGACCGAGAACAAGTGGGAGCGCGTCATCGTCTTCGCCAACCGCAAGGACGAAGTGCGCCGGATTGAAGAACGCCTGCTGCGTGATGGCGTCAATGCCGCACAGTTGTCCGGCGATGTGCCGCAACACAAGCGCATCAAAACCCTGGAAAACTTCCGCGAAGGCCGCATCGCCGTGCTGGTGGCGACCGACGTGGCCGGCCGCGGCATTCACATCGACGGCATCAGCCACGTGATCAACTTCACCCTGCCGGAAGACCCGGATGACTACGTGCACCGTATCGGCCGTACCGGACGGGCGGGCACCAGCGGTGTGTCGATCAGCTTTGCCGGTGAAGATGACTCCTACCAGTTGCCAGCGATCGAGGCCCTGCTCGGGCGCAAGATCAGCTGTGAAATGCCGCCGACCGAGCTGCTGAAGGCACCGCCGCGCAAGCATCACTGATGGCTTGACGGCCTCAAAAGCTTCTCAGCGGTCTGGCGCGAATGAGCACACCGCGGGCATGTAGGAGCGGACCCGGCCGCGATGGGCTGCGAAGCGGCCCCGGCGATTCTGAAACCGCCGACACTCGCAAGCTGATTCGCAGATGCCACAGGCCCAAGGGGCCGCTGCGCGGCCCATCGCGGCCAGGCCGGGACGCCGGACCGCCGCTCCTACATTTTGTGGGAGCACGGCTTGCCGGCGATGAAGCCAATACCGATTCAGGGGTTGCGCCACCGCTGCGCCGCCACCTGATCGCTGTCCCGCCCCTCCACCCAGCGCGGCCCATCCATCGTGGTTTCCTTCTTCCAGAACGGCGCCCGGGTCTTGAGGTAATCCATCACAAAATCGCAGGCTTCAAACGCCGCCTGCCGATGCGCGCTGGCCACACCCACAAACACGATCGGCTCACCTGGCTCCAGGGCCCCGACCCGATGTAACACCTCCAGCCGCAACAGCGGCCAGCGCTGCTCGGCTTCGACCACGATCCTGGCCAAGGCTTTTTCGGTCATGCCCGGGTAATGTTCGAGAAACATCCCCGCCACTTCGCGCCCATCGTTGAAATCGCGCACATACCCGACAAATCCCACCACCGCGCCAATGCCGACATTGGCCGCATGCAGGGCATTGAGTTCGGCACCTGGATCAAAGGCCGCCGTCTGCACCCGGATCGCCATGCTCAGCCTCCGGTCACGGTCGGGAAAAACGCCACTTCGTCGCCATCAGCCAACGGCTCGGCCAATTGACACAGTTCTTCGTTGCGCGCGCACATCAGGTTCTGCTCGGTCAGCACTTCGTGGCGCAGGGACAGGTACTGACGAAGGTCATCAAGGGTCTGGAAGTCGCCACTGACGATTTCCGAATCAATCCCCACCGCCTCTCGATAACGAGCGAAATAAAGCACCTTCAGCTTCATACGTCCTCCGCCCGATAATGGCCGCTCTTGCCGCCCAGCTTCTCCAGCAGACGCACGGCCTCAATGGTCATACCGCGGTCGACCGCCTTGCACATGTCGTAAATGGTCAGCGCCGCGATGCTGGCCGCCGTCAGCGCTTCCATCTCCACACCGGTCTGCCCGGCCAGCTTGCAGCGGGCAAGGATCAGGACGCAGTCCTCACCTTCGGCCGACAGCTCAACCTTGACGCTGGTGAGCATCAAGGGATGGCACAGCGGGATCAGATCACTGGTTTTCTTCGCCGCCTGGATGCCGGCGATGCGCGCCACGGCGAACACATCGCCCTTGGGATGGCCCCCGGCGACAATCATCTGCAGCGTTGCGGGGAGCATGCGTACACGCGCTTGGGCCACGGCTTCACGCGAGGTCACGGCTTTTTCCGTGACATCGACCATATTGGCGCGGCCTTGGGAATCGAGATGAGTCAGCACAGCCTTACTCCTGATCAGGAGAGGCGATTGTAAACCCGTGGGTCAGGATTTGGCACCGGGAAAAAAAGATCCTCCGCGAATTGCGGGGTTCATCGCGCAATTGCGGGATAGCCACACCGAAACCACACAGATATAAAGCCGAACAAACAAGGCTGGCAACTCCAATTTCACAGGCCATGGCACGTTGCAACAAATGTGGGAGCGGATTTATCCGCGATGCGCCGCGCGGGCGGCGCGCGATCTCAAGACCAATGGAAAAAACCAAGGCAGGCACCTCTCACGGCTCATACGATCTTGCTGACAGCCCCCCTCGCCTCCTCCATCAGAATGAAGAGGGTTGCCTGAGGACCGTATCAAGGCTCCAAGTGCTTGCCTTGGGTTTTCCGGCGCTGCCGAAATCGAGCGCCGCCCGCGCGGCGCTTCGCGGATAAATCCGCTCCCACATTTGTTGCAACGTGCCATGGCCTGTGAGATTGGGGTTGTCAGCCTTGCTTGTAGGGCGGGAGATCGCGGTGGCGCACGCAAAAAAAGGGCGGCACGAAGGCCGCCCCAGATGTGAAATTACAGGTGCGATTCGGCGTATTCGGCCAGGATCGAGCGCGGCACGCCCTGCAGGGTGATGTGCACGCCGTTGGGGAAGTCCTTGAAGCGCTCGGTCAGGTAAGTCAGGCCCGAGCTGGTTGCGGACAGGTAAGGGGTATCGATCTGTGCCAGGTTACCCAGGCAGATCACCTTGGAACCGGCGCCGGCACGGGTGATGATGGTTTTCATCTGGTGCGGAGTGAGGTTCTGGCATTCGTCGATCAGGATCAGGCTTTGCTGGAAGCTGCGGCCACGGATGTAGTTCAGGGATTTGAACTGCAGTGGGACCTTTTGCAGGATGTAATCGACGCTGCCATGGGTGTTTTCGTCATCCATGTGCAAGGCTTCGAGGTTATCGGTGATAGCGCCGAGCCAAGGCTCCATTTTTTCGGCTTCGGTGCCTGGCAAGAAGCCGATTTCCTGGTCCAGGCCCTGCACGCTGCGGGTCGCGATAATGCGCCGGTAGCGTTTGCTGACCATGGTTTGCTCGATGGCCGCGGCCAGCGCGAGGATAGTTTTACCCGAGCCTGCGGCACCGGTCAGGTTGACCAGGTGGATGTCCGGGTCCAGCAGCGCGAACAGCGCCAGGGCCTGATGAATGTCACGCGGCTTCAGCCCCCAGGCTTCCTGGTGCAGCAGCGGTTCCTGGTGCAGATCGAGCACCAGCAACTCACAGTCATTGATGCCCTTGATCCAGCCGACGAATCCCTGTTCGTCAATGATGAACTCATTGACGTGAACCGCCGGAAGGTTGTCGATAAGTTGCACTTGATGCCAGGTGCGACCATGGTCCTGACGGGTTTCGACCTTGCTGACCCGGTCCCAGAACGAACCGGTGACTGTGTGATAGCCCTTCGACAGCAGGGCTACGTCGTCGACCAACTGGTCGGTACTGTAGTCCTCGGCCGCGATCCCACAGGCACGCGCCTTGAGGCGCATGTTGATGTCTTTGGTGACCAGAACAACGTTCAAGTCCTTGTTGCGCGCGCGCAGGTCGACCAACTGGTTGATGATGATGTTGTCGTTCAGGTGCTCGGGCAACAGGCGGTTAGGCTCGGTGCGCGGCGTCATCAGGATCGACAGCAGGCCTTTGGGGCCGCTCTTGCCACGTTGTATCGGAACCCCCTGCTCGACATCGACGGGGGACGCATCGCCCAGGGTCTTGTCGATCAGGCGGATGGCCTGGCGACATTCGGCGGCTACGGAGTGCTTGCCGTCCTTGAGCTTGTCGAGCTCCTCAAGCACCGTCATCGGGATGGTGACGTGGTGCTCTTCGAAGTTCAGTAACGCGTTCGGGTCGTGTATCAGAACATTGGTATCGAGCACATAAAGGATTGGCTGGTCGGAAGAATTGGTGCGTCCTTGATCATCCATACTCGGTCACCTTTGTGGGGTCAGACGACGCAATACCAGTGCAGTGCTGCGCCGTGGAGTGACCGCCGTCTCGGGTCTGTCCCGTTTCGTCGCGGGGGACCAGAGTTGCAAACCAAAATGGGCCGGGTCAGGACGCCACCTGTGTTGCAGGGTTCGGCGGTCTGTCTTCGTAATACCGCAAAAACCATGACGAAAAAAAGCACTTTGACGCTTTTTTGAAGTTTATTTTTCCGGTTGACGAATATCGCTTGGCGGTATGGAAAAGCACCGGTACAGTCAGAAGTTCACCTGCCCCGGGTTCTCTGGAAAGTTTATTCCAGAAACCGCTGAACCCCTCTATTCAGCGCCTCCTGGCAAAATCCCGACAGTCTTCCCAACCAATCCCGCTTTGCGCCGTTTGCTTGAGCAACCAGGGCAAAATCGTCTGCGCACTGGCCTGGCTGTCATGCAGCTGGATCACCCCGCGGCGCCACAGCAGCATCAGGCTCAGCACCCGCTCACCCGCTTGTTGGGCATTGATCTGGTTGTTGTTGTCCTGGGCGTCGATATCCCAGAGCACCACCTGCAGTTGCTGGCTGCTGAAGAACGGCTGGGCATCGGCCCGACGCTGGCCATAAGGTGGCCGGAACAGGGGCACGAAATTCTCCGGCAAATCACCCTGCACCTGCGCCACGCTGCGCAACACCGAGGCCTGCCAGTCCTTCCACTGGCCATGCGAGCGGTATTGCCAACCCTGCACGCCCACACACTGACCTTTGTACAGCGCCCCAAGCGCTTGCAGCGAGGTCGTTTCGCGGCGAACTTGCACGCTGTTGCCGAGCACGAAGAACACTGCGTTCATCTTTTGCCGGCGCAGATAATCGGTAAGGCCGTCAGTGCTGCCGTCCCCCGCGCTGGGGCCGGCTTCGAAGGTCAGCAGAAACAGCCGGTCGTTGAGCTCGTCGCCATTGCGCTCCAGGTCGGAAAAGCGCGCCACTTCACTGGATATCTGCGGAAACAGCGCGGCCTTGCGCAGCAGTTCGTCGAGATAACTCTCATGGAAGACCCGCCCGGCCTGCGCCCAACCGGCATAAAAGGAATCAGCGCCGATTTCGAAACGGGCCGCCTGCTCGCGCAAGCTGGGCAGATCATCGATGGCAAAGCAGAACGAGGCATCCTGCGCGCAGCTTTGTTGGGCGGCGTCGTAGTTGTGCCACAAACGCTGCCAGAGGGCCTGGCGCACGCTGTTGATCGACACCAGGTTGATCTGCCGCAGCCCAAGGCGCGCGGCGAGTGCGGTCTGGTCGAGCCTTTCGCTCTGCGCCAGCGCATGGGCAAAGGTCAGGATCTCGGCCCGCGAGGCCACATCGAACAGCGCCGGGGTGTTCAGGGCCTCCGGCCAGGTCGTGCGGTCCACACTGGCCACGGGCACCGGTGCAGCACAGGCGGCGCTACTCAAGAAGCCCGCCAGCAATAACACAGCAATACGCACCACGATTTCCCCCCCGATTCGCTGCGCACTATAGACCCGGCGCCCTTCATCCGAAAACCGTCGCTATTGCCCTGATAGCTGGAGCTCGACGGCCCTGCCCCGTAAACTCCGCGCCACGCATAAAGGAGCCGACTTACATGTTGACGGTGATCTCCCCCGCCAAAACCCTCGATTTCGACACCAAGCCTGTCACCCAGCGCTTTACCCAGCCGCAGTACCTGGACCATTCCCAGGAACTGATCCTGCAGCTGCGCGAGCTTACGCCTGTACAAATCAGTGAGCTGATGCACCTGTCCGACAAACTTGCTGGCCTGAATGCCGCCCGTTTCGGCAGCTGGACCCCGGCCTTCACCCCGGAAAACGCCAAGCAGGCACTGCTGGCCTTCAAGGGCGATGTGTACACGGGCCTGGCCGCTGAGACCCTCAGCGAAGACGACTTCAGTTACGCCCAGGATCACCTGCGCATGCTGTCGGGCCTCTACGGCCTGCTGCGCCCGCTGGACCTGATGCAGCCGTATCGTCTGGAAATGGGCACCAAACTGGTCAACGCCCGCGGCAAGGACCTTTACGCCTTCTGGGGCACGCGCATCAGCGAGTGGCTGAACGAGGCGCTGGCCGACCAGGGCGACGATATTCTCCTGAACCTGGCCAGCACCGAGTACTTCTCAGCGGTGAAGCGTTCGGCGCTCAACGCCCGGATCATCAACACCGAATTCCGTGATTTCAAGAACGGCCAGTACAAGATCATCAGCTTCTACGCCAAAAAGGCGCGCGGCATGATGAGCCGCTTCGTGATCCAGGAACGCATCAACGACCCTGAGCAGCTCAAGCAGTTTGATGTTCAGGGTTACTACTACAGTGCCGAGCAGTCCAGGCCGGATACCCTGGTGTTTTTGCGCGACCACCCTGAAGTGTGAACTCAGGGCAAGCCGCATCGCGTACAGAAACGCTGGCCACATGTGCCGCGAAGCCCGGATCAGGGGCTTCGCGGCATTAATGTGTAGGGTCAATAACAGCGAAACGGATTGTTGCGTGCCGAAAAATCAATACCCCAGCGGCCGCTGTTAAGTTCGACGTCATACCCCTTGATAAGGACTTCGCGCTGGATTTCTTCCCAGCTGACCGGCCGGATGGCATCTGCGGCAGCCACAGGAATGAGCTTGTCCAGTGCAATGGACGACAGATAATACAAGTCAGATCGATTGCCGACCTTACCGACTTTGCTGTATTCGAACAGGTCGACCAGGTCTCCGGCAGAGAGAGCACAATGTCCATATACCATATGGACCTGGTAAATATTGAAGACACCCGGCCCCTTCAATTTCAGCTCGCGCTTCTGAGTGGTGGAACTTGACCACGTCTCGGTCGTGCTGAAGCCCACTTTTATTTCCGAAGACACGTTAACCACACTAATGCCTGCCGACACCGAGTAACTCGCTTCCAATTGAAAACCAAATGACTTACTGAAGCCTTTGGTCACATCAACACTCTGGGTTTGCTCTACGTTATTGGGCACGGGCAAGGTATCCACATGCACCAGGTAGGCCATGACAGGCACCGTATACGTTGCCCACGACTGCCCGCCGATGGTCACATCTCCATACACCGTGTTACCCAGGACCATGCAGCCTTTTTGTACCTTGCCCTCCCCATATAAAAAGCTATCGATTTCGTAAGACCCCCTTTTAAATGGAAAGTCGGCAATGTCCTTGCAGCGTTTCTCCCAATTATTCATGACACTTACCTGCTCAAATAGATGATCTTCAATGACCGCGAGGCCCTGATAAAAAGTTGCCCAACAGGATCAGTAACACCGGTATTTGTTCTTGCTTGAAGAAAAGTCAAATGCCCATTCACCCGCGTTTTGACTCGCCGAATAGCCGTCCATCAAAACACGGCGCTGCACCTCCCCCCAGGACTGCGGCCTGATGGCGCGCGCTGAACTGACAGCGACCACTTTGCTGGTTGCAACAGCCGAGAGAAAAATAATATCCCGACGAGCACCTTGGGAACGCTCTTTAAACTGCTCAAATGCAGCTGCACAGGCAGCATCCGCCGACGTCACGCAATGCGCGTACACGATGTACAACTGATAAATGGAATAGGGCATCGTTTCACACAATGCCAACCTGCGCTGTTGAGTCGTGAAGGGCTGCCATGTTTCGTTCGGGGCGTACCCCGTCACGATCTCTGACAACACGTTGACCCGCTCAATGCCGTCGACCACTTTGTATTGCGCAGTCATCCGTTGACTGAAGAATTCTGCGTGTCCTTTAGCCACCGCCACCACCGTGTCCTCTCCACCGGAGCGTCGGAGGGTGTCCACATGGCTCAAATAGGCATACACAGGCCGCGTGTAGGCGGGATATTTCCTTGCGTCAATGAATTGGTCTCCATACACGGTGGCACCGTCGACCCAGCAGCCGGCGTGCAATTCATCAGAGCCAATCAAATAGCGCTCGATCTCATACGAGCCCGTCTGCCGAGGCGTCGTGCTTTCTCCATTCCCACAATCGTTTACGTCCATATAGAGTCCTTCCAGGCAAGGAATTGGCGACTGCCAACCCTGGGGCCACTCTATTTCAGCCCTCCTCCCTGAATCAGCAGGAGCTATTTCCACACAACCCCATGTGAAAGCTACCGCCCGACAATCGGGTTCTGCGCACCGCAGTGAGCCCCAAAAATAGATATTTTTTTGACGCCAAAAAAAAATACAAACACACGCCACGCGGTTCACGGCACCCGGATTTTTTAGTTTTTTTACCATTTGGACAAAATTTTTTTTCCGTAATAGCATAAAAACATCCCACCCCGACTTCGCCATTTATATAAAGGGACCTGCCAGAAAGTGCCATCAGATTGAAAGCACGATTATCCGGATAATTATTAAAGAAAACTTCACCACCCTTCGCTCCGCTCAGGAACTTATCCCTGTTCTCGTCGCTCATACTACCCGTAACGATTCTCGAGCGTCATGTGAGAGATGACCTACACCGCAAATCGGGACGATCTGGAAGTTATGCCAGACCACGTTGACTCCACGTCACCCCAGTGATCGCAAAGTTAAACTCAGGAGATGGCGCACCAATATCATCCCCGACACGACCGAGCCATAAAGGTCTCAAGCGTGTTTCCACAAGGCGCAGAGTGGTTGATTGAAAAGGCTTATAGCCACCACTGAAATGTGAAATGAATGCCTGTACTCGCGGGAAACCGTTCTGACATAAAGACCGGCTACATTCCAGGGCACGTCCCGATTAACACGGCCAACGTATGCCCATTACAAGTGCAACTACTTTGCACTCGACTTTTATTATGCCTGCACCGGGCTCAGTGACCGTCAGCGTCACGACTTCCGAGTGCCCGAATACGGTTGGTTAATTAACCCAGTCTGGCGCTTTAACTAACGCCGGCGTGATAACACATGAGGTGAATGCGATGCGTATCAGCATCTTTGGTTTGGGTTATGTTGGTGCTGTTTGTGCTGGCTGCCTGTCTGCACGCGGCCATGAAGTGGTGGGCGTGGATATTTCCAAGGCCAAGATCGACCTGATCAACAGCGGCAAATCGCCGATCGTTGAACCGGGCCTGGAAGAACTTCTGGACCAGGGCATCAAGAGCGGTCGACTGCGCGGCACCACCGACTTTGCCGCCGCCATTCGCGACACCGATCTGTCGATGCTTTGCGTCGGCACGCCCAGCAAGAAGAACGGCGACCTTGAGCTCAATTACATCGAATCGGTGTGCTGTGAGATCGGTTTCGCTCTGCGTGACAAAACCACCCGCCACACCATCGTGGTCCGCAGCACCGTGCTGCCGGGCACCGTGAAAAACGTGGTGATCCCGATTCTGGAAGACTGCTCGGGCAAGAAAGCCGGCGTCGACTTCGGCGTTGCGGTCAACCCTGAATTCCTGCGTGAAAGCACCGCGATCAAGGACTACGACTTCCCGCCGATGACCGTCATCGGCCAGTTCGACAGCGCCAGCGGCGATGTCCTGCAGTCGCTCTACGAAGAACTCGACGCGCCGATCATCCGCAAGGACATCGAAGTGGCCGAGATGATCAAGTATACCTGCAACGTCTGGCACGCCGCCAAGGTGACCTTCGCCAACGAGATCGGCAACATCGCCAAGGCCGTCGGCGTCGATGGCCGTGAAGTGATGGACGTGGTCTGCCAGGACAAGTCCCTGAACCTGTCGCAGTACTACATGCGCCCAGGCTTTGCCTTCGGCGGCTCGTGCCTGCCCAAGGACGTGCGTGCCCTGACCTACCGCGCCAGCACCCTGGACATCGAAGCGCCGCTGCTCAACTCGCTGATGCGCAGCAACGAATCCCAGGTGCAGAACGCCTTCGACATCATCGAAAGCCACGACAAGCGCAAAGTTGCCCTGCTTGGCTTGAGCTTCAAGGCCGGCACCGATGACCTGCGTGAAAGCCCGCTGGTGGAACTGGCCGAGAAACTGATCGGCAAGGGTTACCAGCTGAGCATCTACGACAGCAACGTCGAGTACGCCCGTGTCCACGGCGCGAACAAGGACTACATCGAGTCAAAGATCCCGCACGTTTCCAACCTGCTCAACTCGGACTTCGATCAGGTCATCAACAACTCCGATGTGATCATCCTCGGCAACCGCGACGACAAGTTCCGGGCGCTGGCCCAAGACGTTCCGCACGGCAAGCAAGTCATCGACCTGGTGGGCTTCATGAGCAAGACCACCAACCCGGCTGCCCGTAGCGAAGGCATCTGCTGGTAAGCAGCACCTGCGCGGGGCCACTGGCCCCGCGCACCGCCCTGCCCCACTCCATTGGATACGGATTAAGAACATGCAAAGGCTCAAGCACGGCCTGCTTCAGGCCGCCGGTTGGCTGTTCTACATGAGCTTGCTCATGCTGATCGCGTTGGCCTTGCCCAACTCCATTTTCGACCCTGAGTCGAAGGATTTCATTTTCCTGGTGGGCGCCGTCGGCATCTGGCGCTACTCCATGGGCGCCACGCACTTTGTGCGCGGCATGTTGTTCCTCTACGTGGTCTACCCGCACCTGCGGCGCAAAGTGCGCAAGCTCGGCGCGGCGGCTGACCCGTCCCACGTCTTTTTGATGGTCACCAGCTTTCGCATCGATGCACTGACCACCGCCCAGGTGTACAGCTCGGTCATCCGCGAGGCGACTGCCTGCGGCTTTCCGACCACCGTGGTCTGTTCGCTGGTGGAAATGTCCGATGAGCTGCTGGTGAAAAGCCTGTGGGCCAGGCTCAACCCACCGGCCCATGTGAAGCTGGATTTCGTCCGCATCGCCGGTACCGGCAAGCGTGACGGCCTGGCTTATGGTTTTCGCGCGATCTCGCGCCACCTACCGGACGAAAACGCTGTGGTGGCGGTCATCGACGGCGACACCGTGCTCGAGGAAGGCGTGGTCCGCAAGACCGTGCCCTGGTTCAAGCTGTTCGGCAACGTCGGCGGCCTGACCACCAACGAATTCTGCGAAGTGCGCGGCGGCTACATCATGAGCGAATGGCACAAGCTGCGCTTCGCCCAGCGCCACATCAACATGTGCTCGATGGCCCTGTCCAAGCGCGTGCTGACCATGACCGGGCGGATGTCGGTGTTCCGCGCCTCGGTGGTGACCAACCCCGAGTTCATCGCCGACGTCGAAAGCGACTCCCTGGAGCACTGGCGCCTGGGCCGCTTCAAGTTCCTCACCGGTGACGACAAGTCCAGTTGGTTCAGCCTGATGCGCTTGGGCTACGACACCTTCTACGTGCCGGATGCGGCGATCAATACGGTCGAGCACCCGCCGGAAAAAAGCTTCCTCAAGGCCAGCCGCAAACTGATGTACCGCTGGTACGGCAACAACCTGCGCCAGAACTCTCGGGCCCTGGGGCTGGGCATTCGCCGCCTGGGCCTGTTCACCAGCGTGGTGCTGTTCGACCAGCGCGTATCGATGTGGACCAGTCTGCTGGGCCTGACCGTCGCGCTGATCGCCAGTGTCAAGTTCGGCCCGGGCTATCTGTTGGTCTACCTGCTGTGGATCGGTATTACCCGGCTGATCCTGACCATCATGCTGATGTGCTCCGGGCACTCGATCGGCCCGGCTTATCCGCTGATTCTTTATTACAACCAGATCGTGGGCGCAATCATGAAGATCTACGTCTTCTTCCGCCTCGACAAGCAGTCCTGGACGCGTCAGCCCACTGCCCTCAAGCGTGACCTCGCCAGCTTTCAACAATGGTTCAACACCTGGTCTTCGCGGACCATGACCTTCTCGGCGGCCAGCATCTTCATTGCTGTGTTGTTCACGGTCGTGTGAGCCGCAGCCCAACGGAATAAACAGGAACAAATCGCCATGAATACCGCCGTGAACGTCAATGTCGTGCATGAGTCCGAAGCCCAGCGCCAGCACGCCAGGGTCCGTCTCCCCGCCAAGCTGCGCTATATCGGGGCCAATCGGGAAACCCTGGAAGCGAAGATCGAGGACCTTTCGGCCGGTGGTATTTGCTTCCTCGCCAAGCAACCGCTCAAAGTCGGCGAGGTGCACCGCGGGCGCCTGCAATTCATGATCGACAACCTGGGCCTGGCGATGGACATCGAGTTCCAGGTCCGCTCGTTCAACCCGGCCAACGGTCGCGCCGGCTGCCAGTTCCAAAACCTGGAACCACGCGATATCGCCACCCTGCGCCACCTGATCACCTCGCACCTGAGCGGCGAGCTGGTCACCATGGGCGACGTGCTCAGCACCCTGCAACGCGACAACTTCACCAAGGCCCGCAAGCAGAAAGACGGCAACGGCGGCATGACCCCATTCGCCCGCCTGAAAGCGGTTTTCCTGAGCCTTGGGGTGTTCGTGGTCGGCGTGGCGGCGTTCGGCTTTATCGCCAAATCGGTGTACGGCGTGTACTTCGTCAGCCACGCCGAAGCCGGGGTGGTCAGCGTGCCGATCATGAACGTGACCATGCCGCGCGACGGCACCGTGCAAAGCCTGGTGGAGGTCAATGGCCAGGCGGCCAAGGGCGCGCCACTGGCCTCGTTCAGCACCAGCATGCTCGATGTCCTCAAGGGCCATCTGGATGATCAGCAGCTGGAACCGGGCAAGGTCGAAGCGCTGTTCGGCAAGCAAATGAGCGGCACCCTGACCAGCCCATGCGAGTGCATCGTCTCGCGCCAATTGGTGGACAACGGCCAGTACGCCAGCAAAGGCACAGTGATCTTCCAACTGCTGCCGCGCAACGGCGAAGCCACCGTCGAAGCGCGCTTCAGCTATCGCCAGTTCGACCAGATCAAGCCGGGCACCCGTGTCGACTTCCAGGTCGCCGGCGAAGACGACGTGCGCCAGGGCGAGATCGTCAACAGCACCAGCCTCAACAGCGCCGACCTGTCTTCAGACATTCGCGTGCAGATCAAGCCTGATGCCGCCCTGCCCAGCGAACTGGCTGGCCGCCCGGTGGCGGTGAACAGCGACCGTGGCCCGTCCATGAACTGGCTGATCGACAAAGCCGTAGCCCGCGGGCTCTGAAGGAGACATGCCAGTGATTGCCAATCATGCTTTGAAAATCTGCAGCCTGGCCCTGGCGGTAAGCCTGGCCGGTTGTGCCGGCCTGCCCGACCAGCGCCTGGCCAATGAAGCGCTCAAGCGCGGCGATACTGACCTGGCCGAGCGCAATTACCAGCAACTGGCGGGCCTGGGCTACAGCGAGGCCCAGGTGGGCCTGGCCGACATTCAGGTGGAAACCCGCGATCCGGCGCAGCTCAAGAAAGCCGAGGCGAGCTACCGCGCTGCCGCCGCCGTCTCGCCCCGAGCACAGGCACGCCTGGGCCGCCTATTGGTCGCCAAGCCTGGCGCCAGCGACGCCGAACGCCATGAAGCCGAAACCCTGCTCAAGAAAGCCTCCAGCAGTGGCGAGGCCAACACCCTGATCCCGCTGGCCATGCTCTACCTGCAATACCCGCAGAGCTTCCCCGAAGTGAATGCCCAGCAGCAGATCGACCAGTGGCGCGCCGCAGGCTACGCCGAAGCCGGCTTGGCTCAAGTGCTGCTGTATCGCACCCAGGCCACCTACGACCAGCATCTGAATGAAGTCGAGCGCATCTGCAAGGCGGCGCTGGCGACCACCGATATCTGCTACGTGGAACTGGCCACCGTCTACCAGAAGCGCGGCCAGGCGGATCAAAAGAACGCCCTGCTCGACCAGCTCAAGTCCGCTTACCAGCGCGGGGCGATTCCCGCCACCCGCGTCGACAGCTTTGCCCGTGTACTGGCCGACCCGACAGTGGGCCAGACCGACGAGAAAACCGCCCAGGCCCTGCTCGAACAGGTCGCCCCGGCCAACCCGGCATCCTGGGTCAGCCTGGCGCAACTGCTCTACGACTTCCCGGAACTGGGCGATACCGACAAGTTGATGGAGTACATCGACAACGGCCGCGCCGCCGCCCAACCGCGGGCCGAGCTGCTGCTGGGCCGGCTCTACTACGAAGGCAAGGTGGTCCCGGCCGATGCGAAAAAAGCCGAAAGCCACCTGACCAAGGCGGCCGAGAGCGAAGTCAGCGCCCATTACTACCTGGGCCAGCTGTACCGCCGTGGCTACCTGGGCGAGGTCGAGCCGCAAAAGGCGGTCGAACACCTGCTGACCGCCGCCCGCGGTGGCCAGCTCAGCGCCGACTACGCCATGGCCCAGCTGTTCAGCGAAGGCCACGGCATCCGCCCGGACCCGGTCAACGCCTGGGTCTTCAGCCAGCTGGCACAAGCCAACCCGACGCCGCAGTCGACGGAGCTGGCCGCGCAACTCAACCAACAGCTGTCGCCGCCACAAAAAACCCAGGCCGAACGCCTGCTGCAACAAGAGCGACAGGCGCGCGGCGCACGTGGCCAGGGGCAAGGCGCCCTGGCCATTCACGCCCTGCAAGAAGAAGACGGTGAGGACTCCCTATGACACTCAACCACTGGATGAAAGCCGGCATCGGCCTGAGCTGCGCCCTGATCTGGTCGTGCCCGACCCTGGCCGCCATGACCGCCGAAAAGAACTTCGGCCTGGAGGTGAAAGCCACCGGCCAGTCCGAGGACGACCGTGACCTGGGCACCCGCGAGGGTGGCGACGTCAACGGCCTGGGCCTGGACCTGCGTCCCTGGGTCTACGGCGAGCGCGGCAACTGGAGCGCCTACGCCATGGGCCAGGCGGTCACCGCCACCGACATCATCGAAACCGACACCCTGCGCCAGTCCACCGACGAAACCCAGGCCAGCAGCAACGCCCGCGAGCCGGACAAAAGCTACCTGGCCATGCGCGAGTTCTGGATCGGCTACAGCGGCCTGACCCAGTACCCCGGCGAGCAGCTGCGGCTCGGTCGCCAGCGCCTGCGCAACGACGACGGCATGTGGCGCGACACCCATATCGAAGCGCTGAACTGGGGCTTCGACACCACCCTGCTGCGCGCCAACCTGGGCGTGGCCGAGCGCTTCAGCGAATACCGCACCGACCTCACTGAGCTTGCCCCCGAAGACAAGGATCGCCTGCACCTGTTCGGCGACGTCTCGACCCAGTGGCAACCGGGGCATTGGGTGGGCGTGCGCGCCCACCACACCCAAGACGACGGCAAGCTGGCCAACCCCGGCGAGACAGTCGACGAGCTGGACAAGACCCGCACCGGCGACCTGACCTGGCTGGGCCTTGAAGCCAACAGCGACGCCTACAACTTCCGCAACACCAATACCCTGAACTACTGGGGCAGCGTCACCTGGCTGACCGGCAACCGCGACACGCTCAATACCTCCACGGTCAACGGTGAGCAAGTCGCCACCGGCCAACAGAGCGGCGACGTCAATGCCTGGGCAACCGACCTTGGCCTGCGCTGGCGGCTGGACCCGAACTGGCAAGTCGGTGCGGCTTACGCCCATGGCAGCGGCGGCGGTGGCGACGACGGCTCGGGCAACTACGAGCAGACCGGCCTTGAGAGCAACCGCTCCAACTTCACCGGCACCCGCTCGCGCATCCACCGCTTCGGCGAAGCCTTCCGTGGCGAGCTGGGCAACCTTCAGGCCATGACCCTGTTCACTTCCTGGCAGCTGCAGGACGACTACGACGCCAGCCTGGTCTATCACAAGTTCCGCCGTATCGACGGTGACCAGAACATCGGCAGCAGCGGCATCAATGCGGTGGTCGAGGACAACGGCGTCAACCGTCCGCTGATTCAGGGTGAAAAAGACCTGGGTCAGGAAATGGACCTGGTCGTCACCAAGTACTTCAAGCAAGGCCTGCTGCCGGCTGCACTTAGCCAATCGATCGATGAGCCGTCGGCGCTGGTGCGCCTGCGCGGTGGCGTGTTCAAGCCCGGCGACGCCTACGGCAAGGAAGCGGATTCGTACATGCACCGCGCCTTTGTCGATGTGGTCTGGCGCTTCTGATGCAGACCGCCATGGAGTGCCGTGAAATGACTGTTCAACCCCGCCGCGTCCGTACGTTGCTGGCCACCGCGCTGCTGCTCGCCAGCAGCGTGGCGCTGGCCAACACCGCGGAGCCACAACCGCTTGCCAAGGGACTGCAACAGGCCAAGACCTACACCGTCACCAGTGCGCCGATCGAACCGTTGCAGATCGACAAGCCCAAGCTTCCAGACCTCAGCGGCTACACCGCCGAGGCGGTGCAGGCCAAGATCGATCGTCGCCAGAAGGGCAAGGTCTCGGTGCGGCGCATGCTGCAGGAAGACGCCTTGAAAGAGTTCATCGGCGGCGACAACAAGATGGCTGAATGGGTGGCGCGCCAACACGGCATTCCCCAGGCGATCTTTATCGATGGCGGCCATGTGAACATCAAGGATTTGAGCAAGAGCCTGCCCAAGCAATACCTGACCGAAACCGAGCCGGGCGTCTACCTCGCCAGGTTGCCGATCGTGGTCGGGCGCAAGGGCGTGCTGGAGCTGGACAAACAGGTCAAGGAACTGCGCCTGTCACAGGAAAGCGGTGCCTTCATCGTCAACGACGGCAAGCTGTTCGTCACCGATACCCGGGTGACCGGCTGGCGCGAAAAAGACAATGGCCCGGCGACCTTCCGCAGCCCGAAAGAATTCCGCCCGTTCCTGCTGTCCTGGGGCGGCACCGAGACGTACATCGTCAACAGCAAGATGGCCAGTTTCGGCTACGCCAAGAGTAAGTCGTACGGGGTGAGTATTTCCCAATACACGCCGAACATGACCAAGGCCATGAACCGCAGCGAACCGACCGGCTGGATCATCGGCTCCGAGTTCTCGGACATGTGGTACGGCTTCTACTGCTACGAAACCAGCGACTTTGTGATCAAGGGCAACACCTACCGCGACAACATCGTCTACGGCATCGACCCGCACGACCGTTCGCACCGGCTGATCATCGCCGAGAACACCGTATTCGGTACCAAAAAGAAGCACGGGATCATTATTTCCCGTGAGGTCAACGACAGCTGGATCATCCACAACAAGAGCTACGACAACAAGCTCTCGGGCGTGGTGATCGACCGTAACAGCGTCAACAACCTGATCGCCTACAACGAGATCTACCAGAACCACACCGACGGCATCACCCTGTACGAAAGCGGCGACAACCTGATCTGGGGCAACAAGGTGATCAGCAACCGCCGCCACGGCATCCGCGTGCGTAACAGCGTGAACATTCGCCTGTACGAAAACATCGCCATGGCCAACGGCCTGGTGGGTGTCTATGGGCACATCAAGGACCTGAGCGAGACCGACCGCGACATCGCCCTGGACCCGTTCGACACCAAGGTCTCGCTGATTCTGGTCGGCGGTGAACTGGCGGCCAATGGCAGCGGCCCGCTGTCGATCGATTCACCCCTGAGCGTCGAGCTGTACCGGGTGTCGATGCTGGCGCCGAGCAAATCTGGCGGTATCAGTTTTTCCGGCGTATTGGGCGAACGTCAGGACGAGATCCTCGACCTGATGGTGCGCCAGGGCAAAGCCGTGTTGATCGACCCGGTCGAACGCCAGACCGAAATGCGCGACTGAGGAAGGTATTTTTATGCACCCACATCTTGTCAAACTGCTTGGCCTCTCGGGCCTTGCCGCCGCCCTCTTCGCCGCCCATGGCAGCGCCCAGGCTGGCGAAGTCCAGGCCCCGTCGTTCAACGCCCAGCCGTGCTGCCAGCTGTGCCCGGCGGCGTACGACGCCAGCCGCTACACCACCCGCTACCAGCAAAACTTCACCACCCTGGTGCAGGCCGAAGGCGACTGGCTGTTCCGGACCCGCGAAGACCTGCGCACCGAGTTCGACACCACGCCGGCCGGCTACCGCCGCCTGCAACAGTTGCACGACGCCTTCAAGGCCAAGGGCGTGGAACTGGTGGTGGTCTATCAACCGACCCGCGGGCTGGTCAATCGCAACATGCTCAAACCGGCCGACAAGGCCGCCTTCGACTACGAGAAAGCGCTGCGCAACTATCAAGGCATGCTCGCCCGCTTCAGCAAAATGGGCTACTGGGTGCCGGACCTGTCGCCGCTGACCAACGAGGCGCTGCCGCTGGCCCAGAAAGGCCAGGAATTCTACTTCCGCGGTGACCAGCACTGGACGCCTTACGGCGCCGAGCGCGCCGCCAAAATCGTCGCCGAGAAGGTCAAGCAGGTGCCGGGCTTTGCCGACATTCCCAAGCGTGAATTCGAAACCCACAAGTCCGGGCGCATGGGCAAGACCGGCACTCTGCACAACGTGGCCGGCCAGCTGTGCGGCACCAGCTACGCGGTGCAGTACATGGACCAGTTCACCACCGAGCCCAAGGGCGAAAGCGGCGGCGACGATCTGTTCGGCGATTCCGGCAACCCGCAAATCACCCTGGTCGGCACCAGCCACAGCGGCAAGAACTACAACTTCGCAGGCTTCCTGGAGCAGCACATCGGCGCCGATGTGCTCAACGTCGCCTTCCCCGGCGGCGGCCTGGAAGGCTCGATGCTGCAGTACCTGGGCAGCGAAGAGTTCCAGAAAAAACCGCCGAAGATCATGATCTGGGAATTCTCGCCGCTGTACCGACTGGACCAGGAAACCATTTACCGGCAGATGATGGCCCTGCTCGACAACGGCTGCGAAGGCAAGCCGGTGGCGATGAGCGCCAGCACCAGCCTGAAACCAGGCAACAACGAGCTGCTGGTCAACGGCCGTGGCGGGACGATCAAGAACCTCCATAACGGCGGCCATCAGGTCGATATCCAGTTCGAAGACAAATCCGTGAAAACCCTGCAGGCGACCCTCTGGTACATGAACGGCCGCCACGAAAACCTGAAGATCGAGAAACCCTCGACCTCCGACACCGACGGGCGCTTCGCCTTTGAACTGCGCGACGACGAGGACTGGGCGTCGCAGAACCTGATGGCCATCGAAGTCCAGGGCCCGGAAGCCGGGACCGCGCCGCAGAAAGTCGAAGCGAAAGTTTGCAAACGCAACGTATTCCCTGGCGCCGCGAGCCACACCGCGCGTGCTGGGCTATGAGGTGCTTATGAAAACGCTCCGCAAAACCGCACGTACCCTGTTAGCCCCCAGCCTGCTCGGGCTGGCCCTGCTTGACATGACACTGTTCGGCTCGGCCGCGCAGGCCGCCAACACGCTGGTGCCGCCCCAGGGCTATTACACCGGGGTGGAGAAATTCAAGACCGGTAAACACGACTTCAAGTGTGAAGCGGTGCCGACGCCGTACACCGACAAACTGGTGTTTCGCAGCAAGTACGAGGGCTCCGATGGGGCCCGCTCCACCCTCAACCGCGACTCGGAAAAAGCCTTTCGCAAGGCCACTGCCCACATCACCACGCTGGAGCGCGGGGTGAGCAAGATGGTCATGCAGTACATGCGTGACGGCCGCCCCGAGCAGCTCGATTGCACGCTGGGCTGGCTGAGCAGCTGGGCGCGCGCCGATGCGCTGACCAGCACGGACTTCAACCACACCGGCAAGTCCATGCGCAAATGGGCCCTGGGCAGCTTGTCCTCGGCCTGGCTGCACCTGAAGTTCTCCAACTCGCACCCGCTGGCCGCGCATCAGCAAGAGGCCGAATTGATCGAGAACTGGTTCGCCAGGCTCGGTGAACAGGTGGTCAGCGACTGGAGCAACCTGCCGCTGGAGAAGGTCAACAACCACTCGTACTGGGCCGCCTGGTCGGTGATGGCCACCGCCGTGGCAACGGACCGCCGCGACCTGTTCGACTGGTCGATCAAGGAGTACCGCGTAGCTGCCAACCAGATCGACGCCCAGGGTTTCCTGCCCAACGAGCTCAAGCGCAAGCAACGCGCACTGGCCTACCACAACTACGCCCTGCCGCCGCTGGCGATGATCGCAAGCTTCGCCCAGGTCAACGGCGTCGACCTGCGCCCGGAAAACAATAGCGCCCTCAAGCGCCTGGGTGATCAGGTGCTGGCCGGGGTGAAGGACCCTTCAGCGTTCAAGAGCAAGAACGGCGAGAAACAGGACATGACCGACCTGAAGATCGACAGCAAATTCGCCTGGCTCGAGCCGTGGTGCAGCCTTTACAGCTGCAGTGCCGAGGTGGTCGAGAAA
>NZ_JAAAMT010000057.1 GCF_009905435.1 Pseudomonas sp. R5(2019)
GGCGCTGTGGCTGCATGGGGAATCCGCTTGTTGGGGCCAGAAATGGTGTCCACTTAAATTAGGTGGACACCATGGCCCTCAGCGGTGGAGGCGGGAAGGTGTGTTCGCCGACCCCTTACAAAGAAACAGCTCGAAAAACTGAAGGTCCACAAGAAGCGTGACGACGGTCTGAATATCTGGGCATGCCAAGTACGAGGTCCCAGGAAGAAAACCATCCTGAAGGGTTATCTGATTGAGGAGCCGGCGCTGATTTTCGAATTAATCCCCCCTGACAATCCTTTTCTCGTTCTTGATGGAGAGTGAGCCTCCCGACGAATTAGTGTGCGATGCTGTTGGCGCTGATGCCGAATTGACCCGGTTGCTGAAGCATCACTGACCTATCTCTGAGCGGCACAAAGCCAACACAAGCAATAGTTCGCAAGGAATCCGACGGGGTCAGTAATGTCTCAGTACGTGGGTCAGTTCGGCATCAGCACTAACAGCCTTGGACTAAACCTTGGGTGGTTTGCTGTTCGGGCACAGCGGTTACCAACGCACCTTCGACGTGAGCGCTGCTTTGGTGGTAATAGCTGCGTTTCTGGCAATGCTGACGTCACGCTGTCCACGTCCAAGGACCACCCGCTAATAAACGTGAGCTGTGACTATGAGCACAAAGCCATCCATGGCGATTGGCGGGGTTTCTTCGCAACTGCCAAACCTTCCATGAGTTGTCCCGAACGTTATAGGGCCCGTCACCCTTGCAGTGCGATAGTGCCTAAAAACTAGGAACTGGCAGCTATGTACAGAAATACCTCTACCCCAGCTGACGACAACGGCTGCGGCTGGTTCCACCTGAGCCCTGCGCGTAACCCTCGTCCCGCCCACAGCGGCCGTACCAAGGCGCGCTGGGCGGTCCTAGGCGCCGGCTTCACGGGCCTCGCCGCCGCGCGCCAACTGGCACTGAAATTCCCGGACGACGAAATCGTACTGATCGATGGACAACAAGTTGGCTATGGTGCCTCCGGACGCAACTCCGGCTTTGCCATCGACCTGCCCCACGACATCGGCGCCCCGGACTACATCGGCGACCTGGTCACGGCGCGGATGAACCTGAAGCTTAACCATTTCGCCCAGTCGCTGATCCGCACCCTGGTTGCCGACCACGCCATCGACTGCCAGATCCGCCAGGACGGCAAGTATCAGGCCGCAGTCGAAGACAAGGGCATGGCAGTGCTGCAAGCCTATCGCAGCGGCCTGGACAAGCTCGGCCAGCCCTACGAGATGATCGAAGCCCGCGACGTACCTGAACACCTGGGCACGTCTTTCTACCGCCAAGCACTCTACACCTCAGGCACGATGCTGCTGCAACCGGCGGCATTGGCCAGAGGGCTTGCCGACAGCCTGCCGGCTAACGTAAGCCTTTACGAACATACCGTCATCACCCACCTGGAGCAGGGCGACAAGATCATCCTGCGCCACGCCAACGGCGAGGTGGTCGCCGACGAGTTACTGCTTTGCAACAACGCCTTCGCTTCTCATTTCGGCTTCCTTCCTGGCCGCCTGCTGCCGATTTTCACCTACGCAAGCATGACCCGACCGCTGACCGAGGAAGAACAGGCACGCCTGGGCGGCAAGCAAACCTGGGGCATCATCCCCGCCGACCCGTTCGGCAGTACGCTGCGGCGCACACCCGACCAGCGCCTGCTGGTGCGCAACAGCTTCAGCTTCAACGCCAGTGGTCAGGCCCGGCAGCGCTACCTGGACCGCGCTGCGAACCAGCACCGCGCCTCATTCGAGCGACGTTTTCCGATGCTCCCGGATATGCCGTTCGATTACACATGGGGAGGCTCGATGTGCCTGTCGCGCAATCACCTATCGTACTTCGGCAGCCTGGCTCCGCGAGTCCATGCGGCGCTGTGCTGCAACGGTTTGGGCATTACTCGCGGCACCGCCACGGGTACTCTGCTCGCCAACTGGCGGGCGGGAGAGCGCGACGAACTGACCGACTTCTTGCTCGCCTCGCCCGGCCCCAACCGCAACCCGCCGGAGCCGCTGCTGAGCGTGGGAGTCAACCTGAACCTGAACTGGGGCCAGCGGCGCGCCGGCCTGGAAGCCTGAAGGAGGCATCATGCAAAGTCTGGGCATTCTTGGCGTCGGCGAACTGACCGAGAAAGTCGTGCGAGGCCTACGTGGCAGCGGCTTTGACGGGCCGATCTTGCTGTCACCGCGCAATGCTGAACGGGCCCAGACGCTGGCCGCCGACTACGCCTGCGAGGTGATGCCGAGCAACCAGGCGCTGGTCGATAATGCCAGCATCTTGCTGCTCGGAACGCGCCCGGACAGTGTGGCGCAGTTGGCGACCGAGATCAGCCTGAAACCCGGCCAGCACCTGCTGTCGCTGGTGGCAGGCCTGGACATGCAGACACTTCGGGCCACCTTCCCCGGCGCACTGTGCGTGCGCGTGATGCTGTCATACGCCGCGCAGTTCAACGAATCGACCGTGGTCGTCTACCCGCCTGATAAAACAACGCAAGCCTGCCTGGGCCCGCTGGGCACGCTTGTGGTGATGGAAAACGAAGCGGCGTTTGAGCTGGCCACCGTGGCGGCTTGCATGAATGGCTGGTTCTATTTCCTGTTGCACGACCTGCAGTATTGGCTGGTAGACAAGGGCCTGCCCATCGATCAAGCGCGCACGCTGGTGCTGGGTAACCTGGAAGATTGCGTCGCCACTGCGCGCACCCATCCGGATCAGAGTTTGAAAGCCCTCGGCCAGGCAATTGCCACACCGGGTACTTTCACTGCAGCGGGCCTTGAGGTGCTCAACCATCAGCCGGGCAGCGCGACTTGGGGCGCCGCTTGCGAAGTGGTTTTCGATGCCCTCCTCAACCGCGTACCGCGTTAAAGCTCCGGGTCCATCCCGACCCGTTCACCGAGCGGGTCGCTGTTGAAACGCTCCACTTCATGCCGACGCTTGCGGAAGCTATAGGGAGTTTCGCCGTATTGCTTGCGGAACCACAGAATGAAGTGCGATGCGTCGGAAAAACCGCTGGCCAGGGCGATGGTAGTGATGTTCTGGCTGGTATTGACCAGCAGCCGGCGAGCATGGTCCAGGCGCAGCTTGCGCCAGTAGTTGGCCGGTGGTTCCTGGGTATTGGCAACGAACTCACGGTGCAACTGGCGCGGATGCGTGCCAACCGCATCGGCCACTGCCTTGAGCGACAACGAGATATCCAGGTTGTCGCGCATGAAGGCAATAGCGCGCTCAACCCGATCATTCTGATAAACCTTGCCGGTCTGCTCCTCATCCTCCGCACGCTCTTCCACCAGCAGGTATTCCAGCCCCTTCTGCGCCCGTACTTCACCACAGTGACGGCGGATCAGACTGGCCGCAAGATCAATGGCCGTGCCGCCGGGGCAGGTAATGATGCCGCGATCATCCACATAACTTTTGTCGATCACCGCCGTCGCATGGGGAAACAGAGCTTCGAATTCCTCGCGAATGGTGAAATGCACCGCGCAGCGACGACCATCGAGTAGCCCGGCCTTGCCCAGCACGAACGACGCCGAACACAACGCAATAATCGGGATATTCGCCGCATGCACATCGCGCAGCGCGTCAAGCAGCCAATTCGGCGGGTTGCGCGTTTCGCCCAGCAGACCGCCGGCGATCACGATGTAGTCGTAGTGGGCCCAGAGATTCAGCGGCCGGGTAGGCGAAATTGGCATGCCGCAGCTGGCGCTGATCGACTGGTCGTTGCAGGTCATCCAGTCCCACTGGCAGAACACCTGCTGGCTGCGGAACGACTTGTCAGCGGCAAAACGCAGGGAGTCGACCAGGCCAGCGACCGGCACCAGGGTGAACTGGTTCATCAGTACGAAACCGACTCGCAGGTCCGGTTTTACCTCAGCGGGGTGGGCGTTCAAGGTCGCTCTCCGGAACAGCCGGGGAAGTCCGGCAGTCTCATTCTAAGCCTAGGCGCTCGTCCGTAATATCATATAAAGACGGCTATTTCGTATATTAAGGACAAGCCCGGGGCTTTCCGACCCCGGCGTCCTATCAATTGTCATGCCCGTAATAGCGGGCGCGGTGCGGCGCTGAGCATCATGCCGGTAGGCCCAACCATACAGGATCGATACCGCATGAAACCCGTCACCAAAAGCAGCTACGTCGATGGCGCCTTCGTTCCCCTCGACAGCGGCAGCGACCTGCTGGACAACCGCAATCCGTCCAACCCGGAGGAAGTGATCGAGCGTTTCGTGCGTGCCGACCAGGCCCTCACCGAACGTGCCATCGCCGCCGCCCGCCGTGCGCAGCCGGGCTGGGCACGGAGCAACCCGCAACAGCGCGCCGATGCCCTGGACTTCATCGGTAGCGAGATCCTTGCCCGCCGCGAGGAACTGGCCATCCTGCTCGCCCGTGAGGAAGGCAAGGTCGTGCGCGAGGCGCTGGGCGAGGTCGATCGCGCCGGCCGTTCGTTCAAATTCTATGCCCAGGAAGCACTACGCGCCGAAGGCGAGAAGTACCAGTCGGTGCGCCAGGATGTCGGCATCGATGTGTTCACCCAGCCGCTGGGCGTGATTGGCATCATCGCGCCGTGGAACTTTCCGATCGCCATCCCGGCGTGGAAAATTGCTCCCGCGCTGTGCTTTGGCAACTGCGTGGTGTTCAAGCCGGCGGAGCTGGTACCGTCTTCGGCCTGGGCGCTGGCCGAGATCATTTCGCGCGCGGGCCTGCCGGCAGGCGTTTTCAACCTGCTTATCGGTCCGGGGCGCAGTGTTGGCGACACGATGATCCGTTCGCCGCAAATTGACGGCATCAGTTTCACCGGCTCCGAGCACACCGGTCGGCAGATCGCCCGACTCGCGGCGGAAGGTATGAAGAAGGTGCAACTGGAGATGGGTGGCAAGAACCCGCTGATCGTGCTCGATGACGCCGACCTGGAGCAAGCGGTCGAGGTTGCACTGAACGGTTCCTTCTACAGCACTGGCCAGCGTTGCACGGCGAGCTCGCGGGTGATCGTGACCGAGGGGATTCATGACGCCTTCGTCGCACGCCTGGCCGAGCGTACCCGAGCACTGAAGGTTGGCGATGCGTTGCAGGCATCGACCGACATCGGCCCAGTGGTGGATGGCCGGCAGTTGGAGCAGAACCTGTCGTACGTGGCCATCGGTATCGAACAAGGCGCGACGCTGGTGTGCGGTGGCGAGCGGATCGAGAACGCAGCGGATGCACATTTCTTTACGCCGGCGCTGTTTGCCGATGTTCAGCCGAAAATGCGGATCTACCGCGAGGAGATCTTCGGGCCGGTGCTGAGCGTGCTCAAGGTTCGGGATTACGAAGAAGCCTTCGCCGCTGCCGAAGACACGGCGTTCGGGTTGTCCGCCGGTATCGTCACTACCTCGCTGCGACATGCCGAGCACTTCAAGCGCAACAGCAGCGCCGGGATGGTGATGGTGAACCTTCCGACTGCTGGCGTCGATTACCACGTGCCATTTGGCGGTAATGGTGCGTCAAGCCTGGGTTCGCGCGAGCAAGGCACCCATGCTCGGCAGTTTTTTACCCGGACGAAAACGACTTATCAGCTGGCTTGAGGCCTATTGCGACACTAACCCGCACAGTCCTTCGCTCAATTAAGCCATGGAGCGACGCAAATCCCACAGGATCGGTGGTGATCGTTGTGGGAAAACCCAAACAAACCGAAGAAGGTAACAAGCAAGATGGCCAAGGCCGCCGATGTCATTGTGCAATGCCTGGAAAACGAAGGTGTCGAGTATGTGTTCGGCATTCCCGGGGAAGAGAACCTCGACCTGCTGGAATCGCTGCGCAAGTCGAAGATCAAGCTGGTATTGACTCGCCACGAGCAGTCCGCCGGCTTCATGGCCGCCACCTATGGCCGCCTGACCGGCAAGACTGGCGTCAGCCTGTCGACCCTAGGCCCTGGCGCCACCAACCTGGTGACCGCCGGCGCCTACGCGTATTTGGGGGGCATGCCCATGCTGATGATTACTGGCCAGAAACCGATCAAGAAGTCTAAGCAGGGCCGGTTCCAGATCATCGACGTGTGCGGCATGATGGCTCCCATCACCAAGTACACCCACCAGTTTGCCTCGGCCGACAACATCCCTTCGCGCATGCGGGAGGCCTTCCGCCTGGCAGAAGAAGAAAAGCCGGGCGCCGTGCACCTGGAACTGCCGGAGGACATCGCCGCCGAGCAGACCGACAGCCTGCCGATCCCACCGAGCCTGCACCGGCGCCCGCTGGCCGAGCACAAGGCCGTCGACGCTGCTGTCGAGAAGCTGCAGAACGCCCGCAGCCCGATCCTGGTGATCGGCGCCGGCGCCAACCGCAAGATGACCGCCAAGGTCCTCAAGCAACTGATCGACAAGACCGGCATTCCGTTCGTCACTACTCAGCTGGGCAAGGGCGTGGTCGACGAGCGTAGTCCGCGATTCCTCGGCAACGCCGCGCTGTCCTCCGGCGACTTTGTCCACCGCGCCGTCGAAGCCGCCGACCTGATCGTCAACATTGGCCACGACGTGATAGAGAAGCCGCCGTTCTTCATGGTGCGGGGTGGTACCGAAGTCATCCATATCAACTTCCGCTCAGCTGAAGTCGATGCCGTATATTTCCCCCAGATCGAAGTGATCGGTGACATCGCCAACGCTGTGTGGCAGATCAGTGAAGCGCTGAGCGACACCCGCCACTGGGACTTCACACGCCTGCTAACCATCCGCGACGCCAACGAAGCCCAAATCGCCGAAGGCGCTGACGACGACCGCTTCCCGGTGTACCCGCAGCGCCTGGTTGCCGATATCCGTCGTGCGCTGCCGTCCGAAGGTATCGTTGCCCTGGACAATGGGATCTACAAGATCTGGTTTGCTCGTAATTACAAGGCGCACAAGCCAAACACCGTGTTGCTCGATAACGCCTTGGCGACCATGGGTGCAGGTTTGCCGTCAGCGATGGCGTCGCACTTGGTGTACCCGGATCGCCCAGTGATCGCGGTGTGCGGAGATGGCGGTTTTATGATGAATAGCCAGGAGCTGGAAACGGCAGTGCGTCTGAATATGCATATCACTGTGGTGATTCTGCGTGATGACGGCTACGGCATGATCCGCTGGAAGCAGGCGAACATGGGTTTCACCGATTTCGGTTTGGACTATGGCAACCCGGATTTCGTGAAGTATGCCCAGGCTTATGGCGCCAACGGCCATCGAGTGGAGAAAGCCGAAGGTTTGATGCCGTTACTTGAGCACTGCATCAACACGCCGGGCGTGCATGTGATCGACTGCCCGGTCGATTACAGTGAGAATGATCGCATCCTCAATAGTGAGTTGCGCGAACGCAGTTTAGTGGTGTAGCCACCACCCATTGCGGGCTCGTCCCGCGATGGGGGCCACCCAAAAACCGAGAAACAAACCATGAAAGTCCAGGAAGCCGGCAACAAGCACAAGGGTTACAGGCGAATCATTCCGTCCATGACCGCCCTCCTCCAGTTCGAATCCGTTGCCCGCTTGAAGAGCTTCACCCAGGCCGCCAAGGAGCTCGGCGTCACCCAGGCCGCGGTCAGCAAACAAATCAAGGTGCTCGAAGAAAACGTCGGCGCACAACTGTTTCACCGCCTACACCGCAGCATCGACCTGACCTACGAAGGGCAGGCTCTGTTCGCGATCATTTCCGAATCCTTGCAAAAAATTGCCACCGTTTTCGACCAGATCAACCAGGAAGGCGGCCGGCAGGAAATCATCCTCGGCGTCACCGCCTCGTTCTCGCAGCTCCAAATCATGCCCCGGCTGGCCCGGCTGCGCGATGCCCTGCCCGACATCCAGCTACGCCTGGCCACGCAGATGTTCACCGGCGACCTGCGCACCCAGGAGCCCGATCTGTATGTGCGCTATGGCAACGGTGAGTGGGAAGACGGCGAAGCGATCCTGTTGTTCGAGGAAGAAATTTTCCCTGTCTGCTCCCCTGACTGGTTGGCGCGAAATCCCCGGCCCACCACCCTGGAGGAACTGGCCGGCGCCGGCCTGTTGGACTCCGACTCCACCTCCGAAGGCTGGATGACCTGGCATGGCTGGTTCAAAGAACTGGGGCTGAGTACACAGAAACTGCACTACACCTTGCGCGGCAACCTGCACGCCGATGTCGTGCATGCCGCACTTCACGGCCACGGCATCGGCTTGGGGTGGGGGCGTGTGGTCGAACACTTGCTGGCCCGCGGCGAGCTGGTTCGACTCGAACCGTTTTCCGTGCGCCCCACCGATGCCTACTACGTGATCATCCCTGACGGGCGCACCGCCACCCCCGAAGCCTGGGCAGTCATCCGTTGGCTGCAGGACCGTGCGCCGGTGTCGGCATTATCGAAAGCCAACCCATAACTTGATGTAATGCGAACTGTAAAAATAGGCGCATTGACGGTTTTTTGACCCCCTCAGATAATCCCCGCACAAGCATTCGTAATACTTAAAATAATAGTGCCTGAGGAATAATAATGAGCATTGCGCCTATTAAATCTCACCGCGAAGTTATCGCTTCACGGCAGCCCGGCTTTGGTATGCCCGGCGAAGTTTTCAGTCGCCAGGATATATTCGAGACGGATGTCGATATATTTTTTAGCCAACATTGGATTGTTGTTGCAGTGACTGCCGATGTGGCAGAACCCGGTGATGTCTTCACCACCGATGTCGGCAAGTCCTCGGTCATCGTGCTGCGCGATGACGACGAACAGATCCGCGCCTACCGAAATGTTTGCCGCCACCGCGGCGCCCGCCTGAAAGAGCCAGGCAAGTCCACCGTCGGTATGCTGGTCTGCCCCTATCACCAGTGGACCTATGACTTGGACGGCAGCCTCAAGCACGCCGCGCACATGGGCAAGGATTTCGACCCTAAGTGCCGCAGCCTGATCCCGGTGCACTGCAAGGTCATCGGCACCCACGTATTCGTCTGCCTGAGCGACAATCCTCCGCAAGACATCGCCATCCAAGAGGAGATCATGGGCGCGCGCTTCGCGCCGTATGACCTGACCAACACCCGCATTGCCTACGAACTCGATTATGTTGAGAACGGCAACTGGAAACTGGTGATGGAGAACAACCGCGAGTGCTACCACTGTCACGGTACTCACCCAGAGCTGCTCGTTTCCTATCAGTCCGAAGACCTTGGGGTAAGCTTCGAAGAGATGAACGAAGAGCAACGCGCCTCCTATGACGCTTATCAGATCCGCAAGGCCGGGATTGAAGCCAACTGGGCCAGCGAAGGCCACCTCTATGAAACGGTGGAGCACCTGGATGACAACGCTGCGACCCAGTTCCGCAGCCAGCGCATGATCATCGCCGGTAGCGGCGAATCCCAAACCCTGGACACCAAAGTCGCCTGCACCAAGCTGCTCGGCAACTTGGCCCGCAAGGACCTCGGCGACACCCATCTGTGGGGCAACAACGCCTGGACCCACGTCATGAGTGACCACGCGATGATCAGCTGGATCATCCCGCTGGCGCCGGACCGCACCCTAGTGCGCACCAAGTGGCTGGTTCACAAAGACGCGGTTGAAGGTGCCGATTACGATCTGCAGCGCCTGACCGAAGTCTGGGTTGCAACCACCAAACAAGATGCCGATCTGGTTGCCATCACCCACAACGGCACCCAGGACCCAGCCTACATCCCTGGCCCTTACTCCGAATTCACCGAGCCGTACGTTGACCAGTTCCTCCGCTGGTATAGCGCACGCCTTGCCGCCCATGGGGTTTAACGGTGATGAGCCTCTACGAGAACATTGCCAACCTGCGCGCTGACCAACGCTTCGCCGACACTGACCACTGGGCCGCCCACGGCGCCCAGTGGGCCAGCGGCGAGAGCAAACGCATTGAATGCCTGGACGTTGTGGCCGAAACCCACGATGTGAAGACCTTCACTTTCCATTCTCCGGACTACCACGCCTTGGCCTACGAGCCCGGGCAGTTCCTGACGGTGTCGCCGCTGATCGACGGCCAGAGTCTGTCGCGCTGCTACACCCTGTCGTCGACCCCGACTCGCCCGTTCACCTTCTCGATCACCGTCAAGCGGGTGCCGGGTGGCGCAGTCTCCAACTGGCTGCACGACAACCTCAAGGCCGGCGATGCGATGGCTGCCTCGGGACCGGCGGGCATCTTTACCCCGGTCGCGGGCCCGGCGCGCAAGCTGCTGTACCTCTCGGCCGGCTCAGGGATCACCCCGCTGATGGCCATGACCCGCGCCGCTGCCGACCTGCACGCGGACCTTGACATCGTCTTCGTGCACAGCGCGCGTACGCCCAAAGACATCATCTTCCGGGAAGAACTGGCACGCCTCGAGCGCAGCATGCCGCGCCTGCGCACCCTGTTCTTCTGCGAAGGCCTGGGTGACGAGCCGGACTGGAATGGCCCAATCGGCCGTCTGTCAATCGCCGAACTGCAGCAGCGAATCCCCGATTTCATGGAACGTGCCGTGTTCACCTGCGGCCCGAAAGGCTACATGGATGCGGCCAAGGCCTTGCTCGGCGGCGCCGGTTTCGACCTGGCACGCTACCACCAGGAAAGCTTCGACATTTCTGCCGAAGTGGCGGTCGAGCCAGCACCCAGCGCCGAACCCGGCCAAGCCCAGGACACCTTCACCGTGCGCCTGGCCCGCTCGGGCAAGCAATTCACCATGACTACCGGGCAAACCGTGCTTTCGGCCGCCAAGCAGGCCGGCGCTGTTGTGCCTTCTTCGTGCAGCCAGGGCGTGTGCGGCACGTGCAAGACGGCCGTGCTCGAAGGCAGCGTGGAGATGAAACACAACGGCGGTATCCGCCAGCGGGAAATAGACAAGGGCCTGCGCCTGCTGTGCTGCAGCCGCCCGACCTCAGATCTGGTGATCGATCTCTGACTAGGCGCCTTCGGGCGCCTTTTCCGATTTCCACCATCCGGCGTTGCAAGAATAAAAAAAGGAAATAGCCGATGCGTGCAAAAACTGGCCTGTTCAAGGGCCTGAATCCTGTGGTGACTCTCGGGTCGCTGCTGTTAGTAATTGCCTTCGTGGTTCTGTGCGCCTCGCACGGTGACCAGGCCGCTGGGGTGTTCAAGACTGCCTCCGACGCCATTCTCGACAACCTGAAATGGTTCTACATCGCTCTGGTCAGCGGGGTACTCAGCATCCTGGTGTTCATCGCCTTCAGCCGTCATGGCGCGCTGAAGCTTGGCCGCCCCGATGAACAACCCGAGTTCAGCTTCGCTGCCTGGATCTCCATGCTGTTCAGTGCCGGCATGGGCGTGGGGCTGATCTTCTGGTCCGTCGCCGAACCCGTGCTGCATTACGCCAGCAATCCGTTCTCCCCTGGACTGAGCGACGAAGCTGCGTCTATGGCGATGCGCATCACCCTGTTCCACTGGGGCCTGCATCCCTGGGCGATCTTCACCATCATCGGACTGGGGCTGGCCTACTTCGCCTACCGCGAAGGCCTGCCGCTGGCCTTGCGTTCGGTGCTCTATCCACTGATCGGCAAGCGCATCTATGGTCCTATCGGCCACACTGTCGACATCATCGGCGCCGCCGTCACGGCCTTTGGCGTGTCGCAGTCGTTGGGCATGGGTGTGGAGCAGATCAACACCGGCCTGAACCAGGTGTTCGGCGTGCCGGTGAGCCTGTCGCTCAAGCTGGGGATCATCGCCGTGGTAACGGTGATCGCCTCGATTTCGCTGGTGGCCGGCGTGTCGCGAGGCATGAAGCGCCTGTCGACCGTCAACATGTTCATCTCCCTCGGTCTGATGCTGGTGGTGCTGGTTCTCGGCCCGACCAACTACATCATGAACCTGCTGTTCGAATCGACCGGCGACTACTTGCAGAACATCATCGGCCTGAGCCTGTGGACCGACACCCAAAGCGGCAGCAGTTGGCAGAACAGCTGGACGGCTTTCTACCTGCCCTGGTGGATGACCTGGGGGCCGTTCGTGGGCCTGTTCATCGCGCGCATCTCCCGTGGCCGGACCATCCGCGAGTTGGTGGTTGGCGCGCTGGTGGTGCCTACCCTGGTGACCATTTTGTGGATGGCGGTGTTCGGCGGTACTGCGCTCAAGGATGAACAGCAGAGCCGTCAGGCCTACAACAGTCTGCCGGTTGCCGAGCAGGCCGCTGCGGGTCAGTTCACCGGCGGGCCAATCCTCGAAGCCACTCGCAAAGAGACCACCACGGCCATGTTCACCCTGCTGGAGCGCCTTGATGGCAAGCTCCTGGGCGGCATCCTCAGCGTCATCGTCTGTCTGCTGCTGGCGGTGCATTTCGTGACCGCGGCCGATGCCGGCACCCAGGTTCTGTGCATGCTCAACTCCCTGGGGAGCATCAACCCACCGAACTGGCTGCGGGTGCTGTGGTGCGTGCTGGAAGGCGCGATTGCCGCCAGCCTGATCATCGCCGGGGGACTGGTGGCGATTCAGATGGCCAGTATCGTGATCGGCCTGCCTATCGCGGTCTACATGGTGCTGGCGAGCCACGGCCTGCTCCGCGCTCTGCGCGCGAATGCTGATCTTTCGCCGCCAGCCATCCCCTCCGAGCCGTCACGAGGGCACGCTCGCATCGCTGAACCCACCTGAGGCCGCTCGCTCCATTCGCCAGCGACCCCCCTTGGGGCAATGCTGGCGTTTACCTGCCTCGCCTATTGAGAATCTTCCATAACGAGTCATCGCCGTTATATCGGCGGTGACCTCGCAGTGCCATATTTCCCTCGTCATCGAAACCGCCCAGGCCAGGTGGAAAGCCGATGATCTGCACATCCCGCACTCTAAAAACAACAGAACTGATTAATCGACTTGCGTACCGGTCGAGTAATGCGTTCGGCATTGCGAAGCAAGAGAGAATACATGACCAATAAGCTCAATATTTCATTGGAAGACGCGCCACTCAACAGCTTTCATAAAAAGTTGGCGATCTACTCCTCCGGCGCCCCCTTTCTCGACGGGTACATCCTGAGCATTATCGGCGTGGTATTGATGCAACTTAGCCAGGCGCTTCAATTAACTGAACTGGAAGAGGGCTTGGTGGCCGCCGCTTCACTGGTCGGCATGTTCTTCGGCGGTTTTGTCGGTGGTTTATTCACCGACAAGCTCGGGCGCAAGACCCTCTATGTGCTTGTGCTGGTTATGCTGGCCGTTTTCTCCCTCGGCCAATTCTGGGTGACCTCTGCCTGGGCCCTCATCACGCTGCGCCTGCTGCTTGGTGTCGCTATTGGCGCCGACCACCCGCTGGCAACCTCGCTGCTGGCTGAGTTTCTGCCCAAGAAACAGCGTGGTTCGATCCTTGCCAGCCTGGTGATGATGTGGTTCGTCGGCGCCGCAGTGGCCTACGTCGCCGGTGAACTGATCCTGCGTAGCATGGGCCCCGAGGCGTGGCGCTGGGCGCTGGCCAGTGCGGTGGTGCCTGCCGTGCTGTTCCTGATCATGCGCGCCGGTACCCCGGAATCAGCCCGCTGGCTGCTAAGCAAAGGCCGTACTCGGGAAGCCGACAACGTGATCAAGAAGGTCTACGGCGACGGCTTTTCAATTAGCGACCTGCCCGAGCCGCCGGCTAAGCGTCATGTCACGGTGTGGTCGCTGTTCCACTCCAGCTATGGCAAGCGGATCTTCTTCGTCAGCATCTTCTGGACCTGCTCGATCATTCCGCAATTCGCCATCTACGCCTTCGCGCCGAAGATCCTCGCCGCTATGGGCCTGACTGGGCAGTTGGCCGCCTGGGGTGCGGTGGCGATCACTATTATCTTCGTGTTCGGCTGCCTGCTGGGGGTCAAACTGATCAACCCGCTGGGCCGGCGCAACATGCTGATGCACAGCTTTCTCTGGTCAGGCCTGGCGCTGCTCTTGCTGGGGCTGTTCCCCGACGGCGCCGCTGTGCTGACCCTGATGCTGTTCGGCAGCTACGCGCTGTTCATAGGTGGTGCCCAGGTGCTGCAGTACGTCTACCCGAATGAACTTTTCCCCACCGAAATCCGTGGTTCGGCGGTGGGCCTGGCGACGTCGCTGTCACGGATCGGCGCGGCAATCGGTACCTATCTGGTGCCAATCTCGCTTTCCTCGATCGGTATCGCCAACACCATGATCGCCGCGTTCGGCATCTCGATGGTTGGCCTGTTCTTCACATGGCTGATGGCCCCGGAGACCCGCTCGCTGGACCTGGCAAAAGCCAGCGCCGCCTGACGTCCCTTTGCGCCAAACCGGTGCGCGCCCAGCGCGCACCGCTCACAAGGAGTCCGCTATGTTCAAGCGAACCATCCACGCGGTCGATACTCACGCCGGCACGCCGATGCGCGTGATCACCGGCGGCGTTCCGCATATCCCGGGCGACACCGTCTACGCCAAGATGAAATGGCTGGAAGAAAACGACGACCAACTGCGCAAGCTGATGTTGCGTGAGCCGCGCGGCTACCCGGCACACTGCTGCGACATCATCGTCCCGCCGTGCCATCCGGATGCCGACGCCGGCTACGTGATCATGGAGCAGATCGAATACCCGGTGATGTCCGGAGGCAACACTATCTCGGTGGTCACGGTGCTACTGGAAATGGGCCTGCTGCCGATGAAGGAGCCGCTGACCGAATTGGTGCTTGAGGCACCTGCCGGGCTGATCCCGATCAAGGCCGAGTGCAAGGACGGCAAGGTCAAGGGCGTCACCTTCCAGAACGTGCCGGCCTTCGCTGCACATCTGGATGCGGCCATCGACGTGCCGCACTTGGGCAAGGTGCGCGTCGACGTGGGCTGGGGCGGTATGTTCTACGTGATCGCCGATGTGCGTCAGTTCAAGGGCCTGGAACTGATCCCGCAGCATGGTGGGGAGATTGCTCGTATTTCCTCGATGATCCGCCAGGCGGCGATTGAGCAACTGCCGGTTGCGCACCCGGACTATCCGGGCGTGGGCATCACCATATCGCAGCTGTCCGGTCCGAGCGAAGACCCCAATGCCGACTGGAAAAACGTGGTCACTATGGCGTCCGGCGAATTTTCCTGGGACGACCAGGCCACCTGGACCGGCGCCCTGGACCGCTGCCCGTGCGGCACCGGCACCAGCGCGAAGATGGCCACGCTGCACGCCAAGGGCGAGCTACCGCTCAATCAGGACTTCCGCCACCAAGGCATCATCGGCAACATCTACATCGGCCGCCTGATAGAGGAAACTACAATTGGCCAGCACCGGGCAGTGGTGCCCACCATCACTGGAAAGAGCTGGATCTATGGCCTGAACACCTACGTGCTCGACCATGACGATCCGTTTACCGAAGGCTTCACCATCGGCGACATTTGGGCGTAATATCTGGACAAAGGCCGGCGCAACATAACGCCGGCCTTTGTCGTTTCAACGCCTGAGCGAGAACATTCCGCCCAGCACCACCAGCAGCGCCCCGACCACCAGGGTGGTTTCCAGCGTTTCACTGAACCACACCACACCCAGCACCGAAGCGAACACTAGCAGGGAATAGTTGAACGGCTGCAGGGTTACCGCTTCCGCATACTTCAGCGCTTGCAGCAGCAACAGCTGCGCCAACACTCCGGTGATCGATAGCACCAGCATTAGCACTATCTCCAACGGCGAAGGCGTTACCCACTGCGGCAAGCCAATCACCGTCGAAACCAGCGCACCCCACAAGCCCATGTACAGCATGTTGGTGCCAAAGGTATCGGCACGGCTGATCTTGCGCGTGAGGATGTTGAAGCAGGCGAACATCAAGGCCGCCGCCAGGGGAATCAGCGATGCCAGGCTGAATACGCCCATGCCCGGCTTGAGAATGATCAGCGTGCCGGCAAAACCGATCACTGCCGCCAGGCCCTGACGCAGGGTGAGCTGCTCACGCAGCACCAGGGCGGCCATGCCCATTGTCAGCAAGGGGAAGACCGCGTAGATGGCGTGGGTTTCGGCCAGGCCCAGGTAGCGCAGCGCCACACCGAATAAGACAATCTCGAACACCCCAAGCAGCGAGCGAGCCAACTGCAACCACGGATGGCTACTTTTTAGCATATTGCCAAGCCCGCCCTTCATCTGCACGAAGCACACGGCAAAGATCAGGAACACCCAGTAACGCACCATCACCAACTGCGTCACCGGCAGATCCTCGACGAGAATCTTGGTAATCCCGTCCTGCGTGGCGAAGATAAACATCGACAGCAGGCACAGGCCGATGCCGATGCGTGTTTCCTTCGAGCGCCGCACTTCATTCAGTGACTGTACCGCTGCGCTCATGGTGGCAATCCCCTGACCATATCGTTCACCCACAATTCCTTGAACACCCGCAATTTGGCGATGACCAAACCATTGACCACCGTCCTGTCGGCGTGTATTTCACGCCCGAGCTGATCCGGCAGATCGTCAACTAGCCTTCAACGCAAGTTGTTTCAGCACGTACTGGCACACCGTCAGGTCCAGATGCGCCCCACCTGCGTTCTTGTACAGCGTTATGTCCTCAGGCTGACGCAACACCGCAGACGACTGGCAGATCTCGAACAGATCGGCCTGAATGCTGTCTTCGCTGATCAGGCCCTCCTGCAACGGGCCTTGGAGGTCACCGGAGTTGAGCGCCCCTTCGCGATCGTCTGCGTACAGCCTGGCCCGTGCTACGAGCTGCGCGTCGGCCTCCCGCATGTCCGGCCTGAAGCCGCCGACCAGATCGACATGAGTACCCGGGCGAACCAGTTGCCCTTTCACCAGTGCCACGCTGGAAGCGGTTGCCGAGACAATGATGTCTGCGCGACCGACAGCCGCGTCCAGGTTGACCACCAGCGTCGCGTCGATGCCCCGGGCCTGAAGCTGGGCAACGAAGGTTTCGAGCTTCTTGGACGTCCGGTTCCACAGCAACACCTGGCGGATGCCCGGACGAATATGCAGGTAGGCCTCGGTCAACGCTCGCGCCACCAGCCCCGCGCCAAGCACCAGCAGCACACTGCTGTCTTGCCGGCTGAGCCGCTCGCCAGCCAGCGCGGAATCTCCGGCGGTCTTCCACGCCGTGATGGCCGGGCCATCGCAGATCGCTGAAATCGCCTTGGTGTGCTCGTCTACTACCACGAACGCGGCCTGCTCGGCCGGCAAGGAGGGCGTGGCCGACAGGTTGCCCGGAAAGATCGAGGCAATCTTCACCCCGGCACCGACACCAGGGAGGATCACGCCCCTGCTGAACAACCCGTACTCGCTGTCGCCGAGGAAATAGTCATCAATCCTTGGCCGCGCTCCGAGGTGAGCATGCCGCAGCGCTTCGAGCACGCCGGTCCAGTCCAGCACGGCATTAATCTGTTCAGCAGTAACAATCTTCATCTCAGTCAGTCTCTCCGTTATCCATTACAACCATTGCGGCCTGCCGATGATGCGCCTGCCCGCCTCCGCCGAATTAACGCAATCGGCCAGGCTTCCATACGACACGCCTTTGCCTACCAGGCCTGGACCATAGTGAGCGAACTTACCGGAGTTGGTCATCGCGGTGCGCGCCGACGCCGGGAACATGTCGGCGTTGAGCATACAGAGGCAGATATCAGTGCTGACCCGAGCGCCGAATGCCTCGATGTGCTCTATGTAACCAGCCGCCTGGGCTTGCTCATAGACGTACTGGCTAGTTGTGATGAGGAAATCGCAGTGGCTGTCCGACTGCCGACCTTCCACCAGCGGAGCGAGTTCAGCGAAATCTCCGAGGGTGAAGTGCGGGCTGCCCAACAGCACCAGATCGAGCTTTTCTTCCTCGGTAGTCGAGAGCTTTTTGAACACCGACAGCAGTTCTTCCGGCGTAACGTCAAGGGTACGCGTCGCCGTCTTACCGCCAAGCGCCGCCTCCAAAGTCGGTGCCTCCGGGGTTACGCCGACCATGTGGAACAAGCCGACTGCGCCGGAAGTGGCCAGGGTCGAGCTGAGGTACTTGAGGTCCTCCAGGCTCGGCTTTTCCTCCACCCCACAGATTACCGGGATATCCGCGCCGGCATGCTTGCCGATCAGATAACCCAACACGGTGTAGAACGAGCTGTCGAGATTGTCGAGCCTCGGGATATTGATCACGAAGTTGCCCTTGCGATTTTCTTCCAAGTGCAGGCCACAGTATGGCGCCCGGCCGACGATTGCAGCGCAGATATCCAGGAAGTCGCCCTGGCGGTTAGTACGGGCGCCCAGCACGCTGTTCGAATAGACAATGGCGTTGGATTCCGCCCACACGATATCGTCGCCCAGCTTCGGCGTCTGCGGGAACACATACGGAGTGCAGGAGAAAATCGGCTTGGCGCCCATCTGTTCGAAAGCGGTAGCCAAGCGGTCGGCGTAGCCGGCGAACTCGGGGTCGATGTTCTGCTCTTTCCAGCGCTTGCGATCAATGGAAATGGCGTTGATCGAAGTCGGTACACATACCTTCGCGCCCATCTGCGCCAAGGTTTCGATGACCTTGAGGCTGGCCTGGCCGGTGTAGATACTTCCGCCGACATGCACACTGGTAATGTCGACCAATTTCTTCGCGCCCTGCATCACCGCAATTTTCAGAACCACCCGCAGTGCGATCTTCGCCGCTTCACCCTGCTCGCCAGCCAGGATCGCCCGGTCGAGCTCGGAGAGTTCGACCTGGTGCATGAAATCATTCATAAATCATCACCATCCCATTTTCCGAGATACTTGCACTGCCAGCCGTGAACAATGCTTCGAAGTCATCGTCGTCCAGTTGCACGACAGGAATCTTCCGGCCAAAGAACTCATCGAAGATCACCACGCCAAGGGCGATGATCTCATCAACCTTGTTGAGGATGATCGCAGCCGGTGCATGGCCGTTGTGCAAGGCCCGGTGAGATTTTCTCCCTTCAGGGGATGATGCTGATCGATGATCTCCCCGGTGGCCGGATCGTACCCGCCCCAGAAACTGATCATATTGCGAGTGGCACATAGTCCGCCTTCGGCATGCCCGTCAACCAGCACACGGCCTTGGGCCGTGTGCAGGAGCGGTCCGCGGTCAATACTGACCTGCTCGTTCATTTCATCCCCTAGTCAAAATCAGGTGCAGATCCTGCAATGGCCAGATCACAGGATCTGCTCCAATGGCTAATCTTCCAGCATGCTCCCCTACATCAAGGCCGCCATATATAGCGGCCATGACAGTTTTCAGGAGAACGTCTTGTGCGGGTCGATAACGAATTTCTTCGGCACGCCGGCATCGAATTCGCCATAACCCTGCGGTGCCTGGTCAAGGCTGATTACCTGCACGCCAACGACTTCGGCGATGTTGATACGGTCCCACATGATCGCCTGCATCAGCGTGCGGTTGTACTTCATCACGGGGGTTTGGCCAGTATGGAAACTGTGGGATTTCGCCCAGCCCAGGCCAAAGCGGATGCTCAGTGCACCGATCTTGGCGGCAGCATCGACTGCGCCCGGGTCTTCGGTGACGTACAGGCCAGGGATACCGATCTTGCCGGCGACGCGGGTGACCTGCATCAGCGAATTGAGCACGGTGGCTGGAGCTTCGTGCTTGGCGCCCTCATGACCATGGCCACGGGCTTCGAAACCGACGGCATCGACGGCACAGTCAACTTCAGGCTCGCCCAGCAGGTTGGCGATCTGCTCGTGCAGCGGGGTGTCGAGAGACAGGTCGGCAATCTCGAAGCCCTGGGCCTTAGCATGGGCCAGCCGCGCCGGGTTCAGGTCACCGACGATGACGACTGCAGCACCGAGCAGGCGGGCCGAAGCGGCTGCAGCCAGGCCAACTGGGCCGGCACCCGCCACATAAACGGTGCTGCCCGGGCCGACGCCAGCGGTCACGGCGCCATGGTAGCCGGTGGGCAGGATGTCGGAGAGGCACGTCAGGTCACGAATCTTCTCCATGGCCCGGTCACGGTTGTGCAGTTTCAGCAAATTGAAATCGGCATACGGCACCATTACGTACTCAGCCTGGCCGCCGGTCCAGTCGCCCATGTCGACGTAGCCGTAGGCACCACCGGCTCGCGCGGGATTGACGGTCAGGCAGACGCCCGTGTGCATCTCTTTGCACGACCGGCAGCGCCCACACGCAACGTTGAACGGCACGGAAACCAGGTCGCCGATCTGCAGGTGTTCGACATCCCGGCCTTTTTCAATGACTTCACCGGTGATTTCATGACCAAGGACCAGGCCGACCTGGGCCGTGGTGCGGCCGCGGACCATGTGCTGGTCGGAGCCACAGATATTGGTAGCGACCACCTTGAGGATCACCGCATGCTCGATCTTCTTACCGCGCGGGTCCTGCAGCTTCGGATAGTCGATGTTCTGCACCTCGACCTTGCCGGCGCCCTGGTAGACCACACCTCTGTTGTACACGCTCATTGTTTACCTCTCCGTTGACAACTGTCTGTTCAATCCTGCAAAAAAATGTTTTCGAACGGGTAACGGGTCAGCACCTCGCAGCCGTCCTCGGTGACCAGCAACTGATTCTCCAGCTTGATCCCGTCGCGCCCGCCCACCTCGCCGATATAGGCCTCGACGCAGAGCGCCATGCCCGGTTGCAGCACTCCGTCGTAGCCGTATGACTCGACGTCTTCCGGGTAGCGGATGCATGGGTATTCGTCGCACAACCCAACCCCGTGGAACATCACACCGTAGCGCTGGGCACGGCAGGACTCAGGCAAACGGTGGCCAAGGGCAGTGAGTTCGGTAAAGCCGACGCCTGGGCGGACCAGTTCGGTGTTGAAGCGGATGTGTTCATGGGCGATGCGGTATAAGCGCTTCTGCTCGGCGGTCGGTTCCGTCCCCCCACAGATCCAACTGCGCGACATGTCCACGCACATCCCATACACGCCAATCAGGTCGGTGTCGAAGGACAGCAGGTCACCGTCGCTAAGCACCCGCGGGCCGGACTCCTGATACCAAGGGTTGGTGCGCGGGCCTGAGCTGAGGATGCGGGTTTCGATCCATTCGCCACCGCGGCGAATGTTGCCGGCGTGCAGCGCGGCCCAGACGTCGTTCTCGGTAGCACCGGCGCACATGGCCTGGCGCATCTCGCCGATCGACGCTTCGCAGGAGGCGACAGCGCAGCGCATCGCCTTAATCTCGTCTGGCCCCTTGATCACCCGGGCGAATTCGGTAACCTCCTGGCCGCTATGGACCTGCACGCCCAAGGCGTCGAGGGCGCGCAGGCCGGCGACTTCGATACGGTCGACGGCGAGCCGGCGGTTGCTACCGCCGTGAGTGCGCAGCAGGTCGTCAATCTGCGCGGCGAAGCGTTGGGCATGTTGTTCGGTGCGATCGCCCGTTTCGAAATAGAAGAACGAAGCGCCGCTGCGCAGTTCGCTCACCAAAGGCAAGTGCGCGCTGAGGTGGTCGCAGCCGTGAAAGTCCCACAACACCACATGACCGCTGGCGGCGACGAAGCAAGCGCGGGCGGGGTTGTGGGTGGTCCACAGTTGCATGTTGGTGGTGTCGGTGGCGTAGCGGATGTTCAGCGGATCGAACAGCAGGACTCCGGCCAAGTCGCGGGCGATCATCTGCTCGGTGAGACGTTGCAGCCGATATTCGCGCATCGTCGCCAGATGTGGGGCTTCAAGGCCCAGCTTGGCCCATTCGGAGAACGCCAGGGGCGTCGGTCCGATTTCCGTGCGGTCGTTGTCATCCAGTGAACCGTCGACCTTCAAAGCCCTGTGGCGAGCAGGGTCGATGCGGCGGCTGTTGGCGGGGATGGAAAATGGCGAGGTCATCATGGCTAGGCGGTCATCCTCATATTGTTGTTATGACCCCAGTCGCGGGACGAGCCCGCGATCAGGGCTTGCGATGAGCGGATCAGTTGCTGGCCTGAGTAGCCGCCGCACGTGACGCCTCGATCCAGCCATCAAACTGTTGCTGATGGGTGGCAATCCATTCCCGCGCATGGCGCTGGATATCTGCCAGGGACTTCTCACCCTGCTGCATTTTCAGGTTCTGCGCGCTCTCATCCGCTGCAGGAATCTGCATCAGCGACAGGTACTTCAACGCCGCCGGGTTCTTTTGCGCAAACTTGCGATTGACCAGCGCCTCAACCTTGTCCACCGCAAAGCCTAGGTTCTTGCCCTGGTAGGTGGTGTCAACATCGTTTTTGCCGCCGGGTAGGTCGGTCTTGGGTACTTCCAACCAGACCACGTCACTCCCCTCCACCAAGGCACCCGCTACCCATTGCGGAATCCAGGTGTAATAGAGCACTGGCTTGCCTTCCTTAAAGCGCGCGATGGTGTCGGCCATTAGGGCGAAGTACGAGCCCTGATTTACATGAATGGACTTCTCCAGGTCATAGGCCTTCATCTGGTGCTCGATCACCAGTTCGCAGCCCCAGCCCGGGTTGCAGCCGGTCATGTCGGCCTTGCCGTCCCCGTCGGTATCAAACAGTTTGGCGATCTCCGGCTTCTTCAGATCGGTGATGTACTTGATGTGGTATTGCTCCGCCGTCTTCTTATCGATCAAGTAGCCCTGCAGTACACCTGGCAGGATGTCGCCGGCCTTGATCATGTTTTCGTCGCCACCAGCCTTCTGGTAGAAACTGGCGTGCAGCTTGTCCCAGGCATTGACGGTGAAGTCGGCATCACCGAAGCCAACGGCCAGGACCATAGTGGCGTACTCGGTTTCCTTCGGGGGTTGTACCGTGTAGCCGAGCTCGCGCAGCCCGGCCAGAGCAATCTCACCACGAAAGCGCTCTTCATCAACGGTGGGGAAGGCAGGGGTTATCTTCACCCCCTCGCCCGGCTTGTCAGCCGAAGCGCTGGCTCCGGCACAGATCACGCTGAATGCCACGACCGAGGCGCATTGCAGAAAACGACGGGTGAATTTGGACTCGTACATCTTCGCTTACCTTTTCTGATTGTTGTGTGGGTTGCGGCAGATAAAACAGAAACTCTCAGGCAGTGTTGCGCTGCCCTGCAGATTGGCCTGCGCCGACCAGGCGCAGCAGTACGCCCACAGGACCGGTCTGGTACCAGCGCCGGCTTGGGTCGGCGCTGGTCCGTGCGCCCATGGCCTGGGTCAGGCGGTCGAGGAATATCGCCAACAGCACCAAGCCCACCCCGCCGACTGTGGCCAGGCCCATGTCCAGCCGGCCGATGCCGCGTAGCACCATCTGGCCCAGTCCGCCGACCGAAATCATCGAGGCGATTACCACCATTGACAGCGACAGCATCAGGGTCTGGTTGAGGCCAGCCATGATGGTCGAGGTGGCCAACGGCAACTGGACACGGGTCAGCATCTGCCGCGGCGTGCAGCCGAAGGCACGAGCCGCTTCAATCTTGTCTTCTGGAACCTGGCGGATACCCAGGTTGGTCAGGCGCACCAGCGGCGGCAGGGCGAAGACGATGGTCACCAGCACACCGGGCACGTTACCGATGCCAAACAGCATCACCACCGGTACCAAGTAAACAAAGGCCGGTAAGGTTTGCATCGCATCAAGTATCGGTCTGATCACCTGCTCCAGCCGATCGCTGCGGGAGCAGGCAATGCCCAGTGGAATGCCAATCAGCGCGCAGAAAAATACCGAAGTCAGCACCAGCGCCAGGGTGGTCATAGACTCTGACCACACGCCAATCAAACCAAGCAAGGTCAGGGTAACGAAGCACAACAGCGCCATGCGCTTACCCGCAAGCTGCCAGCCGAGCAGCGACGAGAGAAGGATGCCGACACTCGGCGGGATACTCTGCAAGGTGAATTCGATACCGTTGAGCACCTGGTCAATCGGCCAACGGATGGCCCTGAATACATCGCGAAAATTGTGCACCATGTAATTCAGTGCACTCTCCACCCAAGTGCCCAGAGGAATGGTTGCGGACTGGAAGGGATCGAGAAAACTGAAATCAGACATCGTGGCTTACCTCTTCTTATCGGGGCTTAGTGGGCGCTATGGATGTGATCCAGCTCTTTTCGACAGGCCCGGCAGATCGTCGCCGGGTCCAGCTGGGCGATATCACCGGCCTTCAATACCCGGGAGACGTCAAACCCTTTGAAGAAGGTCCGCACATAATCGTTGGCGGGCTGGTTGATCAGCTCCAGCGGCGTGCCGATCTGGACCACGCGTCCGCCTTCCATGATCGCGATGCGGTGGCCGATACGTACGGCTTCCTCGATGTCGTGGGAAATGAAGATGATGGTGCGTTGCTGCTCGGCCTGCAGGCGGATCAGCTCACCCTGCATTTCGCTGCGGATCAGCGGGTCCAGGGCGGAGAAGGCTTCGTCCATCAGCAAAATGGTCGGGTCATTCGCCAGGGCGCGGGCCAGGCCGACACGCTGCTGCATACCGCCGGAGAGCTGATGCGGGTAGCTGTAGTCCTGGCCGGCGAGACCGACCTGGGCCAGTGCTTCCCTGGCCCGTGCATGCCGCTCGCTCTCACCGACACCGGAAATCTCCAGCCCGAAGGCGGCATTCTCTAGCACGCTCATGTGCGGCATCAGGGCGAAGGACTGGAAGACCATGCCCATTTCCTTGCGACGCACGTCGAGCAGGGCCTTGTCGCTCAGGCCAGTGATTTCCTGGCCATTGAGGTGGATGCTGCCGGAGGTGGGCTCGATCAGGCGGTTGAACAGTCGCACCATCGTCGACTTGCCTGAGCCCGACAAGCCCATGATCACGAAGATCTCGCCGCGCTTGACGGAGAAGCTAGCATCGAACACCCCGACTACATGGCCAGTCTTTTTGAAGATCTCGTCCTTGTCGGCTCCGTTGTTCAGCATCTTCATGGCCACGCCCGGATTGGGACCGAAGACCTTAAAGATGTTCTTCACCGAAAGAATCTCATCGGTATGGCTCATACGACCCTCTTTTTATATTTATGCCCGAATCCTTTTGAACTCTATGCCTGCGGGGCGCCCCTTAATTGTATGAGCCGGTCAATTTGTATTATCCCGACGCGCAAAAACGGCGGGCGGCTGCCCGGCATCCGACGACGGGTCCGTTTTGTTATATGCACGCCGGCAATACGAGTGCAAAAGTAAGACTGCGTGTTCTCAACTACCCACAACCGTCGCTGTTACACATAACTTCCGAACCCACACTAGCGACCAAAAAGTTATTCGAAGGAAACTCTCATGAGCCAAGTCTTGACCGTCGTTCGAAACGCTCCCGCCTCGCCCCTTGGCGCACTCGCACCCGCGCGCCTGCCGATCGGTGAGCCCGTTGCCCACGCTGCCAGCGGCCAGGCTCAAACCGATGACGCCGTAGGTGCCAGCATCGGTGTATGGGAAAGCAGCCCGGGCGTGTTCCGCCGTCATCTAAAGAACCGTGAGTTCAGCCATATTGTCAGCGGTTGGTGCACCTTCACCCCCGACGGCGGCGAGCCGGTGGAGCTGCGCGCCGGCGACGCGGTGTTATTCCCGGAAGACTGCGAAGGTGTGTGGGACATCCGCGAAGCCCTGCGCAAAACCTACGTACTGTTTTAAGGAGCCGATAATGATCGAACGCATCAACCCCGGCGCGCGGGCCAGCCAGCTAATAGTGGTCGATGGCCGCATCGAAACCTCCGGAATCGTCGCCCTGCCCCCCCAAGGCAATATCGCCGAACAAACTCTCTGCGTTCTGGCACAGCTGGACCAGTGGCTGGCGCAGATCGGCGCCAGCAAGGCCAACCTCACACGCATGCAGATCTGGCTGGCAGACATGAACGAGTTCGCGGCCATGAACGAAGTGTATGACGCCTGGGTCGGTGACCAGCCACCTGTGCGGGCCTGTGTCGGGGCGGCGCTCGCTACGAAGGAATACCGGATCGAGATCCAGGCGTTCGGCCAGCTCTGAGTTCCCTTGATGCGCCATCTGAAGCTGCTGCGGACCGACCGGTCCCCGGCAGCTTTTTCATTTATGTGATCCTGAGGCAGCGTTCTTCTATCAATTGTCTCCCGCGTCATAGTGAGCGACCGCTCTCGCTCCGCATCATGTGACCACAAGACACCATGTTCGAAGGCACCCCTCATGTACCGTGGATTCTGGTATGCCCAGGCGCTTGACCTGGAAAACGATCTGGCCCCTGCCCTGCAGGAATCGATTCAAGCCGATGTCTGCATCGTCGGCGGCGGCTTCCTTGGCCTTTGGTCGGCCATCCGCATGAAACAGGCCCACCCGGAAAAGGTCATCGTCATCGTCGAACGCGACCGTTGCGGCTCTGGCGCCAGCGGTCGCAATGGTGGTATCGCGACCAACTGGTGGGGCAAGTATCTTTCGGTGCGGACCATATGCGGTGATGTCGAGGCGCGGCGCATCTGCGAGGCGGCCGAGTCGGCAATTGACGAAATCGGCAGCTTTTGCGAAGAGCACGGCATCGACGCACAGTACCGTAAGGCTGGCTGGCTGTGGACCGCTACCAATCAGCGCCAGATGAATTCCTGGCGGGTGCTTACCGAAGGCCTGCAAAACCTGGGGGTTAACCCGTTCCAAGACCTGGACCGTCACACCATCCAGAGCCGCGTCGGTTCGCCGCTGGTGCTGGGTGGCATCTACGACCCCAACGCCGCCACCGTGCAGCCGGCAATGCTCGCCCGTGGCCTACGTCGCGTCGCGTTGAAGCTGGGCGTGAAAATCTACGAGAAGACCCCGCTGACCCGCCTGGAGCAAGGCGTCAACCCGGTGGTACATACCGAGCGTGGCACCGTCCGTGCGCAGCGCGTGGTACTGGCAATGAACGCCTGGGGCGCTCGTTTCCCAGAGCTGCGCCGGATGATCGCAATCATGTCCAGCGACATGGTTGCGACCGCACCGGTCAAGGCAAAACTGGATGCCATCGGCTTTAGCGGCGGCGAGTGCATGACCGACTCACGCACCGTGCTCAACTACTGGCGCAACACCCCAGACGGTCGGGTCGTGTTCGGCAAGCCGCTGGGTCAGTTCGCCTTCGCCGGGCGTATCGGTAACCTGTACGAGAAGCCTTCGCCGGCCGCTGACAGGGTCACCGCCGAACTTCGTCGCTTGTATCCGCAGCTGTCCGGCGTGCCGGTCGTCAGCAGTTGGACCGGCCCGATCGACCGCGCGATGAAAGGCCTGCCGAACTTCGGCTACCTCGACCATCACCAGAACATTTCCTACGGCATCGGCTTCTCCGGCAACGGCGTGGCGACTACTGTTTTCGCCAGCCGCATCATCAAATCGCTGGTCGAACATGCCAATGACGAATGGGCGAACTGCGGCCTCGTTAACCAGCGCATGAAACTGCTGCCGCCCGAGCCGTTCCGCTTCTTTGGCGCGCACATGGTGCGTGATGCTCTGGTGCGCAAAGAGTCCCTCGAAGACCACGACCGGGACGCCAACTTCGTGACTCGGCAACTGGTCGCCATGGCCCCAGCCGGCTACGTGCCGGCGCAAAAAAAATAAGGATTTGATCGTGACTGAACAGATCGTTTTTCTCGACGACGAGGGCCTGGCGTCCTCCACTCGGCTGCAGCGCCCGCGCTGCAAGCACAGCTGGCAGCAATACGCCTACACCCAGCCAGAGCAGGTCCTCGAACATCTTAGGGATGCGACCATCGCCCTGACCTGCAGCGTGCCCCTACGCGAAGAGCATCTGCGCCAACTGCCGAAGCTGAAGATGATCTCTCTGGCCCTGACCGGCCGGGATATCGTCGATGTCGATTACTGCGAAGCCCACGGCATCGAGGTGTCCAGCGTGCCTGGATATGCCGCCAATACCGTGGCTGAGCACAGTCTGGCGATGATCTTGGAACTGTTCCGCCGCCCGGCCGCGTTCACCCGGTTGATGCGCCAGGTGCATGCAGGTGAAGCGCCGTACCAGAACATCTACTTCAACCATCGCATCCGCGATGTGCGCGACAAGCAGTTGGCGATCATAGGCAGCGGGCCGATTGCGCTGCGCCTGGCCCATCTGGCGCGGGCCTTCGGGATGCAGGTTCTGTTTGAAGACCGTGGTGGCAGCCGTCGCGGGCCGGATTGCCGACCGCTGGCCGAACTGCTCAGAAGCTGTGATGTGCTGTCGATCAACTGTCCGTTGACGCCGCAGACTTACAACATGATCGATGCGGGGCAGTTGGCATTGATGAAGCAAGATGCGGTGGTGGTAAATACTGGGCGTGGTGGGGTCATTAATGAGGCAGCACTGATTGACGCACTCCAAAACGGGCGCCTCGGCAGTGTAGCGCTCGATGTGGTCGAACATGAACCGCTGCATCCAAGTAATCCGTTGTTCACGTTGATCGACCGAGACGACTTCCTCCTCAATCCGCATATTGCTTGGAGCAGTGAGGACGCCATGCAGCAATTGATGGACAGTGCAGTGGAGAATATCAATGACTTTGTCGCTCGGCAGAATGCCACAGAAAAGATCCGCACAGCCTAAAGCCGTCGCCTTATAAATACCGAGGTTGCCGGCTAAGAGGCCGTTAGGGATCGCCGTTCCTCTATGGCCTCACCACCGCTTTGGCCAGCAGCGCCGGCTACTAGAAGAACGTTATGCTTAACCACCTTGTTGGAATAACACCCGCTCAGCTCGCCTACGTCCTCACCTGCATTTTTCTCGCCGCCATCGCCCGGGGTTTTTCCGGCTTCGGCTTCACGCTACTCACCGTCATGTCCCTGTCCTTCGTCCTCCCCCCGGCGGTGACCGTCCCGGCCATGTTTGTGATGGAAATCGCCGCCGGTATCAAGCTGCTGCCAGCCATCTATAGGCAGGTACACTGGCGTTCGATTCGGGTCCTGGTGGTGACTTCGATAGCCACTACACCCCTCGGCGCTTGGCTGCTCGCCAGCCTGCCGACCGAGCAAGTTAAGCTGATGCTGGCGATCATGGTTTCTCTGACCTGCCTCGCACTGCTTTGCGGCTTCAAACTGCAACGCATGCCTTCAGTCCTAAGCACCGCTGCCACCGGCGCTGGCGCTGGCGTGCTCAACGGCTCTTTGGGTCTGGGAGGCCCACCGGTCATCGTGTTATTCCTAGGCTCGCCTCTGGCGCTGGAAGCCGGGCGCGCGTCGATCATTGCCGCCTTTCTAGCGATGGACCTAGCCGCCCTGCCCGCGCTCTGGGCGCTCGGAATGTTCACCCAACAGGCAATAGTGCTCGGCCTGCTTTCCCTGCCTGCGCTAGTGATGGGTGTCATGCTCGGCGCACGCCTGACCGGCCGAATCGATGAGGCTGAAGCTCGCACTTTGATGCTCCTGATGATGCTGGCCATGGCCGCCTGCACGTTCGCCGAGCTGTTCGCCTAGCTTGCGCTGAGGTGACGCCGCACAGCCGTCCTTACTACAGACCCGAGAGGGTGAAACTGGAGCAGAGGAAACCGATGACAAGACTCACGATGCAATCCGGCGATTTCTTGCAAGGTGAAGGCGAGTATTTGGAACTGAAATCATGCTCTAACGACCCGTCTTTGCTGCTTGTGCCAAAGATTGAGCGAAGCAGTGCCAAAGCTGTCGCTAGCTCACAGCTTTCGAGATCACCGGAGGCGACATCAACGACTGCACCGCGGCTCCCGAACTGATTGCACAGTTGCCGTCTGCCGAAGTGATCGTCGCGGACAAGGGTTATGACAGTGAGCGCATCCGTGAACAGATCGAGACGCAGGGCGCCCGACCGGTGATCCCCAGAAAGCGCAACTCGATCAGGAGCAATGCCGACCTGGATAGGGGGCTGTATCGCTACCGGCATCTGGTGGAAAACGCCTTTGCGCGGCTGAAACACTACCGGGCCGTGGCGTTTCGATACGACAAGCTGAAGCGGAATTACGAGAGCATGGTAGCCATGGCCTGCGGGTTCCTATGGCTGCCCATGTGAAACGTCAACAGGCCCTAGCATGCTCAACAAAGAACCCGCCAATCGCTGACTGAGGCAGCTGGTGTTCGACCTATTTTCGGATCAGGAAACTCCCGCTCGATAGCCGTTTGACGGTTGCTCAAGCCTTCACAAGTGATCTGAAGGCCTATGCCTTAACCATTTCACAGGAGCAATGCCATGCCCGACGCGCGCCCCCAGTAGAAGCTGATGACCTTGATGTGTTGATCAAAGTGTTGGCACACCCGATCCGTCGTCAAATACTCACGTGGCTGAAACAGCCTGCGGTGCACTTTCCCGATCAGTCAAATGGCCACGAATTCGGCGTCTGTGCACAGCAGATTTCCCAGCGCTGTGATCTCGCCCAATCGACAATGTCGACACACTTGGCGCAATTGCAAGGGGTCGGTCTGCTTATGGTGAATCAACAAGGACGAAGCAAATTTTTCAGCCGCAATGAAGCATTGATCGAAAGCATGCTGAAGGCCCTGCAAGACACGCTGTAAATGAAGGACCCGCGCCTTGATTCACGAAGGCTCATCTTGCACAGCGCTAAAGTGCTGATTTAGCCGCGGTCCGCCGGTAACCGAGCAACCATGAAGTCGACAAAGGCCTTTATCTTGGGTAATGGCTGCCGGCTCGACGGCCACAATACGGTGAAACTGCGTCGGTCTGAAACATACGCTTCCAGCAAAGATACCAGACGGTCTCGAGCAAGCGCATCGACGAGTATGAAGTCCGGAAGGCAAGCAATGCCCTGCCCGGCTTCAGCCATTGCCAGCAAGGGATCGATGGCATTGGCGACTGCACTTTGAGGAAGGTCCAGATGCACGGGTTTGCCGTGTTCGCTCAGCGGCCAGGCATCCAGCTTGCCGCTCGAGGGATAGCGATAGTGTAAACAAGCGTGACTTGCCAGCTCCGAGGGGTGCGTCGGCGTGCCGCGCTGCTCAAGATAGCCTGGGGTGGCGACGATGCGATGACTGAAACCCTGCAGTCTGCGCATCATCAATCTGGAGTCTTCCACTTCGCCTATACGCATGACAGCATCAAACCCCTCCTCGATCACATTCACAAGGCGATCACTGAAGTCCATCTCCAGTTCCACGGCCGGGTAGGTCTGCTGAAACGCGATCAAGTGAGGCATCAGGCGCATCCCCAGCTGCGGCAAACTCAACCGCAGCTTCCCTTGCGGTTTTGCCGCCGCCTGATGCAGCTCTCGCTCAGCCACTTCGAGTTCGGCAAAGATACGATGGCAGCGCTCCAGGAATAGCGCGCCTTCGGGTGTGAGGGTGATGGCTCGGGTGGAACGATGAAACAGCCGTACGCCAAGCCGCTCTTCCAGCCGAGCTATGGCTTTCCCAATAGCGGATGATGACACCTCCAGTCACCTGCCGGCCTCTGTGAAACTGCGTGCTTCCGCAGCATGAACAAACGCTCCTAAGCCCCCCATCTGATCCATCATCGCAGACATGATTGCATCCAAATATTCCTGAATGATCGGAATTGTAGCTCATTTTTCTTCACGGAAATCCTCTTTATAGTCGTTCAAACGCTGTTAGCGAGCCCCTGGTGATGGGCTCAAACGAATCGACGAGGTAAAGATGAGCTTCAAACATCCATTCGCAGCTTTGCCAGCCGAGCTGTCCAGCCATCGAGGGTTTGCAAGAGTGTTCCGCCCCGGGCACCTGACCTTCGGTTTCATTGCGCCTTTGGAGAGTTACCCCGAAACTCCTGGCCCGACACTGGCCGATCACACGGCCATGGCTCAGAAAGTCGATGAGGCAGGATTCTCCGCCATCTGGCTGAGGGACGTTCCTTTCTACGACCCCCATTTTGGCGATGTCGCACAGGTGTTGGACCCCTTGGTCTATGCCGGCTATCTCGCCGCAGTCACGCGCACTATCGCGATCGGTACCGCCGGTATAGTGCTGCCATTGCGTGACCCACTGATCGTGGCAAAACAGGCTGCAAGCGTCGACCAATTGCTGGGTGGGCGCTTGATTCTGGGCCTTGCGGGCGGTGATCGGCCCATCGAGTACCCCGCGTTCGGGGTTGAATTCCATAGCCGCGCCGATCGCTTCCGGGATGCGCTTGCGGTGCTCAGGGCGGCCACGGAACAGGATTGGCCGACTTTTTCGTCGCTGTTTCACGGGCAACTCACTGGCAACCTCGACTTGGTACCCAAACCATTGGCACCACGGCTCCCCACTTTGGTTGTGGGCATGGCTGGGCAGACACCGGCGTGGATTGCCGAACACACCGACGGCATGATCGGCTACCTCAATGACCCCATCCGCGTGCCGAGCATCGCGTCCCACTGGCAACAGGCTTCTGCCGGGAAACCTTTCAAGCCGTACGGTTACGGAACCTTCTTCGACCTTGATTCAGACCCGAATGCACCTCTGCAACAAGGGCGGGTAATGCGTGCCGGCCGAAATACCCTCATCGAATTGTGGTTGCGCCAGCAGGACCAAGGCGTTTCGCATGTCGCACTGAATTTCAAACCACAACGTCGCCCTGCCTCTGAAGTCATCGATGAGCTTGGTGAGTACGTGCTCCCGCATTTCCCTAGCCATGTACCGGCAGGCGTATAACCCATCTCCACGGAGTTTTCATGATGCACCACGCTGTCCACGCGATGGATTTCATCTTTCAGACCAAGTTGGGGACCTACCCCCTGGCGGTGCAGTGCGAAATGCTCGCCTCCCTGGGTTACCAGGGCATCACCATGTCGTCCTGGAGTTCTGAGCTCAGGGACCTGCCAAAGGTAAAGCGCGAGTGGGGCCTGCGGCGTTTTTCAAGGTAGTTGTCGCGTCAGCCGTCTAACTATGCCGCTCTTTTCTCGACCTGTTGCTCTCGATCCGGGTTCAACAACACGGTACCGATCGGCTCCCAGTTACGCGTCCGGCCTGACC
>NZ_JAAAMT010000058.1 GCF_009905435.1 Pseudomonas sp. R5(2019)
CGCGATGGGCCGCGCAGCGGCCCCTTGGGCCTGTGACATCTGCGAATCAGCTTGCGAGTGTCGGCGGTTTCAGAATCGCCGGGGCCGCTGCGCAGCCCATCGCGGCCGGGTCCGCTCCTACATGGATTTCGGAGGTTCATCCCTTAACTGACCGCCATTGAGGCTTGCCTGCGATGGCCTCACCGCCGTCTCGCAGGTAAATCGCGGGTTCAGAAATCGAAGAACACCGTCTCGCCTTCGCCCTGAATACGGATGTCGAAGCGGTACGCCAGCTTGCCATCCACTTCGCAACGCTTGGCCACCAGGGTCTCGCGACGCTGCGGCTGTTCGATCAGGTTGAGCACTGGGCACTTGCTGTTGGCCTGGGCCTCATCATCGAAATACAGGCGCGTGTGCAGGTGGATGTTGATACCACGGGCAAACAGGATGACGTTGATGTGTGGCGCCATCGGCACGCCGGCAGCGTTTTTCACCACACCCGGCTTGATGGTGTTAAGCGTCCACTCGCCCGCATCAAAAGTGGTCGCGGTGCGGCCAAAGCTGTTGAAGGGCTTCTCCAGGTTGTAGTCGGCGTCGTAGCGACCGTTGTGGTCAGCCTGCCAGAACTCCAGGAAGGAGTCGCGAACCAGGTGGCCATTGCCGTCATAGACGTTGCCCAGCAGCACAATGTGCTCGCCCGGCGCGCCCGGCTTGGCCATTTCGTTCCAGATTTCCTGGTCGCGCGGCTCGTTGCCGGCCGCGCTCAGGGCCAGGCCAATATGCACGTAAGGGCCGGCGGTCTGCGAGGCGGTTTCCGGCAGCAGTTGAATAGGCATGTGCGCAGCTCCTCAGCAGTTTTCGAAGTGAGTCTTGCGCTGGCCGCGCAGGATGATGTCGAACCGATACGCCAGGCAATCCATCGGGTTGCCGTTGGCCATGTCGAGTTTGGCGATCAGGGTTTGCACCGCCTCCGGATCCGCGATCGATTTGACGATCGGGCACATCGGGATCAGCGGGTCGCCTTCGAAATACAGCTGGGTAATCAAGCGGGTCGAAATCGACGGGCCGCTGATGGAGAAGTGAATGTGCGCCGGGCGCCAGTCATTCGGGCCGTTGCGCCATGGGTACGGGCCCGGCTTGATGGTGCGGAAGCTGTAATAGCCTTCGCTGTCGGTCAGCGCGCGGCCAACACCACCGAAGTTAGGGTCCAGCGGTGCCAGGTAGCGGTCATTCTTGTGGCGATAGCGGCCGCCAGCGTTGGCTTGCCACATTTCTACCAGGGTGTGCGGGATCGGCTTGCCATACTGGTCGCAGACGCGGCCGGCAACGATGATGCGCTCGCCGATCGGCAGGCCACCGTTGTTGTAGTTCAGCAGCAGGTCGTTGTCATGCTGGCCAAACTTCAGGTGAGTGAAATCCGGGCCGGTGGTTTCGCTCACCGATTGCGGAATGCTCACCAGCGCCTGGCGCGGGGAACGGGCAACGGAAGTCTTGTAGTCAGGCGTCAGGGCTTTGGGGTGCCAATTACGATCACGGGTGATGAAGCGACTGTTGTCTGAAGCAGACATGTCGTTCTCCTGTTATAGGTTTTTGTAAGGCCTGGGAGACAGGCGTTGGTGTCAGTGTCCGGCAATTGCCGGGGCTGGAAAACTGAAAAGACGGGTGGCATGCATAACCATATGGTTATGCATGAATGAAGCTGCTCCAAGAAGGCCTTACCGGCAGCATGAACTACCCTCTATGTTCAGGTTTGGGTTTCAGCACCTCGACGCTCAACGGCAGTACCGACCCAGACGCCTGCAGCGAGGGCATTTTCATGCTTTGGAAAAAAGGCAGACGCAGCGACAACGTCGTCGATGCACGTGGTGAGGGTGGTGGCGGCGGTATGCGCTTTGGCGGCGGCAAGGGCTTGGGCCTGGGCGCCGTGGTGCTGATCGTCGGCATTGGCTTGCTGACCGGGCAAGACCCGATGCAGATTCTCGGCCAGCTCACCGGGCAGATGTCCGAGCAAACGGCGCCCACCCCAGCGGGGGTCACCAAGGCGCCGCCGGTCGGTGACGTACAGGCTGATTTCGTCTCCAGCATTCTGGGCGACACCGAAGACACCTGGCGGGAAATCTTTTCCCAGGGCGGTCGCCAGTACCAAGACCCGACCTTGAAACTCTTCAGTGGCCAGGTCAATTCCGCCTGTGGCTTTGCCAGCTCTGCCACCGGCCCTTTCTACTGCCCGCAGGACCAGATGGTTTACCTGGACACCAGCTTCTTCCGCGAAATGGAACAGCGCTTCGCCGCCGCCGGTGACTTTGCCCAGGCCTATGTGATCGCTCATGAAGTGGGCCATCACGTGCAAACCCTGCTCGGTGTTTCCGCCAGGGTGCAGGCCGCCCGCCAGAGTGGCCAGCGCCTGGAAGGCAACAATGGCTTGTTGGTGCGCCAGGAATTGCAGGCCGATTGCCTGGCCGGCGTCTGGGCGTTTCATGGCCAGCAGCGGCACAACTGGCTGGAGCCCGGCGATATTGAAGAAGCCCTGAACGCGGCTAATGCCATCGGCGATGACCGCCTGCAGCAACAAGGACAAGGCCGCGTGGTGCCGGACTCGTTCACCCACGGCACGTCCGCACAGCGGGTGCGCTGGTTCAAGACCGGCTTCGCCAACGGTGATATCAGCCAGTGCGACACCTTCACCGCCAAGGGCCTCTAGACCAGAATGTGGCCTTGACCTGCTGCGCAATCAGATGGAATCAGGTCGCCCCAACATCCCGCGCAAGGCCGCGCAATCGGGTGCATGCCAATCCGTCAGCTCCGGCCACGGGTTATCCGCAAGATTCACCAGCACGGTCCGGGTACCCGCCGCCCGGCCGCAATCCAGATCAAACCGGTAGTCACCCACCATCACCATCCGCTGCGGTTCCACATCCCAGGCCTGGGCCAGTTTCAGCAGGCCGCCGGGGTGCGGCTTGGGCGGTGCCTCGTCGCGACCCAGCACGTCCTCGACCGCAAAGCAGTCGGCCAGGCCAATGGCTTGCAGCGTCACATGGGCCAGCTCCCGCGCGTTGCGGGTCAGGATCCCCAGCCGATAACCGCGCCCGACCAGCTCACGCACCAACTCCACCGCGCCAACCGCCGCTGTCGAGGCGATCGCCAGATCACGCTCGTGCTCCAGCAGCCAGGCATGCTTGGCGGCCGCAACCGGTGCCGGCAAGGCCGCCAGGTGGGTGAGGATGTCGTCTTCAGGCGGGATATCCAGCGCCTGGCGAATGGCCGCGAAGTCATGCACGGCCACGGTCAGGGTGCCGTCCATGTCGAACACCCAATGGCGGATATCGTTCAGGCTCATGCCCAGTCCTTGCGGTGACGGATCAAGCCTTCCTGCGACGAGGACGCCACCAGTTGCCCGGCACGGTTGTAGATGCTGCCACGGCAGAAGCCACGGGCATTGCCGGCCCAGGGGCTGTCCAGCGCATACAGCAGCCAGTCATCGGCGCGCAGGTTCTGGTGGAACCACAGCGCGTGATCGAGGCTGGCGATCTGCATGTCCTTGTGCCACACCGACTTGCCATGAGGCATCAGCGAGGTGGTCAGCAGGCCGAAGTCCGAAGCGTAGGCGAGGATGTATTTGTGCAACGCCGGGGAATCGGCCAGGACACCGTCGGCGCGAAACCAGATGTATTTGATCGGGTCGCCGACCTGGGGGTTGTAGGGGTCTTTTTCGGTCACCGGGCGCATTTCTATCGGCTTGGCGCACAGCAGCTTTTCGCGAATATGCGGGGGAATCCGGTCCGCCACCAACTTTGTCAGCTCCACCTCGCAGGGCAGGTTTTCCGGGCCGACCACCTGGGGCATCTGCGTCTGATGCGCAAAGCCTTCTTCGTCGTACTGGAACGACGTGGTGCAGGTAAAGATCGGCTGGCCCTTCTGGACGGCTGTCACCCGGCGGGTGCTGAAGCTGCCGCCATCACGTACCCGGTCCACCATGTAGACCACCGGTAGGGTGGCGTCGCCAGGTCGCAGGAAATAACCGTGCAGCGAGTGCACGTGGCGGGCTTCTTCCACTGTCTGGCTGGCAGCGGACAGCGATTGCCCCAAGACCTGGCCACCGTACAACTGACGAAAGCCCAGGTCCTGGCTGCGCCCACGGAACAGGTTTTCCTCGATCGGCTCCAGGCTCAACAAATCGACCAGATCGTCCAACACGTGGCTCATTCAGTATTCTCCTAAGCGTTCTTGCGGTGGTCTGCGCAGCTGTGGATAAGCGGGCTCGGTGCTCAATCGCTGATCCCACACCGCGCTTCCTAAGGTGAAATGATACAGGCTTTGCCATTGCAGGCCCGAATGGCCAATCAATTCATGAACTGCCGGGTCGAAATAACAACCGATGCCGGTGCCGGACAAACCGGCTGCTTCGGCCTCCAGGTACAACACCTGGCCGATCATCCCACACTCCCAATACAAGCGCGGGTAGCGCCAGACACCGTCGGCCAGGGCGCGCTCGAAACGCGCCAGCATCGCGATCGCCACACAACCGTCGCTGGCAATGGCCTGCCCGCACGACAAGAATTTCGCGGCGCTGCGCGCATCCCCTGCCAGCAGGCGGTACAGCGGCACGTGGTCATCCACACGCTCCCAGAGAAAATCCTCGCGCAGGCCCGTCACAGGCGCCTGGCCTGTGCGCGCCAGCCAGTACAGGCCAGGATCCAGCCCTTGAACCCGGTGCACAAACAGCAGCAGGTCCACCTGTGGGGGTTCGCCGCTGGCCGCAAAGGGCACCGGTGACGCCTCAGGCATCAGGCGCTGCAACCAGGCCTTCAGCAACTCGGCCTGAATACCGCTGCGACCGTCCATGGCCTGGGCGCTACGCCGACGGTGCAGCAGAGGCCGTAGCGGCAAGCCCGGGTTATCCACAGCCACGCGGCCAGTGTCCGTTGCCCAACTCTGTATCGGCAACGCCGGTGCCCGGCACAGCGCATGGACCCTTTCCAACTCAGGCCAATGCCGATACTGACGGGACAAGCGATTGGGTGTTCCACCGAGTTCCAGTTCACCCAAGGCCTTCCAGAATGTGCCGGGCCACTGCGGCTCCCGTACTTGCGCCGGGCCGACCCAGAGCACGGCATCAATCTGCTCGCGCTCGTGAAAGCCCTCGCGATCCAGACCGAAGGGCCGATCATAGTCGGCCTCGGCGCGCCCACGCAGCAGGCGGACCTGCCAACCCAGCGCACTGGCCGCGATGCTCAAGGCCGCCAGCGCATGGCCCAGGTCGTGCTGGCAATAACGGTAGGCGCGCTCGCCGTACTTCCAGGCTTCACGCCAGACGATACTGCTCAGCGCCAGCACACAGCCGCCGTGCGGCAAGCCCTGTGCAAACTGTCGCGCAAGCTGCGGCGGCAGTTGCGCGCGGACTTCAAGCCCATGGATATCGGCGCTGTAGTGCGCCAGCAGGGCGGCCTCCTCGTCCATGGCGGGCAACAGCACATACGCTTCAGTGGGGTGCAGGTTGCCGCTGGAAGGATTGACCCGCAGCGCCCAGCGATTGCCACCGGCCCGCTTCCAGGCCGACACCGCCAGGCTGTCATAGAGCAATTGCGACAGGCTCGACAGGTTGAACGTTGCGGGCGCTCCCACGGGGCCAGCGAAGACCGTGTCATAGGACGGTGATTCTTCCAGCGGGCGATGCAGCAATTCGATGACGCTTGCCTGAGGGTAACGGCGAAACGCGGCCGGTTGGGTCGCCCAGTCCAATTGGCCGGGGCCCGGCGCAAAAGCCTCGGGAGCATGCATGCTCAGCCGGTGATAACTCAGTAGATCGTCCCACTCAGCCATGCAGCGTCTCCAGCCATTGCGCCCGATTGATGCGATACAACACATGCGCGCGCAACGGGTCATCGGCCGTTAGCCTGGGGTGTTCGAAGTCGCCCGCCAGATCGCGCTGCATGCCGATGGCCTGCATGACTTTCTGCGACGGCAGATTATTGCGGGTAGTGAACGACACCACCTCGTTGAGCCCCAACTGGGCGAAGGCACAGCGCAAGCTGGTCCACGCCGCCTCGCTGGCAAAGCCCAGGCCCCAATGCCGCCTGGCCAAGCGCCAGCCGATCTCCACGGCTGGGGCAAAAGGGGCATTGAAGTTCACATTCATCAGCCCGGTAAAGCCGATAAACGCCCCGCTGTCCTTGCGCTCCAGCGCCCATAGGCCAAAACCGTACTCGGCAAAATGGCCACGGATACGGCCGATCAAGGCGGCGCTTTCGACCCGGCTCAAGGGCGCGGGAAAATAACGCATCACCTGCGGGTCGGCGCACAGCGTGGCGAATTCGCGCAGGTCATCGTCCCCCCATTGGCGCAGCAGCAGACGCGCACTTTCCAGCTCAAGAATCGGTTTCATCGACAGGCTCCTCTCTCAACGCCGCCAGTCTACAGCGCTGGCCCCCAGGGGCTCGCTACTGGCAAGATCGGGCTCTGGCCTTCACGATTCGACTTCAGCATGCCGTTACCCCTGGTCTACCACGACGATTACAGCCCGGCGTTCCCTGCCGACCACCGCTTCCCGATGGACAAGTTCCGCTTGTTGCGCGATCACTTGGTCGACAGCGGGCTGACCACCGAGCAAGCCTTGTTGCGCCCGGATATCTGCCCAGCCGAGATCCTCGCCCTGGCCCACGACCCGATCTATATCGAGCGTTTCATGAGCGGTGAGCTGCCCCGCGAAGACCAGCGCCGCCTCGGCCTGCCCTGGAGCGAAGCGCTGGCGCGGCGGACCGTACGCGCCGTCGGCGGCTCGCTGCTGGCGGCCGAGCAGGCCTTGCAACACGGGCTGGCCTGTCATCTGGCCGGTGGCACCCATCATGCTCATTATGACCATCCGGCCGGTTTCTGCATTTTCAACGACCTGGCCGTGATCAGCCGTTACCTGCTCGAAAGCGGTGCTGTCAGCCGGGTGCTGATCTTCGATTGCGACGTGCACCAGGGCGACGGTACCGCGCGGATCCTCGCTGACACGCCGGAGGCCATCACCGTTTCCCTGCACTGCGAACAGAACTTCCCGGCCCGCAAGGCCCAGAGCGATTGGGACATTCCCCTGCAGCGCGGAATGGGCGACGAGGAATACCTGCACGTTGTCCACAACACCCTCAATTACCTGCTGCCGCTGTACCAGCCGGACCTGGTGCTCTACGACGCCGGCGTCGATGTGCACAAGGACGATGCCCTGGGCTACCTGCAGCTGACCGACAACGGCGTTGCCGCCCGTGACGAGGCGGTGTTTCGCCAGTGCCTGGGGCGCGATATTCCGGTGGTCGGGCTGATCGGTGGCGGCTATAGCAAAGACCGCCAAGCGCTGGCCCGCCGCCACGGTATCCTGCACCACAGCGCCCAGCGGGTGTGGGCACGTCTTTAGTTGTTCACAATCGGCTCGGCGTAACTCTCTGACGCACGAAGGGTACGCTGACCCAAAAGCACGACCGCCACCATCACCAGCCCCGCGACAATGGCTACACCGAACCCTGCCCGCGCGCCATAGGCATCAATGACCAGCCCCGAAACGACTCCACCGAGCGCTACGCCGATGCTGATGCCTGTCGTCATCCACGTTAGTCCTTCGGTGATCCTGGACGGTGGAACAATGATCGTACCGAGATTCATGACGATGACCATAGTTGGCGCGAATGACATGCCTGCCACAAAGAGCATCCCCGTCAAGACGTAGACGTCCGGTGAGAGAATGGGCAATACGGCTGTTACTGCCGTTACCAGTATCCCAATGAAGAACTGCTTTTCAATCGGTAAGGAAACCCTTAACGCGCCGAACGTCAGGCCAGCGATCATTGAGCCGAGCGCATAGGCTGCCAGAATGAAGCTGGCGGACGTTGGCCAGCCTTGTGCGTTGGCGAAGGCAACAACAGCCACATCGATTGATCCGCCAATCACACCCATTGCTAGAAGCGCCAGAACGATGGTGCGAAGGCCGGGGATACGTAAGGTCGAGCTTGAGCTCCCCCCGCCGCCCATGACTACCTCCGGTTCTGTCTGCCGCTGCAGAAGAAAAGCAGTCACACCGATTACCAGCAGCAAGACGGCAACAAGAGGTCCGGCTTCGGCGAAGAAGCTGGTGCTCAGACCAATGGCGAGTGGTGGACCAATGATAAAGGCCAGTTCAGTTAGAACAGTGTCCAAGGAGAAGGCCGTGTGTAATTGCGGCTTGCCACGGAAAAGTTGTGTCCAGCGTGCTCTTATCATCGCGGGCATGCTTGGCATCGTGCCCGCCAGTGCCGCAAGAATAAAAAGCAGCAAGACCGAAGCCCTCATATAGACAGCCATTATCAATGCCAACAACATGCCAATACTGAAGGCAGTCACCAAGGGCAAGACTCGACTCTGCCCCCGCTGATCAACAAGCTTCGATACGTGCGGGCCGATAAGCGCATTCGCCAATGTAAATGTCCCTGCGACCGCGCCAGCCAGCCAATAAACACCCGTCTGCTGCACCAACATGGTAATGATGCCGATGCCGATCATTGCTTGTGGCAGACGAGCAATGGAACTCGCGATCACCAACCCCATGACGCCGGGGGTAGTCAGAAGGTCGCGATAGGGGTTGGCCATGAATTCTCCGGTTGGTAATTCGACGCTGATTTCTAGTGCCTCGCTTCACGCGACGTAAACTTCGCCGAACAACCACCTCGACGCTTTGGCCAATTGCACATCGCAAGCCATCATTTTGGAAGCACTTCCCAATACACAGCTGTGAGCAAATATTTTTATGTCCATTAGTTACTCACCAGCCGTTATTCACAATCGCTGTGGAACCGCCTGTGGATAACCTGAGTGAAAGCCAATTTGGCCCAGCACAGCCGGGGGTTTCCGAGCGCGGTGTGTTTTTTGTACAGCTCTGAGCCGCCCACCCTGGGGTAGAATGTCCGGCTAATTTCGCCACGTGCAGAGCCCCATGTCCGACGCCCGCCCTTCTTCTACCTTCCACGTTGCAATTATTGGTGGTGGCCCTGCCGGGTTGATGGCGGCCGAAGTGCTGAGCCAGGCGGGCGTGCGCGTTGATTTGTACGACGCGATGCCGTCGGTGGGGCGTAAATTCTTGCTGGCCGGCGTCGGCGGCATGAACATCACCCATTCCGAGGCCTATTCGGCCTTTGTTTCGCGCTATGCCGAACGCAGCGACGAGATTGACCGCCTGCTGACCCCGTTCAATGCCGACGCCCTGTGCCAATGGATTCACGGCCTGGGCATCGAGACTTTTGTCGGCAGTTCCGGGCGGGTATTCCCCACCGACATGAAAGCCGCGCCGCTGCTTCGTGCCTGGCTCAAGCGCCTGCGCGATGCCGGCGTAGTTATCCACACCCGGCACCGCTGGTTGGGCTGGAATGTCGATGGCGCGCTGCGCATCGCCAATCTCGAAGGCGAACAGGCGATCAAGGCCGACGCTGTGGTATTGGCGCTGGGCGGCGGCAGCTGGGCACGCCTGGGTTCCGACGGTGCCTGGATGCCTTGGCTGGCAGAAGCAGGCGTTGAACTCAAAGCCCTGCAGCCGGCCAACTGCGGTTTCGACGTTGCCGCCTGGAGCGAAGTGCTGAAAGCCAAGTTCGCCGGCGCCCCGCTGAAGAACATCGCCTTGAGCGTCGACGGCCAGCCGCCCCGGCTGGGCGAATGCGTACTGACGGCCACGGGCCTTGAAGGCAGCCTGGTCTATGCGCTGTCGGCGCAGATTCGCGAACGCATCAACCAATCCGGTAGCGCCACAGTGATGCTGGACCTGCTGCCGGGCAAGGCTGTGGATAAACTCCAAAGCGCCCTGGCCAAGCCGCGCGGCTCGCGCTCGATGGCCAAGCATCTGCACAGCCAGGTGGGGCTCGACGGGGTGAAAGCGGCCTTGCTGCGCGAACAGACGAATGCCGCAACCTTTGCTGACCCGGCCTTGCTGGCACGGGCGATCAAGGCATTGCCGATTACGTTGGTGCAGACACGGCCGCTGGATGAAGCGATCAGTAGCGCGGGCGGTGTGACATTCGAGGCTGTGGATAAGCATCTGATGCTCACGAGCAAGCCCGGCGTGTTCTGCGCTGGCGAAATGCTCGACTGGGAAGCGCCGACTGGGGGGTATCTGCTGACGGCGTGCTTTGCCAGTGGGCGAGTGGCAGGGCTGGGGGCGCTGGAGTGGTTGCAGAGTTAAGCGACTTAATGTTGGAGCGGATTTATCCGCGAATAGCTTCACCGCAGCAGGTCTGACACACCGCGGCGAAACCATTCGCGGATCAATCCGCTCCCACAGATGCTAGACCCACATGCTGCGGTATTTTCGTCTCAAGGCTTGCGCTTGCGCGGCCCCGTATTGAACACCGGCACCTTGCGCACCGGCTTGACCGCAGGCTCCGCCGCCGGCTCGTCGCCGCTGTCCATCCAGCGACCCAGGCTACGCTTGCCGCCCGTTTCTTTCGGCTTTTTCGGTTTCTTCGGCTTTTTCAGCACGGCGCCACTGGCGTCGGTCATCGGCACCCGATGTTCCGGCACGAAATCCGGTTCTTCATGGCGCGGCAAGGTCACACGGGTCAGGGTTTCGATGGCGGCCAGCAGGTTCACTTCATCGGCGCACACCAGCGAAATCGCTTCACCCGTGGAACCGGCACGGCCGGTCCGGCCGATGCGGTGGATGTAGTCTTCAGCCACGATCGGCAGGTCGAAGTTCACCACCAGCGGCAGGCTTTCGATATCCAGCCCGCGTGCCGCCACATCGGTGGCGACCAGGATCTGCACCTCACTGGCCTTGAAGCTGTCCAGCGCGCGCTGGCGGGTAGCCTGGGGCTTGTCACCATGAATGCCGTCGGCGTTGACGCCCTGCCCCATCAGCCGCTCGACCAGTTGATCGACGCCGTTGCGGGTCTTGGCGAAGACCAGCACTTGCTTCCAGCGCTGCTTGCGCATTAAGTGAATAAACAGCTCCGGCTTGCGCTTTTTATCCACAGGCACGACCCACTGCTTGACCGTGTTAGCGGCCACGTTGCGCGGGCTGACTTCAATGCTCAGCGGGTCGTTGAGCATGGTCCCGGCCAACAGCCGAATCGAATCGGAAAAGGTCGCGGAAAACAGCAGCGTCTGGCGCTTTCTCGGCAAGGCCGCGTAGATGTTGCTCAGCTCTTCGGAGAACCCCAGGTCAAGCATGCGATCCGCTTCATCGAGCACCAGCACTTGCAGCTGCGGGAATTTCACCGCGTTCTGGCGGTACAGGTCGAGCAGTCGCCCCGGGGTGGCCACCAAGAGGTCGACGCCCTTGCGCAGCTTCATCATTTGCGGATTGATGCTGACGCCGCCGTACACCGCATAGGTGCTCAGCGGCAGGTGCTCGGCGTATTCCTGAATATTGGCGTGAACCTGCTCGGCCAGCTCGCGGGTCGGCACCAGCACCAGTGCACGCACCGAGTTGCTGGCGACTTTTGCGCCTTCCATGGTCAGGCGTTGCAGCAGCGGCAGGGCGAAGCCTGCGGTCTTGCCGGTGCCGGTCTGGGCCGCGGCCATCAGGTCGCGACCGGCCAGCACGGCGGGAATGGCCTGTGCCTGGACCGGTGTCGGAGTGTTGTAACCCAGGGTTTGCAGTGCGCGCAGCAGCGGTTCAATCAGGCCAAGTTTGGCGAATGTCATCAGGTAATACCGTCGAAGAGTTCAGCAATGCGCGCAGTTTACCTGTCCATCGCCCTTACTGCTTGCGCCATTGCGGCAGGCCGATCAACATCCATGGCAAACGACGGGAGGCAGGCATGCAAGGCTCGCGATCAAATAATTAGAGCGCTAGTTTAGAAAGGCATGAGCGCAAAAGTAAGTGTCAAAGCCTGTTTATTAGCTGTCGGCACCCGCCGTCGCTGAGCGTCTGACGACACTTGAGGCCTGATCAACCGGGTGGCCATCTGGAGGCAAATGCAAGCCGCTTTTGATTTTTTGTGGGAGCAAAGCTTGCTCGCGATGCAGGCGCCGCGCTTTATCAGGTACACCGCGGTGAAGCTATCGCGAGCAAGCTTTGCTCCCACAGAAGTAAGGCTCAGCATCCGGTGATTGCCCCCAAAGAATGCCTAGCCGCGATGGCGGGCCAGGGCTTCGCGGATCTTGGCCGCCGGGACTTTCTGCAAGCTGCAGAACAGGTCATGGGAAACGTGCGCCAGGCCGTGGGTCTGGCGCAGTTCACCGGCCAGGTGCTGGGCCAGGTTGGCAGCCATCTCGGCATCCGCCATGGCCCGGTGAGCCTTGCCGGTGTCAGGCAAGTTGGCGTAACGGGTCAGGGTGCCGAGTTTGTGGTTGGGCGCGGCAGGCATCAGGCGCCGGGCCAGCAGCATCGAACAGGCAAAGCGCTGGTGACGGCTGTGGCCGATCCGGCCGAGTTCGAAGTCCCAGAATTTCTGGTCGAACGAGGCGTTGTGCGCCAGCAGCGGCGTGTCGCCGACAAAGGCGACAGCCTCGCGCATCACCTGCTCCACCGGCGGCGCACTGCGCACCATCGCCGTGGTGATGCCGGTCAGGCTGGCGACAAATCCGGGCACCGAGACACCGGCATTCATCAGGCTCTGATAACGATCCACGATCTGCCCGTGCTCAAGCATGACCACGGCAATTTCAGTGACGCGGCAATAGTCGCTCGGGGAGATACCCGTGGTTTCAAAGTCGATGACAGCAATACGTTCCAAACGGGCAAACCTCAACAGTGGCTAGTTTTTCAACAACAGCGCGCCTTCAATGGGCACATAACGGCTGGCGGCACGGATCAGCGAGTTGGCGGTCAGGCCCGGGACGCCATAGGCCACCGCCTCGACGCCGTGCTTCTGGATGATGCGTTCGAGCAGCAGGTCGAAATCACCGTCGCCCGAGGCCAGTACCACTTCATCGACGTGATCGGCGGCGTCCATGATGTCCAGGGTGATGCCCACGTCCCAGTCGCCCTTGGCCGAGCCGTCGCTGCGCTGGATATAAGGCTTGAGCTTTACCGTAAAACCAAGGTTGCGCAGGATCTGCTGGAACTGTTGCTGGCGGCTGTCGCCCCGGTCGATGGCATAGGCATAGGCCTCGACGATCTCCCCACGCTTGCCGATATCGGCCCACAACGCGGCGTAGTTGAAATGGCAACCATAGGCCTGGCGCACTGTGTAATAGAGGTTTTGTACATCGGCGAACACTGCAATCTTTCTCACCGCACATCCTCATGGCGTCAACGCGCACTGGCCGGCCAGCGAAACCCGGGCCGGGTCGCCGGACAGTATGCCAGCCTGAAGCAGGATAAGGGGAAAGTGCGCAGCAATGCCGCACCCGACAAGGGCGCCGGGTGCGGTATGCGAGGGTCAGACGTACTCGTCGTCGGAGAACAAATCGCCGCCATCGTCGGAATAACCGGCGTCCATGAAGCCGCCCTGGTCACCACCGTTGTTGTCGTGGCTGACCATCTGCGGTTGATCGTTGCCCCATCCACCGGTGTCGCTGGCAGGCGCCGGCTCTTCCTTGGCGACTTCGGCCACTTCCTCAGGCTGCGAGGGCTGGTTGAACAGGCTGCTGATGCCTTGCGCCAGCATCACGCCACCGGCCACGCCCGCCGCGGTTTGCAGGGCGCCGCCGAGAAAGCTGCTGCCCGCACGAGCAGGGGCGGCCTGGGGCTGGGGCGCTGCGTAATTCTGCTGCGGGACCATGCCGGGGGCGCCACCGAAGTGGCTCGAAGGCTCACGCCAGCCACCACCGGAACTGGCGACCGGGGCCTGACGCTGGACAGGTTGCGGGGCCGATTGTGGGGCCCGCGATGAGCCGCCAAACAGGCTGGAGAGAAAGCCACCACCGCTGGCGGCGGGCGCCTGAGCCGGTGCGGCATGAGCTTGAGCCTTGGCCTGGGCCAGTTCGGCCTGCAGCTGCTTGTTCTGCTCATCGAGGCGCTTGAGGGCCGCTTCCTGCACCAGAATCGCCTGGGCCATGTAGTACGGCGCCGACGGCTGAGCATGCAGATGCTCGACAATACGTTGTTCGGCCTGAGCGTCGCGTGGCGTGGACGGTGTTTCGGCCTGCTTGAGCCGGGCAAACAGTCCATCGATCAGGGTTTGTTCTTCGCTGTTCATCGCGACCTCGTTAGATTGCCTTGGAGAAAACCGGGAACCGCGCCGCCTGGGCACGGGCATGGCTTGAAAGTGGGGGTAAAGATGGCCGATTGAAAGGCCTGCGGTGATTAAACTTTTGTTAACCGCCTGCGCCTTGCGGTTGGACCTGCCCGGAGCATCGGCTAAAGTGACGACCTGCTCCTTAGGCTGCGATATCGACCGATGAATCCGCTCACCGTTCTGCGTGACTCCCTGTATTTCTTTCGCCGCAACCTGGCGACCATCGTGCAACTGTGCCTGCCCCTGGTGGTGCTGGAATCGGTGGTCAAGCAACTGGTGGACCAGGCAGTCGGCACCGATGCCTCACCGGCCTACACGGTGCTGGTCGGCCTGCTGTTCTACCCGCTCTACACGGCGGCGCTGATCCTCTTTCTCGACGCCCGCAGCGAAGGCCGTCAACCGCTCAAGCGCGACTTGCTGGCCATGGCGGTGCGCCTGTGGCCGACCTTTGCCCTGCTGGCGATGATCAGCACCCTGTTGATCATGTTTGGCATGTCGCTGTTCGTGCTGCCGGGCCTGTGGGTGATGATCAAACTGGTATTCGCCGAGTACCTGCTGGTGCTGCGCGGGTTGACGCCGCTGGCCGCCATGCGGGCCAGCTTCCAGCTGACCCAGGGCCACTTCATGCGCATCCTCACCTGCATTCTCTGCGTACTGGCGCCACTCTGGCTGCTCGATGGTGTGAGCATGATGGTCTACCCGGCGCCACAAAACCCGGCAATGTCGCTGCTGCTCGACAGCGTCAGCAGCTTCTTGCAATTGTTCACCAGCGTGGTGCTGTTCCGCCTGTTCATGCTGGTCGACGATGCGGTGCCCGACCGCGCCTGATTTTGTCGCGCAGCGCGTATCCTGCGCCAGATGGCGCAGGTTCGGCAGGATGACCCACAGGCCGCTGCTGGCGCGTTTTCAGTTGCAGCCCAGGCCCTGAGCCGAGCGGCGTGGTTTGGCCCGCGCGGTGGCTTCGGCCACCAGCGGGTCATCCGGCCAATAGTGCTTGGGATAGCGCCCCTTCAGGTCTGCGAACAATCGGAAAATCGTAGCGTGCCTCGCATTGCGTCAGATAACCGATCACGTGCTGTTTGCCCCATGCTCATAAGCTCAAATGGAACGCTGGTTGACCCGCTTTGAAAGCTCCTCGGCTGACTCCTTTCGCTCTGAGTACCGATCCACCAGATAGTCCTGGCGATCTCGCAGAAGCAGCGTGAACTTCATCAACTCCTCCATCACATCAACCAGGCGGTCGTAGTAGGACGAAGGTTTCATCCGACCTGAATTGTCAAACTCCAGAAATGCCTTCGGTACCGACGATTGGTTGGGGATGGTGAACATGCGCATCCAGCGGCCAAGCACCCGGAGTTGGTTCACCACGTTGAAAGATTGCGAACCACCACAGACCTGCAGGACTGCCAGGGTCTTGCCTTGGGTAGGACGGACAGCTCCCATCGCCAGCGGTACCCAGTCAATCTGTGCTTTGAACACAGCGCTCATCGAGCCATGACGCTCGGGAGAGCACCAGACCTGGCCCTCGGACCACTGCATAAGCTCACGAAGCTCGCGAACCTTCTCATGGGAGTCCGGCACATCATCCGGTAGCGGCAAACCCGATGGATCAAAGACTCGAGTTTCGGCGCCGAATTGCTCCAGCAGGCGAGCAGCTTCCTGCACCATCAACCGGCTGAACGAACGTTCGCGAGTAGACCCGTAGAGCAGCAGAATCCGGGGTTTATGAGCGGACGGATCCTTCGGCTGAAGCTGCTCCAGCGAGGGAAGATCGACCAGCTCTGGCTGGATGTTTGGCAAAATGTCGTTCATTCCAATCTCCTTGTATCCAGTGGTTAGAGAGTGCCGATGTGGGCGAGCGCTGCTTTCAGATCATCCACGCTCATTTGCCCAACAGGCAGAGCCATGAAGGCGCGAACCCTTTCATCGATCTTGGCCAGCGTCGCTTGGAACGCGGTTTCGATCTCCGCTTCGCTACCGGTCACTGCGGATGGATCAGCCAAGCCCCAATGGGCTTTGAGAGAAGGACCGAAGAATATTGGGCAAGCCTCTCCAGCAGCGCGATCGCAAACCGTAATGACGATGTCAGGGGGCGAACTTTCGAATGCATCCGAAGCCTTGCTTGATAGGCCTTCGGTGGAGATACCGGCGGCTTCCAGCGTCTTCAACGCCTGAGCATTGACCTTGCCACTTGGAAAACTCCCCGAGCTCACGGCTTCCATGCCTTCGGGTGCCAAGTGGTTGAACAGTGCTTCAGACAAAATGCTGCGGCAGCTGTTGTGGGTGCACATGAACAAGATTTTCATGAAATATCTCCGGAGCAAAAGCTCAGGCGGATTGCCAAAGCCGGGAAAAGAGAGGTCAAACACAAGCGGCCGGGCTTAGGGGCCTATCCCCCATCTCGGCGAGACGCATAGCATCAGTGTTCAACCAGTCCTGGTTGGCATCGACGACACTTTTCAACATCGTCGCAACCCACTCAGGCAGAGAGGGGTGCAGGCGGTAATACACCCACTGCCCCTGGCGGATAAGCCATATATACGGTAAATCAGATATTCTGATCGTTCTAGCTCTGGCGGCTCCCCCTAATCAAGCCAAACCTCAACACCGAACCCAGGGAGCGATCCCAAGCGCCGAAAGCGATTTCCTGTTCGCAGGCGTTCACCGCGTTATGCCCGGCCTCAGCGGTCTACATGGTGAAAGAACTAGACGCTATCGACGTCGCCGCCTCGGCTCACCACCTGTAACTCGCCTCAACGAACGTCAATGAGTTCGGTCTCAAATGGCCAAGGAAGGAATCCCGGGGCCCTCTGAAGATGTCTAACCCTGTGCTCACCCGCCAGGAATCCGTTAATGCGTACTTGAGCCTTCCTCGCAGCATCCAGTCGTCGCGAGGCTCAGTCCAGACCGCAAAGAGATCGAGGTCAGCTTTTGAGTCAAACAGCGGCCTGGCATACCTGAGCGTAACCCCATACTGATCACGGTCCAGCTCATTGCTGATCAGCGCTTGTGCCGCTTGTACCTGGGCAAGCAAGGGATCGTTCGACAGACTCGAAACCGACCTCAAGTGCCGCCAAAAGCCCTGCAAGGAAATAGTCTCTCGATCGCCGATATACCATTCAGCACCACCCATTGCTGAGGCATAGGGCTGCCGTCGGGCGACACCAGGATCCGATGACTGCTCGAAGTCTACCCACGCAATCTCCCCCCTATAGGCCATCTCCCCCCGGACAATTGTGAAGTCGCTACCCAGCATTCGCATACGAGTGGCGTGCTGACCAAGCGTGATGCCTTCAGGCGTGGCACTTCGTACTGCGAAGGTCGGAAACAAGTCATGGCCGTCAATCACACTCACCGACCAGTCGGCATCAGAGCCGAGCACGTCATACTTCACAGCAACTGTAGGACGCACATTTGGATCTTCTTCTCTGAAGACAACGCCAGGTGTCTTCTCCAGCGGCACGTCATTGAACTGGAACCGATCCAGTACATGCACCTGCAGCTTTCCCGCGCCCATCTCACAGTCCAGGTGCAGTCCCCAGTTGCCCGTGCGCTGATCAGTAGTTTCAGGGGTCAATCTCCGATAGTTGCTCGGCGAAATCTGATCAGTGGGATTGATCCCGTCAGCACGCCCCCACATGACCAGCTTTTTACCCAAGGCAGGCGCACACAATGTCTCGCTGCTTTTCACATACAGCTCATTGACCCCTGCGTCTTCACGCTTCTCATCCAGGCGCTCCGGCGACGATAGCGCCCAGACCTCACTACTCAACTGCAGGCTTTCGGACGCCTGCCAGTCCAGTTTGAGCTTGGCACGACTGGAGGATACCGCGCGCTTATCATCCAACATTCGGTTGGATGACCACACACCTGAAGCGATCTCCCCTGTCACTTCCGGTGCACTGGCATAAGCGCTCGCCGAGAGAATCAGAGGCACGACAACACCGGCCCGCCACCAGGGCAAAAAAGACCCACTCATCTCCTCTCCTTACTTGGAACCTATGTTGTTCGCAGAGAAGAGTCTGTCGCTCAGCGATTCACCGACCTTGAAATTGGAGAAAGTGATTGTTGTGGTATGCCCGCTCTGCAGGTTCTTGCCTTCGGTTTTCATTGGCTGCCACTTTCCACTCACTGCATCAACCCGCTGGATGTCCGCGAAGGAAAACTGCTTGTAAGGCTGCCCACTCACATCCGAGGCTTCCACGTAAGTCGTTGCGAAATTGTCCTTGCGCACCCATGTCACGCGCTTGGCATATCCCGAGTGGGTGCGCACGCTGTCTTGCGCGGGTACCGATTCGATGATGTAGTGCTCGACACCGTCCCGTGTCTGCTGGCTAAGCAAGGTGTGTTTCCAATCACCGACTTTGTGCCCCATGACATCGCCATAGCTAAAATCAGTGCCGATGAAGCTGTCTTTTTTGTTCGAGGCCACCAGACGACGCACACGCTTCATCGCCGGCAGGTACACCCACATGTCGTCATCCTGAGCAGAACGTTCAACGAGCAACGTCGTTGTTCCGCGAATATCCGCCGGCGCTTCGAAGCGCACCAGACGCATCGTGTCTTGCCCATTCTCTTGAAGCTTCGACGCCATGTTCGACTTGCGAACGCGCTTACCGCCATCTTTGGTCTGCAGCACAAACTCCGCATCCGCCGTCGAGGTGCTGAAGCGAGTGACCGCAGCATTGCGCTCCATGATCCGCGTCGCCTCCAACTCGGCAGACCAACCTGCCTGTGAGTAAGTCAGGAAGCCGATGGCAGCCAGGATGATCAACAGCACTGCCCCACGGTCACCCGAGCGGCGCTGGAAAATGAATGCGGGTTTGAAGGCCAGAATGGCGCTTGGAATGACGGTCAGCGTTGCCAACACACTCGCCAGCATAGCCAGCACGATGAAACTAGAAAGCCACATATGCACCTTGTAGTCGTAGGAGAACATCAGGACGGCATAGCCACCCGCCACAGCAGTGGCGACGAACAGACAGGCTTTACCAGCGGTTTTCATTGCCATTTCGACGGCTTCAGGCAAAGCCTTGCCCTGGGCTGTGTACTCACCAATGCGGTATATGAGGTAGATCGCGTAGTCAGCGCCAATCCCCACTGCCATGGCAGAGATCAATGAGTTGGGAATGTTCAGCGGGACTCCAAAGTAGCCCATGACGCCGAAGACCAGCGACAGCACCACCAGTAGAGGCGACAGCACCAGCAGACCTGCAATGAACGAACGGAATGCAATCACCGATACCGCCAGGATCACACCCAGAATCTGTGCGATGTTCAGCAGCTTGCTGTGAACCATTACGTCGGTTACGGCCAGTGTCTGCGCCACCTCACCACCGAACGATACCGTTACATTTTTGGGGAAGCGCTCGTTCGCAACCTCGCGTAGTTCGTTGACCAGGCGATCGATTTCAGCATTGCTGTTGGTACGCAACATGATCGCGATCTTCGCCCGCTGATAGTCGTAGTCGACATGCGCCGAGAAGTCTTCCGGGTCGCCTGACATCGAGTAAAGGAACAGGTACTGGGCGATCAGGTCTCGATCATCGGGCAGTGGGTTAATCGCACCCGTATCACCTGAGGCAGCTTCGTGCATGCGTTGAAGAAAGTCATCGATGGACAGTGTCTTTCCAACGATTGGCCGCTTCGCAGCATCAGCTTGAAGGTCGCGAATTGCATTGAGCACCTGCGGATCTTTCACTCCATCCGCCTGCCCAGTGTCGACCATGACGTATAGGACGTTGGTCCCCCCTGTCTGCGCATTCAGCAGGTTGTCGTCCCGCTGTAACGGCAGCGAATCCGAGAAGAAACTCTTGCTCGAGTTATCGACATGCACCCTGGGCCAACCGGCGATCGCAACACCGATCAGTACGACGAAAGAAACCAGGATCCAGCGGCGGCTGCGTGGAGTGACCACTAACTGAGCAATGCGAGCGCTCATGCGATCCCAAATGCGCGGTTTGGTCTCTGTATCAATTTGCGCGGCCGAAGGCGGTTTGAGACTGGCGCGAACTGCTGGTGTGAAGGTGAATTCCAGCAGTACCGCGGCGAGGATGCCAATGCCAGTGAAAATGCCGAAGGCCCGTACAGTTTCCAGCTCGAACACTACCAACGAGAAGAATCCCAGAGCCGCAACACCTCCTGCGATCACCAGAACGGGTCCCACGGCAGCAAGCGATTGGATCGTCGCCAGCCGATTAGCCTCTTGCGGGGCCATGTGCTGTCCGTTGACCAACTCGATGAAGCGCTCGTAGTAGCGCTTGAGTAGTTGAACGGCGTGCCCAGCCGCGACAGCAAGAATAAGGATGGGTGTAGGCGAGTTGAAGATGTCCATCGGCACCTTCATCAACCCCATGATTCCGACACCCCACACCACCGAGAGCAACGCCGTCACCAAGGGAAGAATCAGCCCCTGACGAGTACGGAAGGCTTCGTAGTGCAGCAAGCCAATCACCAGGACCGCGATCGGGAACAACCCGTTGATTCGATCCGCAAAGACTTCAGCCTGATGCAGGAACACCGGGTTCCCACTCAAGGAAATCTCGATGCCTGGCGTATTCTCCTGGCTCAGAATCTGGTGAACATCCGAGAGCATTGCCCCAAAACCATTGGGGTTCTCCTTGAGCGCCAGCATGATCGTTGCGGTTCGCCAGTCGCTGGATATCACCGTGTCCCGATAAACCGGATTTGCATCGATGGCCGACTTCAGGGCGCTGAGTTGATCTGCTGTCGTCGGTATCTGATCACCGAGCAACGGCTTGGCCTCAAACCCTTCGGCGTTCCCACGAATACTCTTGGCCTGCCGTGAGGAAAGGCTCAGCAGCGTCTGCCTGGTAACCGATGGCGCGGCATAAAGCTTGTCCGTGATGCGCTTCACGGCCTCCAGCACCTGAGGTTGCAGCGCATCGCCCTGGGCTGGGGTCAGTCCGATCACCACGAGATACTTCGAACCGAAGATCCTCTCGATGGTGTTGGTCGCCTTGATGTATGGATGGCTCTGCGGAACAACAGCGGCAGGATTGATGATGACCTGTTGCTTGGCTGCAAAAAAGCCGAAAAATGCGGATAGAGCCAGCACAAGGGCAATAACCCAGCGCCGGTGATCGACCACCCAAGTCACATACCGCTCCAGGGGCAATGAGCTCTTGATGCCGCTTTCGTGAACAGAATCTACCGCTGCGGTTTTCGTTATTTGCGTCATAAGTCAGGCATCAGCAGGAGGAAGTCGGAGTCAAAGCCGCATCGTCTTTGTGCCGCCGAGCGATGTGGTCTTTGAGGAGGTGTTTCTGGACCTTCGCAGACGCTGTGTACGGAAACGCATCCACGACGATGAATTGCGTCGGACGCCACCCGTTGAAGGCCATGGAAAGGATTTGTTCGAGCTCGGCAGTGACTGCGTCGAAATTGACCTCAGGCATAGCCACCCAAGCCAGCGCGCTCTGGCCGGAGGCAACATCGGTGACCAGCAATGCTGCGTCTGCAACACCTGGAACCCGTCGAGCTTGATACTCCACGAGGGCTGAACTGAGGGGGATACCATCGGCGATCAGCGCATCTTCCAGGCGATCGATCACCTCCAACTCCGCATTTTCGTGCAGCGTCGCGAAGTCCCCGGTGGCAAGCCAATTGCCGTTTTTTGCTGTGCTATGGGCGACCCAATGCCCCCGGGCCATCAACTCCCCGGTACCCTCGGCCAGGCAAGCTCCACCTTCGCACTGCACCGCTAACTCAATTCCGAACACAGGCTTGCCATGACCCAGCGATGCCCTGCTGCTATCAAAGCGCTCGATGGTGGCCAATGGTGAGGTTTCGGTCATACCCCAGGCATGACATACCGCGACGCCAAGCTCTTCTTGAATGAATCGAGCAACGTCAGATGGCAATCGCGTGCCGCCGACAACCGTGCGGCGAAGTGTGCTAAAGCGCAATCCGCCGGTTCGCATGTACCGGACGAGCGCTAGCCAATGTGCAGAGACAGCCCCCAGGACGGTGACTCGGTGCTCCTCAATCCATTGGAACCACTGCACCGGGTCACGATGCAGTGGTACGAGCACCAATGAAGCACCAACCAATGGACAAACAAAGGGAGCGCCCCATGCACTTGCGTGGAAGTTTTGCATGAGTGGCATGACCCGATCCACACTGCTCAACCCCATCGCATCAGGTAAGGCACAGGCCCACGCATGCAATACCGTTGAGCGGTGCGTGTACTCAACAACCTTTGGAACGCCAGTGGTACCAGACGAGTAGCAGACATGGGAAACCGTATCTTCCGGAAACTCGGCGGCGATACTTTCGTTGCCACTCCCGATGCCACGTTGCGCCATAGCACGCATCGGAGTATCTGGAACCAACGCCGCGAATGCCTGGGCGGCACTCACCGTAACGGCGTCATGCAGCAACAGGCTTGGTCGCAGCTGCTGAAGAAAACGCCCCAGATCTTCTGGGCGGTGCTGAGGGTTTAGAAAATGAGTTGCCACGCCCTGGTGTAGTGCTGCGTACAGCCAAGCCATTTGATCGAGCGAACTGAAACCAAAACTGACAAGGGCATCTCCGGGCCGAAGCCCCATGGCGTGAAGCTCCACGGCACAGCTACGTGCAGCTTTCGCCAGCTGAGCATAGTTTTGAGTTTCAACCGTGCCCTCCAGAGATACAGAAGTTACCGTAGCTGCTGCATGCACCTGCGCTGCATCGTCTGGGTGCTTGATAGCATAATACGTGCAACTCTTGCCCCCCCTTCCGCTAGAAAGCGCAGTCAAAACCCAGGTTCGCTGCGCGTTGAATGCGTCGGAATGATTTCTGCGCTGGCCACCCGCATTCCTCGTCTGTAGGGACGTTGACAAGTTTTTTGCGGATTTCGTGGCGTCCTTGAGCTCACGCCGCAACTGGCCCGCAGCGGATTTGGCGTAATAACCCTTCTGATTTTTTCAGATTTGATCCGTCAAGCATCAGAGGCAATCAGCGTTTCCTGCAGGCGAGCATTGGATCAACCAGAATTCCTGATGGGCTTTACGCTACGGACTGGGATAAATTCTTGGCTAGGTGGAAAGCAGAGATGCAGCACTTGGAGCAGCATAGGGCCGTGAGACACAAACCTGGAACAGATTGAGCGGGTGATGGCCTGCTTACGCTTGCGACTGTCATGCGCAAAGCATTCTGGATAGTGGCCCACAGGCGAGAGCGTATCGTGAAGGAGGGGGTTGGCTTTCGCTTAGCGTCGCTTCATGATGGCATATCGACTTTAGGGCTAGAGTGCCATCATGGATGATCTGACCGCTTTCTATTTTACTCATGTTCGACCTTACTTCGGTCAATCGCCGGACGACGCGATTCTCAACCAATACGAGCCTATTGTTGCTGGTGAGCTTCGCGAAAAAATGCAGGTAGGAGTTGAAGGGTCTGTGGACAACCCTATTTGTCGATTCTGTGGTCTTGGGCCAGATAAAACGACTTTCGATCTAGTACCTCATGCGGTGCCAGAGTTTATCGGGAATACCAAACTCATAGCCACGGACGAGTGTGATACTTGCAATAACAAGTTTGGCGGGACAATAGAAAGCGATCTTGCTAATTATCTCGGCATAGAACGAATTTTGACAGGGATGAAAGGTAAAAACGGCCTGCCTAAAGAAAAACTCAAGGGCGGATCAATTCAAAAAGGGAAGCATACCAAGCTCACTGAGATATGTAGTATGCCAGGAACTGACTCTATTGTTCATGATAGTGATCAGAAGACGTTTACTATCAAGAAAATTAGAGCGCCTTATATTCCCGCCGGCGTTTTTAAGTGCCTAACAAAAATTGCTCTCTCCATTATGCCGGATGAGTACCTGGATGAGTTTGCGGAGTCTAGAAAATGGGTTGAGAGAGCGCATGATTCTTGGGGATTTGTTCCTGCCTCAGCGTTTCGCGCTATCAAGAGCACAATATATCTTCCGACACCTTATCCGCATATACATATTCTATTGGCTCGGCGTAAGTCTAACGTGTTTGGTTGCCCTTACATGCTGTTCCAAATTAGCTTTAGTAATATGGCATTGCAGATTCCAGTGTTTCGCGGCCAAGTGGATGTTCCCGTGTTCGGAGAGAGATTTTTGACACAATCGGTTCCCGTGATTCCGAATCGCTATAGTCTATATCCGGCCACTCGTCCATGCGTAAAAGTAGAGGTTTTAGACCTGAGTGGAACTCAGAAGTTACGAAAAGATGAGCAGGTTATGACGATGTCTTATGATTCTATGATTAGCTTGGATGTCTCAAATCTTATCCTTGAGAAAGGCCAAGTAAAGTTCCTCCATGAGGCGAACGATTCGTCAACTGAGGCTGGCGAAGCATAACGTATTGTCCAGCGGGTCTCGGACATGACTTTAAGTGTTCCCCGGGTGAGCAGATGCCAGCACTACAGACCTAGTTGCACTCGCTTTCAGCACCTGCTTAAGAACGTTGATGACGCCCCGAGGGTAACGACCCCGCCCTTGAGCATCTGAAACTGCCGCGTACGGGAAGCGACCGGCATCGCGATAGCCATCAGCGACCTTTTCAGCCGTTTTCGTAGTTCCTTTTTGCTCATCCTAGGCGCGACTGTCCACCAGATGAGTTCCACCTCTTCTAGATCCATGCCCTCTGGCGGGATGTCACCGTAATCTTCGTACTGCTCAAGCGGAACCGGACGAGCCTTTCTGTTTTGTAGGGACATCAAAGCGCTACGTCCCAGGCATCCATCGCCTCACCCACAGTCGCGTACCAGTGGAGTTCACTGCCCTGTAGGGCGTTTGCGACCTGCCTGTTGGTATTGCCGTCGACCCAAGTAGGGAGGCTTTCTATGGCTCCCGCGAAGAGACTAGCCATCGCGACTGAGTATCGACCGGTATGCGTGGACTGAAGGCACACGTAGCGCACAGCAGCGCCACTGGGAAGCCGACGCCAGGCCACCACCTCAATACAGTCCTGCAGCCCCTCAGCAGACGGATCAGCCTCCTGAGCCACCTCGACTGCTGCAACTGATTGGCACGGCCCACTATGCGTTCCTGGGTTGTGGACAAGGTGCTTCAACTGCTCACGTGCCGCGACAATTTGTTCACGGAGCTCCTCTGGATCAATGGACATGCCACCCCGGTCAGTTACCGAGAGGGTTTTCAAGGAGTTTGCCGCCAGGATGAACTCGCGCTCACGCTTCTGCTCCCAGTCGGGTCGGCGGTCGGGAAACAGCTTGGTGATCAAGCGATGGAGGTTGATCATGGGGGCTCCGGGTGCGGATGGTAGCGACGACGCTGCACTAGGCTATCACCCGAACGCTCCCAGCCCGAATCGACCTACCCTGGCACCATGGCGCTATCGGTCGGGACGTGTTCAGGAAGAGGCGAGCGCACTCCACAACAGGGAGCTTCATAGGCTAAAATGTTGCGTTTGTGCCCGCCTGGAGCTCTGAGTGCTCAGAGATAAAGAAATCCGAACCGCTTTAGTTGACCACTTAATGAAGCGGTCGCCTAAACCTGCTCGCGTGCTCGAAGAGCTCACCATCGATAATGGTAATGCCATTGCCGACGTAGTTGCCTGCTATCGGGAGATGCACTGCTATGAAATCAAAGGCGAGACCGATAACGTTCGACGGATTCTGTCGCAGTCAGAATTCTATTCAAGGTCGTTCCCCAAACTGACTTTGGTAACCACAGAAAACCATGTGCGTTGGGCAATGGAAAAGATCCCTGCCTATTGGGGCATCATTCTCGCCACATCTGGCAAAGAAAGGACAATGTTGCGTTACGTCCGCAAGGCCGGCACCAACCCGATGTTCTCCAAGAGAGATGCCCTGCTCATGCTCTGGAAGGCAGAGTTGACGGCTATTGCGACCGCACACCCTGAAGTGGTTTTCAAAAAATCTTTCAACCGTGACGCTATCGCTGAGCAAATCAGCTATCAGTTGAGCCGGGACGACGCCCTGGCAGGAATCCAAGGCGCCCTCATCGAAAGGCGCTCAAATGTTGTTAACTACGAAAGTGATGTGAGCGGCGGTTGAAGTCTTAATCCAGCTACCTAGCGAGCCCGTTGATTTAGACCGCACCGCAGCCTTTTTACTTCGATCATGGATATAGCGCTCACCAAATGAGTAGGTAGGATCTCTAAAAAACACCTGATCCACCAACTTATCGGAAATGTCAAAATACTGTGTATACTTATGTGTTTTGAATCGCTTACCGCGAGCTATGAAAAACTTCTCGTGATAGGTATAAAACACCTTCGGCGCAGAGAGACCACTGATTAGTTCAGGCTCAATATCGGCATCCGAGTATTCCGGACTGACAATTCCGTAGTCCCCAAACAGGACATTACTGTAAGCCGGCGAGCTATTGATTGAACGCCAGAGCAAATACTCCTTTCGATCAATATTAACCTCATTACCAGTCTTGACCAGCCCGCCAATTGAGGCTGGGACAACAGACCCGCTCATCACCACGGCAGTGACTTGGAAATCCTTTTGGAAGCCAGCCAAGAAACGTTCAACTTTCTTTTTCGTCTCGACGGTTTCTTCGATAATTCGTAGATCGAGAAGTAATACGACAGACTGTGGGTTAGCAGCTGCCAGATCGACCCACAGCGCGTTCAAATTACTTTTAGTGAGATTATAGCTATCCAAATCCATCATTTGCAGACGAATACCAACCTCAGCACCTGGCCGCGCCTTCACAAATTCTAGAGCGGCCACATTATGGTCTGGATGGCGATCAAACGCTAGAACAGGAATAATCGTATAGTCCGAAAGGTAATTCAGGATAGCCCTATACTGCGACACTCCACCAAGATCAATGGTGTCATCAATATCAAAGTTATCGACAAAGAACTTATACGAGATGGATTTCTTGCGCCCTGACTTGAGATTTTTCCCCGCAATTCTCAGGCGCTCCAGAACCTCTCCCTCTGTCATCACAACTTCTGACCGAGGAACGTCATACATAGGTACTATCTGATTACGAATCGCATCATCCAGCACCCCAACGCCTTGAATCTCATTCTGTTTGAATTTCAGGAAAGGTACATATTTAATCATTGGCGAACCCGAAAGCGTTTTTAACGTCCATAGATTGATGCAATTCAGGGTAAAGCTTGTAATTCTTGGCTTGGTGGCGAATCATCCCGGCCATGATGGAAGGGTGCACTTCAGCCTTAACGCAAACATCCAGAAGTTGTTTCTTGTTGGCCCTGACATTCCAGGCAGTCCGCCAGTATTGGCGAGAGACCAAGCTGTCTTTGGCAATGATGTTTGCCTCGACTTCGCGATCAGAATCGTTGTCTTCTTCGAGGTCGTCCAGGATCGGATTATCGAGATAATCGTAATGCATATGGATATGGGCAAGCTCATGCATGAGCGTGAACCAGAAGTTATCGTAGCGGTTGTAACGAAGCGCTATTCCAACAACTGGCGTACCCTGCGACAACTTGAAGGTACACCCATCCATTTTCATCGACTTGAAGCCCGGCTCCACCACCAGGAGCACGCCGTAGGACTCGGCCAGGACATCGACCAGAGTGGTGATGTTTTCAGGCTTAAGACTCAGGAGCGCGATCTGCCGGAGATGCTGAGCGCTCAAACCCTGAAAATCAGGCATCCTCCGGCTCAGCACAGCGAACTTGGACTTCTCATTGATCAGCGACAACCACGCCTGGATCTTGGTCTCTTCCGCAGAGTCATTCTTGCGATAGAGCACGGCCTTGTTGTTGGTCGCGTTGAGGGCGAGCCGAATGATGAAGTCGTCATACGCCTCACCAGGCCGCGCATGCGTCTTGGCATCCGCTGGCTTCAGCGCTTTCTTCAGGTTGGACAGGGCCGCTGTGAACTCAACCGCAGCATCCCGCGAGGATGGATAAACCTCGAAATCGCCTGGAAGCCCTTCAGGAGAGTCAGACATGATGAGCCTCCCCTGCCAGCTTCCCAGCTATCTCAGGGGGCGCTTCGAAGTAACGCAGGTTCTCTTTATCGGCATCAACGTCGTAATCGATCATACCCAGGTAGCGGTAGTACCCCTCCGCAGTCGGCAGCGAGTGCAAACAAAAACCTGGCCGGTAGCCGAGCGTGTTGATGGCGAAGTGGGAGGCGTGGGCAATCAGGATCCGGCTGACGCTCCCGAACTGCTTCACATAGTTCGGTCGGTCTCGATTCCAGTACGCGGAAGCAACGTAGTCAATGTAGAAAATGCGCTCCCCATCCAGACGGCTTTCCTTGGGATGGTAGATGACGCAGGTCGCCTGGATCCGCCCCTGTGCACTCAGGAAGAACCAGTGGTAATCATCGCTGCGGAAGGCAAAGGCTTTGTCCAGCCAGCTCCAATGGAAATCTGACAATCCATAGGTGGGCAATTGATCAAAAAGCACATTGGGGTCGTCTGCGGCAGCAGGGAAGTCTGCCATCAGCTGCCTGATGATCTGCCGCTTCTCAGCGTCCCACTGCTCGCTGAGCTGGAATACATACATAGGTGCCAGCCCCTGATGGATCAGGTAAGGCACATGCTGTCCTGTATGGCGGCACTTAAGCGTAGGCTCAGTCATCAACGCGCCCATCGCTCAAGGCGCAGCACTCGGCTAGTCCGAATGGCGTCATGTGGAAATCCCTCTCCGTATTAATGGCGAGATGATGCCACCAATGATCGCTGGCTTCAACGCTCGGCTTATGGCGTCAAAATCCCATTGGCAACCATTCTAAACGCTCACTCAACCTCCCCAACCATGGCACAGCGCTGCCTGGGTCGCGATCTAGATTTTCTTGATTTCCTGTACAGGAAAAATAGGCGAAACGCCGAATCAAGGACTTATTTCGCTTGATTTCCTGAACAGGAAAAATAGCCGAAACACCGAATCAAAGCCCCGTTTCGCTTGGTTTCCTGAACAGGAAAAATGGCCAGAATACCGAATCTAGGCTTAGTTTCGCTTGATTTCCTGTACAGGAAAAATAGGACAACCACCGAATCAAGCATTGATTTTTTTAAAATCTAGCGTAGCTTTAGGCTAAGAAATGGACGGAGGTTCGTCCAAGCTTTCGGTGCAGGGGTAGCAATGAATTACGATTTCGAAAAGCATGAACCGCTGATGAGCGCCTTCGCTGAGGCAATTGAGGAGGCCACAGGATCAGCGTTGTCAGCTATCAAGATCAATCCTGAGGGTGAGCCTTGGGAGCCGGATGCCATGGGTCGCCTGAACACCCCCGAGGGCGACTGGCGTCTCGTGTTCTCCATCAAGAAAGAAGCGTATCCACGGGACATCAAAGATGCCTTGTGGGATCTGCAGGGGCATCAGAGCCGAACGAGGAATTCTTCTGACATGGTGCCAATTTTCCTTGCCGAACACATCAGCAAAGGGGCGCGTGACGAACTCAGAAACCGTGGGGTGAGCTTCTTCGATGCGAGTGGCACACTGTTCTTCAAGCATCGAAACTGGCTAGTCAATATCGAAAAAGGTAAGTCTGCGACCAAAGGCACACTCCGAGAAGTGGATGTGTTCAAAGGTTCACGTGAGAAAATTATCCATACTCTGCTTCATATGGATAGGGACTGGTTTCATGGTCAGCAGGTGGTTGAGCTTTCCCAAACATCTGGCGCTACCGTGTCTAATTTGCTCCAAGAGCTTGAGCGTCTTGGCTGGGTAGAATCCCAAGGAGAAGGACGGCATCGAATTCGCCGGCTCATCAGGCCTACCGAACTACTGGACGCCTGGGCCGAAGTATGGGTACAACGCAAGCAACAAACTTCACGCTGGTATTTCTTCTGCCAAAACCCCAAAAGGCTTGTCGAGGAATTGTCCTCAAATATGAGCTGGAATGGTCGTGATCAACGAGATGGTTTGTCGGTAGCATTCACCGGCGCTATCGCTGCCAATCGTCTGTCCCCCCTACTCACTCATGTCGATATTGCAGAAATCATAGTACCGACAAAAGCTGAGCGAGTTGCTGAAAAACTTGGTCTAAAACCAGCCGAAAAAGGTGCCAACGTTGTTTTGATCGAGCGCTCAGGAGCTAGTGCGCTCTTCCAAGAGTATTCGTACAATGAACAAGCCTGGTTTGCGAGTCCTTTCATACAGTACCTTGACCTATTAAATGGCCGTGGACGAAACGCAGAACTTGCGGCCCAATTTCGTGAAGATATTTTAAAGGTGTAACGTGGCAGTAGAAGCTAAACCACAGTCGGCTGATGGATACAGTGCTGCACAGACACATACCTGTGAGCAAGTGCTCGTCACCCTCCTCAGCGCCTTCGGTTCACTGAAGGATACCATCCGCCTGGTAGGCGGGTTGGTGCCGAGGTATTTGACGCCTGAACAGTACCCAGATGTGCCGGCCCACTTTGGTACATCGGATGTCGACGTTGCGCTTAATCTCTCCGTGCTCGCATCCGGAAAATATACTTCTCTGTCCAAGCAACTGCTGGCTCGTGGATTCAAGCGGTGGGTTGATCCAAAAAATGGCTGGGACACAGCATGGCGGTGGGAGTATCAGATTTCTCCCAAGCAAGTCGTTTTGGTTGAATTCCTCAGAGGTTCAACCGATGACTGCCCACCAAGCAAGATTGCTGCACTCGATGGCGAGGATGTTTCAGCACTGTCAGTAGAGCACATGGAAATTGTGCATGACTGGTACGAGTCGAGAAAAATTGAGGCGGAAATGCTCGGTGATCGTGGCGTTACTATCGAGACCGTACATTACGCTGACGTCCCGGCATTCATCATCCTCAAAGCTTTGGCATTTCACAGCCGCGCAGAGAAGAAAGACTCGGGCGACCTGATTCATGTGATGCGCTATGCCGGCACTCTCGAAGATGTAGTGGGCCAATTTGTTGCGCGTGCGAACTCTGGTAAGCGTACGGCCAACCCGTCTTGCCTAACTAAGCCGGTTGCCACCTGTGCGGCAGCAGCTCCGCAATCTCACTTGCCCGCTGCGTCGGCAGGCGCGTCAGCACATCTTTGAGATAGGCATACGGA
>NZ_JAAAMT010000059.1 GCF_009905435.1 Pseudomonas sp. R5(2019)
TACTGTGTCCCATGACTAACTCGTCGTAGCGTTTTGTCAGTCGGGCGTCTAGCCCGGTCATTTGATATCCATGCCGTCCCTTTATAGACCAGAATCGGGAGATGTGTAGATACCTATGCTGCGATGGCATCACCCCGGTGTGCCAGAGATACAGTGGCGCCTGCATCGCGAGCAAGCTCGGCTCTCACATCAAAAAAATTGCAGTCAGCCATAGAGGCTCCCACGCCTATCTCCATTCATGCCGATATTGAGGGGGGCATGACTCCCCCTTCCCAGATGAACGCTCCTACGACGCCTGCACCACGAATTCCCCTACATAAAAAGAATCCATTTCTTCGATCAGATATTCCGGAATCTCTAGCACCAACAATCCACCAAGAAATATCCTACGCAACCTGTCGCCTTCCATGAACTTGTCCCCTGGAAGCCATGTCCCTAGGCTTTCTCCGTCGCTGAACACTCAGCGATCGGGTTTGGTAGCCCGGCTCAAATCAAGGCGCACAGGCGTCGCTTTAGCGAATCGGCAGACGTTTTTTTGTCCGCTGTTACGTGTTATGGCGGCTGTGCGCGGGGCGCCTTCGGGCGCGCTGGGTTCCTTGATTCCCGGTCTACCAACCTGCGTACAGCCGCCACCTAAGTCGTTTGGTAGCGATGGGTGGACGGCTCCGTCAATCAAGGAGCTTTAATAGGATGAAAATCGTACCGGATCCACCCGCTTCTCGCCCAAGCGCCTTCCTGCAAACCGCCCAATCCCCCTTCGGCTCCTGCAACAATGCTCATGAATCGCTGTTCCACGTGAACAGTGGCGTCATCGCCGAAGACGCGCTGATTCATCTCTCGCGCCATCTGCAAACCGCCTTCGAAACCGCCACCCGCATCTACAACGTCACGCCCATGCTCGACACCGGTCTGCACTGGTCCACAGTGTGGGCCGTCGATGCGGCAAGGGCGTTGATCGAGGCGCTGCTCAAAGGTGCAGATGACGTGGTGCTGCCGCCCAAGGATGCCGAAGGCGGCCTGTTTATCCCTGGCACTATCCGCACAACGGCTGAACAGGCATTCGGGTATTTCGGAGCCTGTGACTTGCCGATGTTCAGTGTACGCAGCGGCGTGTTGGCGGAGGATGTGCTGGTCCATGTTTCGCTGTATCTGCAGGCGGCGTACACAACGGCCAATGAGGTGTGCATGCTCACGCCTCAGGCAGCAAAAGGGCTGCATTGGGCGACACTGCATGCCATAGAGGCAGCGATGGCGTTGACTGAAGGACTGCTGGAGGGATCAGACAAAATCTGACGCTTTAGATCTGGGCTGCGGCGCAGCCCTTTCAGTGATTGCCCCCCGGCAACCGCGGTTGAGCAAGGGTCGATCCCTTCTGAACTTGAGATTGCCTTCAATCCTCTAAAATCTATAGATGCCATCGGACATACCGGAGTGCCACCATGAGCTATCGCGAGAACAAAACGCAGGCCTTGGCCGATCTGGAGGAGGCGACAGATGACATCCGCCGAACCGACAACCATGCCGAGCGTCTGGAAGCGTTGTACAAGGCTCAGGGCATGCTCTACATGCTGTGGCGTATTGATTGGGTGAGCAGCGAAGACTTCGAAACGCTCAAACTCAAGCTTCTCCAGGCTGACGCGGAGGCGGTGCGGCAGATAGAGGCGACAGCGAAGCCTTCGTGAACCCCATGAGACAAGTCGCCCCGTTACGCAAACGCCGACTACGCTTAGTGGGGCACCGCCACACACGCCTCAAGCCTCTTGATGCAGGGGGGAAACCGGATGACCGGAGAAACAGCGCGCCAGTGCTCGTCACGGGTCTTGCTATCCCTCTTGGCCATTAGCCTGGCGCTGACAGCTGGATGCGCGGGCAAACCTTCCAAGGCTCGCGCTTCAGCCTCTAGCGTGGGCTCCAACTGTTATGCCAAAGCGCTACCCACTTCCGGCGAGGGCGGCCTGGCATGGGGCTCCACCCTGCACATGGCCCGCAAGAAATCCATGGACAATTGCATACGCTATGCCGGCCGATCCGGTGGCACGCCGGATACCTGCCAAGTGGTGTTGGCCCAGTGCAAGGATTGATTGGCTTCGTTCAGCGTTGACTCCGCACCGCCTCGGTGTGCACACCTGATGATTGGCGTGGCGGCTCAGCCTTCGACGCCCGGCTTGCGCTTGCCCATTACATAACAGCACGCGCTCTTTTGCCCGCTGGTCGGTACTGCCACCGGCACTACTGCAATCAGCATCCAACCATCGACCACTCTGGCCTTAACCTCCTCAACGTCAAACACCTCCAGGATCTCGCCCACCTCATGCAGCTGCATGGCCTTGCCTCCTGAGATAAAACTTGAGTGTAACGCCAGCGCCCCTGGGGCCATTTCATTTGTGACTGCCGGTCATCGTCCAGGGGTATATCGACGCCGCCAGAACCGCAGCATAGTTCTACGCTCCGTGTGTTATTCGAGACCTGACTCTAAATGAACGAACCCAAGGAAAAGTCACGCTGGAGCAGCACCGCCATCATTGGCGGCATCGGCAAGGTGATTGATTTCGGCGCCCTGGGCCTGGGGACGCTGATGAGAAGCGAGGGCGGCCAGCTGGTGCCTGGGGTCTCGCGGGCGGAGCCGATCGAGGGTGACTTGCAATTACCCGCCCAGGTCGATGTGGTGGTGATCGGCGGCGGCAATATCGGTGTGATGACGGCGCTGAACCTGGCGGAGCGCGGGGTGCGTGTCTGTCTGTGCGAGAAGGGCGTGATCGCCGGTGAGGCGTCTGGACGCTCGCTGGGTTTTATCGACAGCCTGTTCATGGACCCGGCCAAGGCTGAGCTGATTATCCGGGCCAAGCAGCAGTGGCCAGAAATGAATGCACGGGTCGACGCCGAGACCGGCTACCGCCAGACGGGCGTTGCCGCGTTCATGCAGAATGAAGCGGTGCTCGAAGGCGCACAGCAGTGGCTGGAGGCGGTCAAGGAGATGCCCGGCGTCGAAGCCCGAATCCTTTCACCAAGCGAAGCCGAAAAGCTCGCGCCGGGGCGTTGGGATCGCCTTGTCGGCGCGTTGTACGAACCGACCGATGCGCTGGCCGAGCCGCGGTTGTTTGCCCCTGCCGTCGCCCGTGCAGCGCGCAAGCTGGGCGCGATCGTTGTTCAGAACTGCGCCGTGCGCGGCGTGGAGACCAGCGCCGGAAACATCAGCGCGGTAATCACCGAAAAAGGCCGGATCGGCTGCCAGGCCGTGGTGCTGGCAGGCGGTGCCTGGTCGCCTTTCATGGCCCGCAGTCTGGGCCTGGACATCCCGCAGTTCATGGCATTTTCCAGCGTGGCGCGCGTTGCCCAGACTTCGGGACCAGCCACCGGCCTGGTCTCGACCGATGGCAATTACGTGGTGCGCCCCAACCTTGAGGGTGGCTACGATATCTGCAGGCCCATCGCAGCCACGCCGCTGACGCCCAGCGTGCTGAAGAACCTGAACCGACTCAGGCCCGCGTATGAACAGATGGCGGATCAGTTGAAGCCGGTGTTCAATCTCTCCACCTTTCTCGCCGAATGGCGTATCCCGCGAAAATGGCCGCTGGATCAACCCTCCCCCTTCGAGCGCAACAGGGTGCTGATGCCGGAAACCATGCCCGCCATGCTGGCCGACACCCTCGGCGCCATCTCGCGCAACCTGCCCGATATCGGGCAAGCGCAGATCACCGAACAATGGGCCGGTGTGCTCACCAGTACCCTGGACAACATGCCGGTGATTTCCGCAGTGACCGAACGACCCGGTTTGTACCTGGGCACAGGTTTCTATTTTGGCCTGACCATGGCGCCTGCCGCCGGTGAGGCGCTGGCTGATCTGGCCATGGGCAACAGCCCGAAAATCGACCTGTCGCTGTACCGCTACTCGCGGTTTCACGATGGATCGCCAATCCGGTTTCGCGGTTGAACCGATTGAACACTTCGCGGGCAAGCCCGCGAAGAAGCCAGAGAATGTCGGCTCAGTCGGCCGCCATCATCTGCCGGTAGACTTCATAGGCCGCAATAATGCCGTCCTCGCGCCGAGGATGAAGAGCACCGGGGACGAAACGGGAAGATTGAATACCCTGATAGTTTCGTTCACCGAACGCCTGATCTTCCATGTTGGTGATATGGAAGACTTTGGACACTTTCTGCTTATCGTAATCCTCGCCTTCCACTGCGTCTTCGTGAACGTACCACTCACAAATAAACTGGCATTTGTCGACGCCCAACGGCGTTAATTCCAGCGACACCGCGTGGTCGACGAAAAACACCGGCCCACAAAAGAATGGCCATAACAGGAAGCCGGCGCTCTCGCCGTTTTCAGCCGCCCCCAACGATTTCTTGCTTACCCGCTGACCGTCCATGGAAAAGGTCGACATGCCCTCACGCAGGGGAAAGTGCTGGCCGTTTTGTTTATCGGCGTAAAAGGCCTGGAAGTGACAGGCAATCGCCAGCGAGACATGACCGCCATGAGAGCAGTGATAACACTCCAGGTCATTCTCCAACATGGCTTTCCAGTTGGCATTGATCGTATAGATTTCCCGGTGCGCCAACTTCAGGCGTTCCGGCTCGAAGCCCTGGATTTGCTCATCATTGTTCCAGTGAGCCAGGGCCTGGTTGAGCGAGGGCGGTGTCTCCTTGCCCAGCCAGACGAAGATAAACCCGTGTTTGACGTCACAGACCGCCTCGTGCAAGGGGTATTCATCAAAACGGAAGTCCTGGCCATCGCGAGTACCCGGCACGGTGCGCAACTTGCCGTCGAGGTCATAGGTCCAGTGGTGATAAGGGCAGACAAAACCGTCCGTGCAGCCCTTTGAATGATCGTCCATCAGCCGATATCCACGATGACGGCAGACATTGAAATAAGCACGCAACGCTCCCTGTTTGTCACGCGCAATGATCAGGCTCTCCGGCCCCACTTGCTTGACATAGTAATCGCCAGGCTCAGGCGCAAGGCTTATATGGCCTACCAATAACCACTGACGATTAAATATCTTCTCGATTTCCTTGGCGTATATATCCGGCGAACAGTATTCCGCTCGCGTCAGATTGGTTTTGACCGACGCGGGTGCATCGGTTGCGAGCAGGCGCGGGGAGGCGACTTCACTCATTGGGCTAACCTCTGGAGGGTGTGTGCGGAGAGGTCAATATGGCACAGTAATGTGCCACCAACAACAAACCAGTGCCAACCCAGATATCGACTAACCAATTGATTTATATAGAAAAACAAAAGGGGTCACCTTTTAAGGGGACCCCCACTGTCTTTATTTATGCCGCAAAGAACAAAACCGCCCAGCAAAATTATCGACCGGTATTTTCCAGTGCAAGTGCCGTCTCGGCGCAAGGTCTTGAAGTTCTGAATAACGCGATGGCCAGCAGAATCAACGTGCCGCCCAGGATATCCGCCGAGACAATCATCCAGCCGATGGTTTCAACGGAATATCGGGCAAACAGATACCCACCGAGGCTGCCGGCAATCGCGAATGAAGCGGGAAAGGCACTGAGCACGGCCGCCGAACATCCGCCGCGGGCATCGTATTCAATCCCCAGCCCTTGCATGAACGGCATGCAGAAGTAGATCGCGGCAAGGCTGAATACCATGCCGGGGATAAACAACCCGTGCTGACCGAAGTGAGTCATCAGCATATTGCCGACACTGTGCAGGGCAACCGCCGCCGCGACGATTGCCCACTGGTTACCGCGCCCGGCGAGATAAACACAGAGCAACCCGCTGGGAATCGCCACGAAGGTGCTCAAGCCCAGCACCGAATTGACGTCATCCGGACCCAGGCCGGCCTTTTCACCGATAAAGTGCGAAAAGGTGTAGGAGATCGCACTGCCGCAGCATAGCGAATAGGCGCCCAGTACCAGCAACAACGAGGATCGGTTGGTAAAGCCCAGCACACGCCGTTGCTCGGTACCTGGCAGCACCTTGGCGATCTGCGCCTTGGACCGAGAGGGCAAACCGATCAAGGCAATCGCGCCAATCACCAGCAACAGCGTGCCGGGAATAATGAAAAAGTGACTGCTGCCCATCATCGAGGCGAAGCTTTTGATGTACACCAGCGCCGAGAGCAGCAAGGCGCCAGAACACATATCGAACACATACAGTTTCGGAAAGTGTTTTTCCGCATTCGCCGCGGTGGACAACGCCATGACCGCCACCGCCGACGTCAGCCCGATACCGGTGCCCACGGCACCTCGGATCAAGCCCATCATCCAGAAATCGGGATGGTAATAACTCAGGTACTGGCCACTGACCGCCAGGGTAATACCCAGGATCGCAAAGCCACGGAAGTGTAAGCGCCCGGCAAATTGCGAGCACAACAAAACGGTCAGAAAAGTGGCCGACAACTCGATGGTCAACAACAGCCCGGCACGCTCTTCGCCCAGCCCCGGATAACTCATGAATTGACTGATGGTTTCCGGTGCCATCCACGAACCGAGATCGGACGCCGCAAACAACAGCATGCACGCGGCAATCAAGATGACTGCGCCCCCCTTGGTGTTTTGCGCATCATTCATGACCCGACCCCTGTGCTTTTTTAGTAATAAGAGCGGCTGGAACCCATCCAGCGCCGTTTTAACACCTTACGAGTATTAGGGTCGGCAAAGGTCGGCGCCGATACCCCTTCAAGGTGACCGCCTTCCCACAGTACCCTTCTGCGGGTAGGGCCGGGTCGACAAAGCCTTGATATCGTCGAGTCATGGGGTCGTGGTCACTCCGCCAACCAAGGATTTGTAATGATGAACGCTTCTGAATATGCCAGCTATGACGGCCTGGGCCTCGGCGAACTGATACAACGGGGCGACATCAGTCGCCAGGAGTTGGCCGAAGTCGCCCTGGGCGCGATAGACACCCTGAACCCGCTGGTCAATGCGGTGATCGAAACCTACCCCGCAGCCGCTCAGGCAAGCGCGAAACCTGCGGCAGGCGCTGGGGCGAAATTCGATGGGGTGCCGTTTCTGCTCAAGGACATCGGCTCTCACGATGCCGATGTCACGTTCGAACTGGGCAGCCGCCTGAGCAAAGGCCTCAAGGCCCCACCCTTCGCCTCGGAACTGATCAATCGTTTTCGCCAGTCCGGCGTCACGATCCTGGGCCGCACCAACGTGCCCGAAATGGGCTCAAGCTGCACCACTGAACCCCTTCTGTATGGCCCAACCGGTAACCCCTGGAACCTTGAACGCACCGCCGGTGGTTCTTCGGGCGGCGCTGCGGCGGCGGTGGCCTCGGGCATGGTGCCGATCGCCCACGCCAACGATGCCGGCGGTTCCATTCGCTGGCCGGCGGCCTGCTGCGGCTTGTTCGGCCTCAAGCCCAGCCGCAACCTCAACCCCCATGGCCCCGACACGGCGCTGGCGCTCAATGGCCTGGCGGCGGAACACATCGTTTCACGCACCGTGCGCGACACCGCCGCCATGCTTGACTACACCGCAGGCCCCGATGCCGGTGCCTGGTGCTACACGCCCAGGCTCGATGGTTCCTACCTCGATGCCCTGCAACAACCGCTCAAGCCACTGCGCATTGGTATCAACCTGAACCCGGTGTTCCCGCCGACCACGCTGCAAGCCGAGGTGGTGACGGCGATTCGCGATACCGGGACGCTGTGCGCGTCGCTCGGGCATTACGTGGAGGAAGCCACCTTCACGTTCGATCACGAAACCCTGCTGCGCGCGTTTGCCATTATCTGGTCCTGCAACCTGCGTGCGGGCGTCGAGATGCTGTCCGGGATGACCGGCAATGCCATCGACTCGCATCACCTTGAAGCGCATGTCCTGGTGGCCTGGCGCGATGCTGGCCAGGTCAGCGCCAGCCAGTTGCTGTGGGCGCTGGAGCAAATGAACATCGCCTCACGGGCCTATGGCGAGTTTTTCCAGCGCTATGACGTGATGCTCACCCCCGCAGGCTCCATGGAGCCGTTCGAGATCGGCAAGATCGGCAAGATTGCAACGCCCAGCTTCTTCGAGTGGTTCCTTGAGATGTGCAGCCATTGCCCGTTTCTGTCCACCGCCAACATCGCCGGTATTCCGGCCATGTCCGTGCCCTTGCACTGGAGTGCTGGCGGCCTGCCGGTCGGTTCGCATTTCCTGGCAAAAATGGGCGCCGAAAGTCTGTTATTGCAATTGGCCGCTCAATTGGAAGTGGCGCGTCCCTGGGCACAGAAAGTTCCACCGCATCATATATCCCGTTATCGCTGATTGAATGCTGTAGGAGCAAGGCTTGTCGGAGCGCCGAACCGCTGCGATGGGGGCGCCGCTTTGTTCCTGATACACCGCGGTGTCTGCATCGCAGCGGTTCGGCGCTCCGACAAGCCTTGCGCCTACAGGTGTTAAGTCATTAATCCAGGGGCTCTTTAAATTTAAAGAGTTTGGAACTTCGCACGCCAATAAAAAGCTGAACCTTTGATACCAAACATCAATAAACAGTGATTGAAAGTTCACCCAACGTCCCTCTTTAAGGTGACGGCAAAGTGTATGAATCAGAACACAATCAACCTGGCCCTAAAACAAAAATACAGCAGGTTGCCTCGCCCTTGTCTCGACCTGCCTTCACTGTGGAGTTCCTGCATTGAAAGACTACAGATTGGCCTATGCGATAGGTGTTCTTGCCATGAGCGGATTATCTGCGCCTGCGCAGGCAATCACCTTCGGCAATGATTACGTCGACGGTGAATTCAATACCACCCTGACCACCGGTCTGGGGATGCGCACCGAAAGCCCGGACCCGGACCTGATCAACCGTGGTAACCAGGGTGGCCCGGCCGGCCGCGCCACCCCGAATGTCATGGGCGACCAGGGCGACCTCAACTACGACAAACATGATTTGTTCACCCAATATGTGAAAGGCAACCATGAGCTGCTGCTCAAGTTCCCTGAAGAGTTCACCTTTATGGCGCGGGTCAACTGGCTTTATGACTTCGCCGCGACCCAGACCACCGGCTGGCTCTCCAACCAGACCCTCACCGCCTCGGTGCCTGGCACCATCAAGGATGGACTGCCGCAAGACTCACGCGAGGACTTGCGCTTCAAATCCCGTCTGATGGACCTCTGGGTCAGCAAGCGCTTCTCGATCGGCGATCAACAAGCCCGCTTGCGGGTCGGCAACCAGGTCATCAACTGGGGCGAAACGGTCTTCGCACTCAACGGTATCAACCAGACCAACGCCGTTGACCTGATGCGACTTTCCCAGCCTGGCACGCAGGTCAAGGAAGCGTTGTTGCCTGCCCCGATCGTCAGTTTCGCCACCGGGCTCGGCTCGGGGCTGAACATGGAGGCCTACGTACAGCAGGGCTACAACAAGAGCTACTTCCCGCCCACCGGCAGTTACTGGTCGACCGGTAACGGCATCGGCACCGGCGACAACGCTTACGGGCTGGTGACCAAAAACGCCAGGTCGAGTGGCCAGTGGGGCCTGTCATTGCGCTTCGAGCCCGAGAGCATCCCGGCCAGTTTCGGTGCCTATGTGATCCGCTATCACGACAAGACGCCCAACTTGAGCCTTGACGTGCAACAGGATGGCTCGTTCTCCGAGGCCGGTTGGGTTCATCTGGAAGACCGGATGCTCTACGGCGTCAGCGCCAACACCAACCTCGGCGACTGGGCCGTGGGCAGCGAACTGTCCTACCGCCCCAAGGATGCTGTTTCGCTCAACACCAGCACCGGCTGCGTTGATCGCGGCGGCGAATGCTGGGTCGATCAAAAACGCTGGCAATGGAGCATGAGCGGCACGCTCAGCCTGACCCCCGCCAATGCACGCGGCTTTCTGGATGCCATCGGAGCCGACACCGGCAACTTTATTTCGGAAGTGACCGTCATTCACTTTCCCGAGTTGCGCAAGGCGTACGGCGCCGAGCTGGTCTCGCCAGGCTACTGGAGCTGGGGCAATGAAACAGACCCCACCGCGGCCCCGGAATCCGAAGGCACCAAGACCTCTTCGGGCATCAGTCTGGACTTCAGCGTCACTTACGACGGCAGCATCATCCCGGGCTGGCAGGTCACGCCGGAGATCTACTATTCCCGCGCGCTGCAAGGGCGCACGCCGACGCTGATGGCCAACTACATGAAGGATGCCCAGTCCGCCAACGTGATCGTGACCTTCTCGCAGAACCCGTTGAGCTGGATGTTCGGCATCAACTACGCCACCTATTGGGGAGGGGATTCGCGCTTCGATCAGCCGTGGGGTGACAGGGACTTTATCGGTGCCTATCTCTCTTACAACTTCTGACGTTTAACTTCCCTACTGAGGAATAAAAGATGAAACATCATCTGTTCATCGGCGGCATCGTCGTGGCCCTCGCCAGCAGTCATCTTGCCGCTGCCGGGATTGCGCCTGCGGACATCGGCAAGACACTCACGGCCGCCGGCAGCCCCATGGCCGCGGACGGTCCCATCCCGGCGTATGAAGGGCGGGATCAACCGTTGCCGGGCTGGACGCCGGAAAAAAGCCGTACCACCTTCTGGAAGTACCATAACGAAAAGCCGCTGTTCACCATCGACGCCAGCAACGCCAGCCAATACGCCGATCAACTGACACCCGGCCAGTTGGCGCTGTTCAAGGTCAACCCGGATTACAAGATGGTGGTCTACCCCACCCACCGCAGCTGCAGTTATCCGGACTTCGTGATGGACAACACTCGCCTGAACGTCGGCACCGCCAAGCTGAGCCCCAGTGGTAACGGCATTGCTTCGGGCACCCTGCCAGGCATTCCATTCCCCGCCGCGAGCACCGGCCTTGAAGCCATCTGGAACCACCTGATGCGCTACAGCGGCGTCGGCATGGACTCGGTGGTGCGCACCGTGGTGTCGCCACGGCCGGGAGCGGCAGGGTTTATCGATACCGCAGCGATCACCACCATGTACATGCCACTCAATGCCAAGGGCCAGCAATCGCCCAGCCAGGGTGGCGGCAACTACTTGAGCGCATTTGTACAGCTGAGCGAGCCGCCGGCATTGGCCGGCCAGGCGTTGATCCAGAAGTCGCAGTTCGAGAACGCCCAGGAAAGCTTCATGTACTTCCCTGGCCAACGCCGCGTGCGGCGGATGCCCACCTACGCCTATGACGCGCCCATGCTCGGCTATGAAAACCAGATCATGGTCGACGCCTCCTTCACCTTCAACGGCAACCCGGATCGCTTTGACTGGAAGCTGGTGGGCGAGAAAAACATCTTCGTGCCCTACAACGCCTTCGGCATGTACGACCAGGACGTGAAAGAGAGCGATGTGGTGAACGCCAAATCGCTGAGCCCTGCGGCACGGCGTTATGAACTGCACAAGGTGGTCATGGTCGAGGCCACGGTCAAGGATGGCGTGCGCCACACCGCGCCCAAACGCATGTTCTATCTGGACAGTGACACGTACCTGGCACTGGTCGCCGATGACTACGATGCCCAGGGCAAACTGTGGAAAGTGCGGGAATCGTACCCGATGCCGGTGTGGGAAGTAGAAGGCGCCTGCGCCTTGCTGCCCTACGCTCAATATGACCTGGACAGCGGCCGCTACATCGCCGACTTTATCGTCGCCGGCAACCCGAGCCGCAAGGGCATCCAGTGGTTTCTGGAAAGTAATTCGACCCGCTTTCGCAGCGACTTCTACACCCAGGACAACCTGAGGTCGATCAGCGAGCGTTGATTGGCGCAAACACGCGGGCAAGCTGCAAGGTGGCTTGCCCGCGATGCTTTTGTCGATACTGACGCCCTTCACTCCTGCGGCCATCCCCGGTAGTGTGGCGCTGCCGTACCCCACGGCAGTGACATACACCCGATTCCATGGCGACTCCAGTAATGACCGAAACCAAAGAAATGCGCGTGCTGCGGGCAATCGCTGCCGCGCTGACCATGGACCCGGCCCTGTCCTATCAAAAGCTGGCCGATATCGTCGGTGTCAGCCGTCGCACCCTCTACCGAATCGCCCCGTCACGTGAAGCCTTGCTGGAAAAACTGCGTGAATTCGCCATCGAGGCCAACAGCGCTGCACTGGCGAAACTGACTAACCCGAACCAGCCATTCATCTCCCTGCTGCGTGGCCTGACGGTGGATTTTCTCGCCGATGCACAGCTTTACAGCTTCTGGGCGGCCGACACCTGGGGCAAGGCGGCCGGGCCGCAGTTGCAATCATCCAGTGATGTGGAATTACATCACTACCGCATGACCATGAAAGCCTTCTTCGAGCGCGGCCAGCGCGACGGCAGCCTGCGCGGCGACCTCTCGGCGACGTGGCTGGTACACGCCTATGACGGCCTGCTGTCAGCTGCGGCGGGCACGCTGAACACCGGTACGCTGGCACCCGCCGACTTGCCGGACTTGATCGTCAACACACTGCTCCACGGCGCATCCTCTAGCTAAGACCAGCCCGCTCACGCCCCGCGTCACTCTCGAGGGGTATTGGGCCACGGGCGGGTCTGCCGCACAGTCACTCCATGGTTTTTCAACAGGAGTCACTGATGATCAAGTCGCGTGCGGCGGTGGCGTTCGCCCCCAATCAGCCGCTTCAAATCGTTGAAGTCGATGTTGCAGCGCCCAAGGCGGGTGAAGTGTTGGTTCGTGTGGTCGCCACGGGGGTTTGTCACACGGATGCCTACACCCTGTCCGGACAGGACAGCGAAGGCGTGTTCCCTTGCATTCTGGGTCATGAAGGCGGCGGTATCGTTGAGGCCATCGGCGAAGGTGTGACCTCCCTGCAGGTGGGCGATCATGTGATACCGCTGTATACCGCCGAATGCGGCCAGTGCACGTTCTGCACCTCTGGCAAGACCAATCTGTGCCAGGCGGTACGGGCGACTCAGGGCAAGGGGCTGATGCCAGACGGCACCACGCGTTTCTCCTACCAAGGCGAGCCGATTTACCACTACATGGGTTGTTCGACCTTCTCCGAATACACCGTGCTGCCAGAAATTTCCCTGGCCAAAATCCCTCAGGACGCACCGCTCGAGCAGGTCTGCCTGCTCGGCTGCGGTGTCACCACCGGCATCGGGGCCGTGCTCAATACCGCCAAGGTCACCGAAGGCGCCAGCGTGGCGATTTTCGGGCTCGGCGGCATAGGCCTGGCGGCCATTATCGGGGCGCGGATGGCCAAGGCCGGGCGGATCATTGCCATTGATATCAACCCGGCCAAGTTCGAGGTCGCCCAACGTTTTGGCGCCACTGACTTTATCAATCCGAAAGCCTACAGCCGACCGATCCAGGAGGTGATCGTCGAACTGACTGATGGCGGCGTCGACTACAGCTTCGAGTGCATCGGCAATGTGCAGCTGATGCGCGCGGCGCTGGAGTGCTGCCACAAGGGCTGGGGTGAGTCGACCATCATTGGCGTCGCGCCTGCCGGGGCCGAAATCAGCACTCGGCCCTTTCAACTGGTGACTGGCCGGGTGTGGCGCGGCAGCGCGTTTGGAGGCGTCAAGGGACGTTCCGAACTGCCCAGCTACGTCGAAAAAGCCAAGAGCGGGGAGATCCCGCTGGAAACCTTCATCACCCACCGCCTGGATCTGGAAAGCATCAACGAAGCCTTTGAGCTGATGCACCACGGCCAAAGCATCCGCACGGTTATCCATTTCTGAAACACAAACACCCACAGGGCCCTGCCCACTCTTATCGACCGAGGAATAGCAATGTCCATCTTTACCCACGTGACCGTCGGCACCAATGATCTGGCCAAGTCTCGGGCCTTCTACGACACCGTGTTGGGCGCACTGGAACTCAAGCGCATCGCCGACCTGGGCGACAACGGCTCCATCTGGGGCGTCGATGCACCGTCGTTTTTCGTGCTCAAACCGGCCAACGGCTCACCCGCCACCGTCGGCAACGGCGTGACGGTCAGCTTCCGCGCCCCGAGCCGCGCCGCCATCGACGCCTTCCACAAGGCCGCACTGGAGCTGGGCGCCACCGATGAAGGGCAACCCGGTACTCGCGACTGGGCACCCAACGCCTATGCCGCCTATGCCCGCGATCTGGACGGCAACAAACTGGCCGTCTACTGCTTCGAACCGGCCTGACGCTTCGCCGCAGGCCTTCCCCCTGGCAACCGTGCCAGGGACCACTCGCCAGTGCGCCACAACCGCCGTGTTGTCGGCGCACTTCGTTTTCAAAGGGTCGGACACAACCGACTGCCGAATTTCAGCACCTCAGGATTACAGACAACAGCCACAACAAAGAGGCCCCCTCATGACGCTTCCTGCCGAATCGATCATTGTCCGCTCTCGTAAAGCCGCCAGCCCCATGGCCAACCGTGAAACCCCTTTTATCTTCAACGAGTGGTATGTCGCCGCCTTCGCCTCGGACATTGGCCGGGACCTGATGCCACGCACCCTGCTGGGCAAGCGCGTGGTGCTGTTCCGCACCCTGGACGGCACCGCCGTGGCCATGGACGACCGCTGTGTTCACCGGTCATTCCCGCTGTCACGCAGTACCCTGGAGGGCGACACCATCGTCTGCAACTACCACGGCTTTCGCTATGACGCCCGCGGCGACCTGATCCAGGTGCCGTCCCAGAAAGCCTGCCCGCAAGGCATCGGTATCCGCACCTATCCGCTGCTGGAAAAGGGGCCTTTGCTGTGGATCTGGATGGGCGACGCCGAGCGTGCCGACGAAAGCCTGCTGCCTGACCAGCCCTGGACCCGGGCTGACGACTGGCGCTGCACGCGTGACTATTTTCTGCATCCGGGCAACTACGTCAGCATGCACGAGAACCTGCTGGACCTGACCCACCTCTCGTTCCTGCACGCCAACACCATCGGCACCCCGGACTTCGCACCGGCGCCTTACAAGCTGGGCCTCAAGGAAGGTCACTACAGCCTGGTGCGCAGTGTCATCCCCACCCGCCTGCCAGAAGTCTGGAGCCGATCGACCGGCATCCACGGCGACACGGCTGCGCGGATCATCACCTCGGAGTTTCTCTCGCCTGCCCTGCATCGGGTCGGTGGCCGTTATTACGATACCGCCCTGCCGGAACACTCACGGCCGACCTTTCATATTTTCACCGCCCATATCCTCACACCCGAAACCCGGAACTCCATGCACTACCACATCATCCACGGCCGCGACTTCGCCCTGGACGACGAGGCGCTGGGCCAAGCCATGCATACTGGCCTGATTGCGGCCTTTCAGGAGGATGTCGAGGGGCTGGGTGCGCTGGAGCGGGTGCTGGACAGTGCCGATGAACAGCACTATGAAATCTCCGTGGCCAGCGATGCGCCGGCGGCGGCGATGCGTGTTCACTTGAAACGCCGGGCGGAGCTGGAGCAACAGCGCCTCGGCGCCTGAAACCGGGTAGGAGCCGAGCTTGCTCGCGATGGCTTCCCCGCGGTTGATCTGGCACACCGCGGTGAGGCTATCGCGAGCAAGCTCGGCTCCTACAAAAGCCCCCGCTCGATATCGGTGTGAATCGAGATCGGTGTGGGAGCAAGGCTTGCCCGCGATCAGGGCGACTCGGTCAGTCTGGAATACCGCGGTGCTTGCATCGCGAGCAAGCTTTACTCCAAAAAGCCCCCGCACGATATCGATATGTAATGGAGATCGGTGTGGGAGCAAGGCTTGCCCGCGATCAAGGCGGCTCGGTCGGTCTGGAATACCGCGGTGCCTTCATCGCGAGCAAGCTCGGCTCCTACAAAAGCCCCCGCTCAATATCGGTGTGAATCGAGATCGGTGTGGGAGCAAGGCTTGCCCGCGATCAAGGCGACTCGGTCGTGAAAGGCTCAGGCAAAGCGCCCCAGACTCAGCGCCTGCTGATCCACTTTCGGTTCACTGCCAGTGATCATGTCGGCCACCAACTCTCCCGCCGCAGGCCCCAGGGTCATGCCGAAGGCAAAGCCTGCGGCCACCACCAACCCCGGCATGTTCGACACCGTATCGACAATCGGATTGAAATCCGGGGCAACGTTGATGATGCCTCCCCAACGCTCGGCGATCTTCGCCTGGCGAAACACCGGGAATTCTTGGGCGATGGCGTCAAAGGCCTTGTCCAGCAAGCCATGATCCGGTGTGGGTGCCAGCACTCGGGCTTTTTCGAAAGGTGAAACCTTGTCCAGCGCCCAGCGCCTGGGCACAGCCATGGCGCGGAAGAAGTCGGTGGTCAGGGCCAGGTTCATCTCGTCGCCCATCTCGCGCAATGCCGGCAGAAATTTCCCCAGCAGGCGGAAACTGTCCGGTGTCACCGGCGCCCCCAGGCTATGGGCTCCCAGCGAATAGGACCCGTCGACTTCCTGCTTCCAGGCAGCCGGCCCACCGAAGCCCGAGCCCTGCGGCCCGGCGACCCTGGTGGTGCGCTGCTGCGAAAGGTAGGCCGCCAGCAACGGCAACTCCACCCCCAGGCTCCCCATCAGCAGGCGCGACCAGGCTCCACCCGCGACCACCACGCAGGAAGTCGAGATCACGCCCCGTTCGGTGACCACGGCCGACACCGTACCGGCCTGGGTTTCAATGCCCCGAACCGCGCACGACGCGACAATCTTCACGCCACGCTGTCGGGCTGCGCGGGCCATGACCGAGGTCGTCGCGGCCGAATCGATGCAGCCATCATCGGGCTGGTAGAGCGCCGCCTTCCATGGCGTGCTGGCTCCGGGAATTCGCGCCGCCAGCTCGGCTCCAGACACAATTCGCGCCTGGCTGTCGACCTTGCCCCGCAGCGACTCGATCCAGCGTTCGGCAGTGAGTATCTCTTCATCCGAAGTACACAGCTGCACGTAGCCGCTGGCACGAAAGCCGGTATCGTCGCCCAGCCACGGGTTCATGCCGTGCCACAGCTGTTTGCTGCGTACCGCCAGGCTCTGGATCTGGTCGTCGACACCGTGGTTGGTCACCCAGCCGAACGAGCGACTGGATTGCTCACCGGCCACCACGCCTTTCTCGCAGATCACCACCGACAGGCCGCGCTCGACCAGGTACAGCGCACTGGCCACCCCCAGAATGCCGGCGCCGACAATCACCACGTCAGCCCGGTTCGGCAGCGCGTCATCAGTGGCGACAGGCAAGGCCCGTGAAGCGGTGTCGGTCAGTACACCGCCACGCCCGAGCAGCGGCCCCAGCAAGCTGCCACCCGCCGCCACCGCAGCGCCGAGACCCGCCCCCAACGGGCCCAACAGGCTGCCACCGGCAACCGCTGCTGCACCCACACCTGCACCCATCAAGAGCTTTTGCCTGGACAACATCATTGTGTACGCCTTGATCGTCAGAAATCAGCGAGGCAACCCCGGGGCGGCCCCTCCACGTTTATCGAGCGGGTGCGCTGACCACACCCGACTTGGAGAATGCCACCAACGCGCCGGACGCGGTGGGCACCGCAGCCGTCATGGCCAGGCGGTCGGCCTGGCGTTGCAGTTTGAAACTGCGCCCATGGTCTGCGCTGGTCAGTTGCAGGCCATCGAGGCCGACCGCGTAGACCCGCTCGCCACGCGCGAATATCGACACGATCGAACTGCTCTGGCCCAGCGCCACCGCAGTCCAATGGCCCCCCGCATCGGTTGAACGGAAGAGCGCGCCGCGCAGCCCACCCACCAGCAACGTGCCGTCATCGGCGGCCGCACCGGCCCACAGACTGCCCTGATAACCGGTGGCAACATAGCTCCAGGCATTGCCGCCATCCGTGGAGCGCAACACCATGCCACGTTCACCGGCAACAAACAGGTTGCCACTGTGATCGCCGAACAGGCTGAACAGGTTGAGATCGGGCCTGCGACCATCCGGCAGCGGTGGCAAACTCACACTCACCCAGCGCTTGCCGCCATCGGTGGTGTGCAGCATCAGAGACCAGAGCCCCACTGCCCAGCCTTCGTTGCGGTCGCGAAAATAGACGCTGAACAAGGGTCGATCGACGTCGAAGTCAGATCGTTGCAACGCCCAGTGTTCACCGCCGTCATCAGTGCGCAGGACAACGCCGCCATGCCCCACTGCCCAACCGGTCTGCTCATCGATAAATTGCAGACCGTTCAGCTGCGTGCGAACGGGTACACCGATGGCCTGGCGAAACGTCTGGCCATTGTCATCGCTGAGCAGCACCGTGCCCTGCTCACCGACGGCAACGATACGCTTGCCGGCGGCCTTGGCGGCCAGAATCATCGAACCCGCGGGCTGACGCTGCTGAACGGCCGGCTGCAGCAACAGGTTGCCCAGTAACGGGTCGGACTCGGCAAACGCCAGTTGATCCAAGGCAACGGCCGCCAGCATCAGCCAGGCCAGGCAATGACCGATTCGCGGGCCTCGGACGCCACGCTGAATGAAAGCACGCATACACACTCCGTATTCGCTTAGTGGGCAAACAAACCGCTGGCACGCACCAGGGTCTTTCTGGGAAACAACCGGTCCAGCACCACGGCCAGGGCCGGCAATGCCGTCATGGCCATGACCAGATTGACCAGGAACATGAACGCCAGCAGCTTGCCCATGTCGGCCTGGAACTTGAGTTCGGAGAACGACCAGGTGGCGACGCCGATCGCCAGGGTCAGGGCGGTGAAAATAGTCGCCATGCCGACCTCCAGCAGCGACTTCTCCAGCGCCTCGGACATCAAAGTGCCTTCGGCCAGATGCGCCTGCAGGCGGTTGTAGATGTAGAAGGCATAATCCACGCCGATGCCCACCGCCAGCACCATCACTGGCAAGGTCGCTACGGTCAGGCCGATGTTGAGTTCCTTCATGAACCAGTAGCCGATAAAGGTGCCCACCGTCAGCGGCAAGCAGCAGGCCAGCACCGCACGCCAGTCGCGGTACGCCAGCAAGACCAGAATCACGATGGCGCCATACACATAGAGCATCATCGGCAGCTCGCTGTGCTCCAGCTCTTCATCGGTGGCCGCCAGCACGCCGGCATTGCCGGCGGCCAGGCGAATCCTGACGCCTTCCAGGTGCATGTCGGCGCGAAACCTTTTGACCTCTTCGATCACCCGGCCAATGGTCGTGGCCTTGTGATCGGCCAGGTACAGATGCACCGCCGACATGCTGCAATCCTTGTTCAGGTAGCCACGCACTCGGGCCACATCAACCCCCAGGGCACCGTAGTTTTCCGGGTCCATCGGCACCGCGTTCATGGCCGGATAACCTTCGTTGTAACCCTCGTTGTAGGCTCGCAGCTGGCTGGAAAAGGAAGCGATGGAAATCACCCCTGGCACATCGTGCATACGCCGTACGAACAAGTCTTCGAAGGTGCCGATGGAGGAACGGCCACAGCTTTCGGCTGGCGCCTCGAACACCACGGTCAGCCAGTCCAGCCCCATGTCGTAATGCTCGGTGATCGCCAGCGCATCCTGGTTGAAGCGCGCTTCAGGGCGCAGTTCAGGGGCACCGGCCTCCAGCGTGCCGATCACCCGGTCACGGCTGTTCACCACCGCCAGGGCCAACACCACCAGCGTCAGCATCAGCACCGCCCAGGCATTGCGTGGCCGGGCGACACGCGCCAGGCCACGCAGCCAGTTGGAACGCTGTTCGCGCTTGAGCATGGCCTGCCGGGCATAGCCGGTCGAGGAGCTGAAGCAGGAAGCCATGACCGGCAGCATCACCAGGTTAGTGACGATCTTGAAGCCGACCCCGATCGAAGCGGTGATGGCCAGTTCCCGAACCATCGGGATCGGAATCATCAACAACGTGATGAACGACACGAAGGCAGTGGTCAGCGCCAGCGTGCCGGGGATCAACAGGCCGGTGAAACTGCGGCGAGCGGCCTGCTCGGAGGTGGCACCCAACGACAGTTCGCGAACAATGAAATTGATCTGCTGCACGCCATGGGAAACACCAATGGCGAACACCAGGAACGGCACCAGCACGCCAAGCGGATCAAGCCCGAAGCCCAGCAGCCGGAGCGCTCCGAACTGCCAGACCAGCGAGGTCAGCGAACAGACAATCGGCAGCAGGGTGAAGCGAATGGAGTGGCAGTACCAGTAGACCGCCAGCAGCGTCAGCAGCAGTGCAATGGCGCAGAACACCAGGACATTGGAGGCGCCGTCGGCGATGTCACCGACCTGCTTGGCAAACCCGATGATCTGGACTTCAAAATCCTGGTCTTCGAAGACCTTGCGCAGTTGCGTTTCGAGCACGTGGTTGTAGGCGACGTAATCAAGCTTGGCGCCGTTCTGGTCGTACTCGTAGAGCTCGGCGGTGACCATGGCGCTGCTCTGATCGCGGGCCACCAGGGTGCCGATAAATCCGCCGCGAGTGGTGGCTTCGCGGATTGACTCGATCACTGCGGGCGTCAGCGCGTCGGGAGACACGGTGCCATCGATCAACGGTTCGGCGCGGAAGCCTTCTTCGGTGATTTCGCTGACGAAGCTGTTGGGCGTCCACAGCGATTGCACGCCCACTCGATCCAGGCTGGGCAAGGCCTGCACGGCCTGGGTCAGCTGGTACAAGCGCTTGAGCCCGGCGGCGGTCCAGATGTTGCCTTCGCGAGCCCGCAACACGATGGTCAAGCGGTTGGCGCCGGGTAACTCGCCGCGATACTGCTGGAACGTCTGGACGTATTCGTGGCCGATCGGCAGCTGCTTTTCAAAACCTGCGTCCATGCGCAATTGCAGGGCGTACCAGCCCATCACCAAGGTGAACAGCAACATCACCCCGAGGGTTGATTTGCGGTGTCCAAAGAACAACGTTTCGAGCCACGCCACGCTACGCATCAACACAGTGCGATCCTCTCAGACATGCCAGCGCTTTGCGATATGACTTGGGCTGGTCGAGGTCATCGTGGGCCAGGGTCGAGCGCTTGCCTATACCCGCCGAAAGTGACGGGATGATCCTTACGCGTCCACCGGTGGTAGGAGCAGAGCTCGCTCGCGATGCAGGCGCCGCGGTTTATCTGGTAGACCGCGGTGACGCTATCGCGACGGTTCGGCGCCCCGACAAGCTCTGCTCCTACCGTCCAGTTTCGACGCGGAAAAAAAACCGGACAGCATTGCTGCTGTCCGGTCAGGGCACATGTCAGGGGGCGCTGTCTTCGTGTCAGCGAGGCAACGATTTCAACGCAATCGAGGCATCCTTCAACTGTTCCAGATCGGGCTGCACACCCTCCACCACCAGAGCACGTCCCTGGACATAATCCTTGGCCGCATTGACGCAATCCAGCGCGATGACCCGGCCCTGGCGCAAGTACACCACCGAGAAACATCGAGCGGCCACGTCACCTCGCACCACCGTCTGGTCATGGCCCAGCGACAGGCCGACTGTCTGCAGGCGCAAGTCATACTGGTTGGACCAGAACCACGGCACCGCCTGGTAAGGCTCAGGCACGCCGGCAATCGCCTTGGCCACGGTGGTGGCCATGTCATTGGCGTTCTGCACGGACTCCAGCCGAATCTGCGCACCGTCAGCAAAGGCACTGGCGTGCAAGGCGCAATCGCCGATGGCGTAGACATCCGCCAGGCTGGTCCTGCCGAAGGCATCGACCGCCACACCGTTGCCGCCCTCGGCACCGGCCTTGAGCAAGGGCTCGACGGCAGGAATGATGCCGATGCCGACGATCACCATTTGCGCAGGCAATACCTGCCCGTCCGCCAGCCGCACGCCGGTCACCCGGCCGTCCTGCTCTTCCAGGCATTCCAGCTTGCTGTTCAGGCGCACATCGACGCCATGGGCGCGGTGTTCCTCTTCATAGAATCGTGACAGCGCGGGCCCCGCCACCCGTGCCAGCACCCGATCAAGCGCTTCGAGCACCGTCACCTTTTTGCCGAACTTCGACAGCACCGCCGCCGCTTCCAGACCGATGTAGCCGCCACCGATCACGACCACCTGTTCGACCTGCGGCATCTGGGCCAACATGCGGTCAGCATCAGCCCGGGAACGGACGCTGTGGACACCGGCCAGTTCTGCGCCGACACAACTCAAGCGCCGGGCATGACCACCGGCGGCCCAGATCAGGCGTCCGTACTGGAAAACGCTGCCATCGGCCGTGCAGACCTGATGCAGCTGCGGGTCCACCAACACCACCCGCTGCCCCAGCAACATCTGCACTTCGCGCTCCTCCCAGAACGCTGCCGGGCGAATCAACAGGCGCTGGAACTCCTTCTCGCCGGACAAGTACTCCTTGGACAATGGCGGACGCTCATAGGGCAATTCCGGCTCTTCACCGAGCACCCCGATGGTGCCGGCGAACTTCTGTTGTCGCAGTGCCACGGCGGCTTGTGCGCCCGCATGCCCTGCCCCGACGATCAGCACATCGAACGCTTTCATCGTTCATTCCCTCTTCAATTGGTATTGGCCCTGGGTCTGCAGCAACCGGCGCTCAACCTTCAGGCGCGAGCGTCACCTCAAGGCCATCCAGTTCAGCGGTGAACTGCAGCTGACAGGCCAGTCGCGAATGCGCCTGGCGGTAATCGGAGCTGTCCAGCAAGTCGCTTTCGTCATCGCCAACGGCGCTCATGCGCTCGACGAAGGCCGGTGCCACATACACGTGGCAAGTCGCGCAGGAGCAACAGCCACCGCAGATTGCCAGCAGCTCATCAGCACCGCTGTCGCGAATGATCTCCATGACCGTCAGCCCGGTCTCGGCCTCGATCGGTTTAATGCTTCCATCACGTGTTGTCAGAATCAAAGTGGCCATGACATTTCCCCTCATCGATTGGCGCTGTACTTTTTTGTCTTGTTATCGGCCCAGGCCGAGATCGCGCAGGCGGCCCCGGTAGGCGTTGCTGATGTTGTCGACCGGCAAATGAATTTCGTGGTGCTGGTCAAGGGGCAGGTCCGGTACGGTCATGGCCGAGAGCACCACGATGTCCTCCTGGTTGACGGCTGCCAGGCCCCTGGCAAGGCCTTCACGATCTTCGAGCGTGCCGCGGTAGCGCAGGATCTGGAACACCTTGCATTGGTGGGCGCTGATGGGGCTGGGCAAGTCGCAGGATTCGAGCAGAAAGTCAGGGTCATCATCGACCTCGACCTTGAACTCGATCGCGAATGGCAGCACCACCCGGTAGGTGTAAGTGCAGTGTCTGACACCGTGTGAGGTCTCTATGTAGTTGGCGCGCATGACCACAGAGTCCGCCTGTTGCTCGATGCGCCCCGGCTTGATTGGCGCGGCCTGGTCACCGCCCAGGGTGGCCGCATGCACATAGGGCAAATGGGCGATATCGATGAAGTTCTCCACCTGCCGAGCGGCCGACACGGGCCAGATCTCCGGGTTCAGGTAATTCAACTCTTCAATCGCCGTTTGCGACATCAAGGGCAGGCTTGGCAGATCCGCCGCAGGGTTGTCGCCGATACAGGTCCACATCAGCCCGTGGCGCTCGCGCACTTCGAAGGTGCGCACCCGATAGGACGGTGGAAGGTTTGACCTGGGTCCCAATGCCGGGACATGGGTGCAGCGCCCTGCCCCGTTGAAGCGCAGGCCGTGAAACGGGCAGATGATCTCGCCGTCGACCACGGTCCCCGCACTCAGGCGCACGTGCCGATGCGGGCAGGCATCGAGCGCTGCCGTCACCCTGCCTTCGGTGCAACGGTACAAGACCAGCTCCACATCCAGCAGTTTGACCGCGACCGGCTCGCTGCCGATTTGCGCGGCAATGGCCACCGGGTACCAGAAGTTCGCCAGCACCGCCCAATCATTGGCTGAGATGCCTGAGCTCGACGGGCGCAGGGTGTCGGAAGGTTTGTTGACTATCGGTATGAACATGAGGGTTCTCTTCCACGAATCAGCACGTCGGGGTTGGCGCGGCGGCCTGTTCGGCCTTGATCAAGGCTTCAAGCTTTCTGCGCATGCGCACGCCGCCCACATCGCTGGGCAACAACACGGGTTTGAGGTCCCACAGCTCTGCCCCGCCCATGCGCACCTGGACGGCTTCGACCATGGGTTTGTCTTCACGGTCGAAGGCCTGGATCAGGGTTTCGCGAATCATGTCTTCTTCAAACCCCTCCGGCACCGTGGAGCTCCAGAAGTAATGGGTGGAGGTGGCGGTTTCCGGAGTGAGGATGTGAGCGGAATAAATCGACAGCAAGGCCTGCTCAGCGCCCACAAGTCCCGTGCCGCTGGTGAGGTAATGGGTGCTCGGCGGGCTCCAGCGAATGGTGTCGCAGTGGCGGACCCTGGCTGCAGGAATCACTTGCTCACCGAAGAAGTTGTTCATGCTCTCGGTGATGAACGAGGCCACGACATCACCGTTGTCCTGCTCCCACGACTTGACCTTGGGCCGATAATCTCGCCCGCCCAGGCCCGGGTGGATCAAGGTGGTATGCGACAGGTCCATGAGGTTATCGCTCAACAGCCGGTAGTCGGCCCTGGCGGTGGTCAGGCCGCTGACCCAGCGCTCGCCCGTGCCATGGTGATAGTCGATCAGCGGGATCGCCGCCGTGTCAGCCAATGCCGGTTCCCCCATCCAGATCCAGATCGCATGGTCCACTTCCTGAACCGGGTAGCTCTTGACCTTGGCTGCCGCCGGAATGGCAGCACCAAACGGGTTGTGCACGCATTTGCCGGCACTGTTGAACTGCAGGCCGTGATACGGGCACTCGATGTTTCCGTCCACCAATTGGCCGCGTGACAACGGCGCAAAGCGGTGCGGGCAACGGTCCATCAAAGCGGTCAGGTCACCGGCCTCGGCACTGTTGCGATAGACCACCACCGGCTCGTCGAGCACGGTGCGGGCAAAGGGCGTGTCCAGCACTTCCCGGCTCCAGGCCAGCATGTACCAGGCATTGCGCAGAAACGTTGCTTGCATAGCAGGGTCCACTCTCATCAGGTTGCGCGCGTTCCGGTTCAACGCGAGGCGGGTGGCAACATCTGGTCGAGCCACCAGTTGTGGAACTGATGGACGGTCTTTTCCATGTGCGAGTAGCGCCCTGGCGTCACAAAGCGCGAATGCACGGCTTCGCCCACCCCGGTGCATACGCTGATGTCTTCGCCCAGGATCGGCTCGATAAAGGCCCGGAACTTGGCAAGCTCGGTTTCAAGGGTGTCGCTCTTAAGCGTGCCCTTGGGCAGCAACACGTTCCAGATCAGCTCGTGCTCGACCTCGCTCTTGATGTTGAAGTCCAGCCACAGCGGGGTCGACGCATCGGTCAAGGCATGCAGATAGGGGTAGACGTTGAACACGGTGACCGTGCTGAGCAGTTTTTGCGGCAAACCTTGCACCGGCGTGAAAAAGGTCGGCACCGCCAGGCTGTTTTTCTGATTCAGGTGGAACACCCCGTAAGGCCCGCTGACGTCGGCATACTCGGCCATCGCCGCCGGAAACTCATGGTCCGCGGTGTCCGGGTGGACCCAGGGCTGGTGATACGCCTCGCTGAAGTTTTCGAGGGAGATCTTCCAGTTCCACGGCATCACGCGGCGGCGCAGCTCCACCACTTCCATGTCTTCGAAACGGTAAGGCGCGACATCCGGTTCCAGCCCTTCGATTTGCGCCGTCAGCGAAGGCGCCTGCTCATCAAAGTTGACGAACACGAAGCCGTGCCAGATTTCAGAGCGAAACACCGGCAACTGGATGTCACGGCGTTCGAAATTCTCGACCTGGTCCATGAACGGAGCGGCCAGCAGCTTGCCATCCAGGCCGTAGGTCCAGCCGTGATAAGGGCAGCTCAGGCGATTGCCCTTGCAGCTGCCCGAGCCGCTGGCCAGGGTGGTGTTGCGGTGCCGGCAGACGTTGGACATAACCCGGATCACACCGTCGCGGCCATGCATGGCCATGACCGGCTCCCCCACCAGATTGCGCGCAAAGTAATTGCCAGGCTCGGGAATCTGGCTGACATGGCAGACCGGCATCCAGCTGCGGGCGAAAATGCGTTCGCGCTCGAGTTTGAAGATGGCGGGATCGGAATAGGCCTGAGGTGGCAATACCGACGCCTGCTCCAGTGGCAGGCGCACGGCGGCGATCTGCTCGTCAGGCATACCTAGATCATTGAGCTGCGTGAGGGTGGACATGGCGTCTCCGGTCTTGAAATGGGGCTTTTTCTTTCATCAAACACGATTCATGTCCAGAAGATAACCACTTCCTCAAAGGCAACCGATACCCGCCTTGGGTGACAAGGCGCTGACCTGAAGGCCATTCCTCCCCCGTCACCCAAGGCGGGTATGGGGCGCGGGCCAGGGCGCGCCTAGCATGACCGCACATTCAACCACCCCAATCGGGGCTAGGGAGCGGCTTTCATGGCAATCGCAAGCAACGACTACGCTCGGCTGGGGCATGCCACCCGCACGTTTCTGGACCGTCAGCACGGTCATTACATTAATGGTGCGTGGATCATGCCCGAGTCGACCCTGGCGGTGATCGACCCATCGTCGGCACGACCGGTCAGCGCCATTGGCGCTGGCGGCGCGGCACAGATCGACATGGCGGTGCAGGCCGCGCACGCAGCCTTTGCGAGCCCGGCCTGGAAAGCGTTGTCGGCGCTGGAGCGCGAACGGCTGATCCTGCGCCTGGCAGACTTGATCGAACAGAACGCCAGCCTGCTGGCGGAGCTTGAGAGCGTCGACAACGGCATGCCGCTGGGCTTCGCCGGCATCAACGTCGGCGGCGCCACTGGCGTTTTGCGCTATATGGCCGGCTGGGCATCGAAGATTGTCGGTGACACGGTCGAGGTGAAAATGCCCTTCCCCGGCAGCCAGTTCTTTGCCTACACCAGTCGCGAAGCGGTCGGCGTGGTAGGGGCGATCGTGCCCTGGAACGTGCCCTTGATGATGGCCATCTGGAAACTGGCGCCGGCCCTGACCGCCGGCTGCACCGTGGTGCTCAAACCCGCGGAAGACGCTTCCCTGACCGCCCTGGCACTGGCCGACCTGATTGGCCAGGCCGGTTTCCCGCCGGGTGTGGTCAATATCGTCACGGGGCTGGGCCGTGAAGCCGGCGAAGCTCTGGTCTGTCACCCGCTGGTAAGCAAGATTTCATTTACCGGTTCTACCGCCACCGGCAAGCACATCAACCGGCTGGCGACCGACAGCTTGAAAAAGGTGACCCTGGAACTGGGCGGCAAGTCGCCGACGATCGTCTTCGATGATGCCGACCTGGATCAGGCGATTGTCGGCGCCGCCAACGCCATTTTCACCAACTCGGGGCAAATCTGCGTGGCCGGCGCGCGCCTTTACGTGCAGCGCGGTGTCTTCGAACAAGTGGTTGAAGGCGTGGCCCGACAGGCCGACCGGTTGGTGCTGGGCGCCGGGCTGGACCCCAGCAGCCAACTCGGTCCGTTGATCAACGCTCGCCAGCAAGCCCATGTCCAGGGCTACATCCAGCGCGCCAGCGCCGCGGGTGCAAGCCTTGTAACGCGCCGCACCCTGCCCGAGGCCGATGGCTACTTCGTGGCCCCGTCGGTGCTGGCCAACGTCCGTCAAAGCGATGCGCTGGTACAGGAAGAAATTTTCGGCCCGGTGCTCGCCGTGTTGCCGTTCGACGACCTGGACGAAGTGGCGGCGCTGGCCAACGACACGCCTTACGGCCTGGCCGCCAGCGTCTGGAGCAACAACCTGAGCCGGGTCCACCAACTGCTGCCCAGGCTCAAGTGCGGCAAGGTCTCGGTCAACACCGAAGGGTTTCCACACCCGGCGCTGCCCGAAGGCGGCACCAAACAATCGGGCTTTGGCCGCGATCTTGGCCGCGAAAGCCTGGACGGCTATCTGGACACCAAAACCGTGCTGGTACGGGTGTCCTGAGCATGTCGCACTTGATATTCAACCAGAACAATCTGCATGCCCGCTTCGAACCGCGCGGCACCTCCAAGGGAGAAACCCGATGAAACTTGCGTCACGAAAATCCGGCCGCGATGGCGTCCTGCTGGTGGTCAGCCGCGACTTGAGCCGGGCCGTTGAAGCCGGGGCCATTGCCCCGACGCTACAGGCTGCCCTGGACAATTGGGATCAGGTCCAGGCACCGCTACAAGCCCTTTACGAGGCGCTCAACCAGGGCGATGTGGCCGATGCATTCGCCTTGGAGCTCGACGGCCTGGCCGCGCCGCTGCCACGCAGCTATCAGTACCTGGACGGGGCCTGCTACCTCAGCCACATCCGCCGCAACCGCGCCGCTCGTGGTGAAAGCGTCCCGGACGACATCCTCGAAGCGCCACTGGTGTACCAGGGCATCTCTCACGGTTTCATGGCCTGGAACGACCCGATTCGCCTGCCCAGCGATGAGCTGGGCATCGATTTCGAAGCCGAAATTGCCGCCATCACCGGCGATGTGCCGCTGGGTGTGTCGGCGGACGAGGCCACCGGCTACGTGCGCCTGTTCGTGTTGCTCAACGATGTCTCGCTGCGGGCGCTGATTCCGGCAGAACTCAAGCGCACTTTCGGCTTTTTGACCGGCAAGCCCGCCTCGGCCCTCGGCCCGATCGCGGTCACACCCGATGAACTGGGCGAGCTATGGGACGGCCAGCTGGTGTCCGGAAAAATGAAATGCTGGGTCCGCGGCGAGCTGTTCGGCGACATCGAAACCGGTATCGACACCCCGTTTCATTACGGCCACATGATCGCCCACGTCGCCAAGACCCGTGCCTTCGAGCCGGGCACGCTGGTCGGCCTGGGCACGGTTTCCAATGAAGATGAATCGGTCGGTGCTGGCTGTATCGGCGAGTTCCGCGCCATGGAAACCATCAATACCGGCAAGGCCAGCACGCCCCTGCTCAAGTTCGGCGAGCAGGTGCGCATCGAACACTTCGACCGCGCCGGCCACTCCGTCTTCGGTGCCATCGATCAACGCGTCGAGCCGCTGTAACCGCTGACCATAACAATCCCCCTTCAAGGAGATGCCACCATGCTATGCCAGAGCCTTCATCACGCGGCCTTTCGCTGCAAGGACGCCAAGGAAACCGTGGAGTTCTACACCCAGGTCCTGGGCCTGAAGTTCATTCATGCGATGGGTGAGGACCATGTTCCGTCCACGGGTGCCTATAGCCCTCACATCCATATTTTCTTTCAGATGGAAGACGGCAGTTGCATTGCCTTCTTCGAGTTGCCCAATGACGAAGGCGCCCCTTCCGGTCGCGATCCGGCGACACCGGGCTGGGTCCAGCATTTCGCCTTCCGGGTCAAGGATGTGGAAACCCAGCTCAAGGCCAAGGCCGACATGGAGGCCAGGGGCATCAAGGTCTTGGGACCGATCAACCACGACGACTTCCTGCAGTCGATCTACTTTTTCGACCCGTCCGGGCACCGGCTGGAGTTGGGTGTGCATACCGCCACACCCGAGATGGACCAGATGTTCGAGCACGAGGCCATGGATATCCTCAACCACTGGGACGAGCGCCACAACTGGTCGGAACGCGACAAACTCTTCGGCGCGGCACACGGCTACAAGCGCTGAAACCTGACAGAACCGTCCAAAGTCCGTTTGCGCCGGACTTTGTCTTGGCCGCCAGCGTTCATGCGCGCTGGCGGTTTTTTTGTGCAGTACGCTCAGGGTGTTACTGAGATCAAACCCATTCACAGACTTAGTGCGAGTTCGTTACCAGAGGCCCCAGGATGAAGCAAAAACGAGCCTGCCAAGTCGCTTCCGATCAACAGGATTCGCCCCTGCGGCAGCGCAGTATCAGGCCGTAAGCCCCGTAATCCGACAGCCTTGAAGGCTTGCCGGGGATTTCGTTAATATATGAATAAAATCCGTCGCAATGGCGTGTTTTGTGCTGTGTATTCAAGTAGATCGTGAGCCGTCGGAATGTCAGTCACACCGCGGCGAAAATCATAAAAACAATACCCTTATTCAGTGACCTGCCGAGGAGTAGCGCAGATGATTGCCCCGATAAACGAGATGGCTAACCTCATTGGCAGTATCGGCAACAACGGATTCGAGCAGGACTTCTACAGCTTTTGCCACACCCTGCTGCAGGTGGATCACTGCACTGTTTTCAGCTTCGACCAGCAAGGCACGCCCCAATGCCTGATCGCCGAAGCACGCCACAGCCACTCGCGGGACGTCGCCAGGCAACTGGCCCAGGAATACACCGAAGGCGCCTACCGGCGCGATCCCAATGTCGCCCTCAACCAGGTAGGCTCGGCCCCCGGCACGCTTCCGATCGTGCGTTGCGTGACGCCGTCGCACATTCGCGACCTGGGCTACCGTCGACGCTTCTACGATGAAGCGCTGGTGCGCCAGGAACTGGCACTGATTGCCACCGTCAACCAGCAGACCCTGTACTTTGGTTTTTACCGCAGCGAAGACCAGCGCGACTTCGCCACTGAGGACGCCAGCCAGTTGCAACAGATGAGCACCTTTCTCACCCAGACCCTGAGCAAGCACGCGCAAGTCTTGCAGTTGCGCGAAGGCGGCAATGCCCGCGCTCCGGAACCGACCAGCCTCAGCCCGGAACGCCGTGAACGCATGTTCCAGGACCTGCGCGCCTCCCTGCTCAAGGCGCCGGGCGCCCTGACCCAGCGCGAAGCGGAAATCTGCGCCTCGATCGCCCTGGGTTACACCACGCTGGGCATCAGCCTGAACCTGGGCATCTCGATCAACACCGTTGCCACTCACCGCAAGCGCGCTTACGCAAAGCTGGGCATCTCCTGCCAGAACGAGCTGTTTGCCCGTTATTTTGACAGCGTGGCCTCGTCCACCGTGAACTGAGCCGAAGCGGAAACCGTAGGAGCCAGGCTTGCCTGCGATGCCAGTCAGTTAAGAAACTGAACTCCGCAGCTTTTGTAGGAGCGGACCTGGCCGCGATGGGCCGCGCAGCGGCCCCTGAGGCCATTGGCATCGGCGATTGAGCTAGTAAGTGCAGGTGATTTCAGAATCGCCGGGGCCGCTGCGCGGCCCATCG